>JANQIV010000261.1 GCA_028282005.1 Melioribacteraceae bacterium | reverse complement strand
CTTCCAAAAGAGTTAGCAAAAATCGGCTGCGAAGTTAAAGTTTTTATGCCGAAATATTACCCAATTAATGAATTCGAATGGGGGCATGAATATGTTCACGACATCGGCGAATTTAAAGTTCGCGTTGGCGGGTGGGATCATCCTGTGCATTTATTTAAGGGTCATTTGCCTGACTCTAACGTTGAAATATATTTTATTCATCACCCGCATTATTTTCACCGTGAAAAATTTTATACAAGTGATTGGGATGAAGATGAAAGATTTACTCTTTTTCAAAAAGGCGTTATTGAAACAATGCAAAGGCTTAACTGGGCACCTGACGTAATTAACTGCAACGATTGGCAAACCGGTTTAATCCCTCTATTTATAAAAGATAATTACAGTTGGGATAGAATGTTTGATAATACTGCAACTGTATTTACGATTCACAACATAGGCTACCAAGGCAGATTTGGAACTGACGCCTTAGTGCGTGCAGAAATAGAAGCTTATCATTTCTACGGAACAGGTAATGTTAATTTTGAAGACTCCGTTTCATTTATGAAAGCGGGAATTGTTTTTGCAGATGTAGTAAGTACAGTCAGCGAAACTTACGCAAAAGAAATTACAACTCCGGAATATGGCCATGGGCTGCACAATATTATTCAAAGCAAAGCAAATGATCTTTACGGAATTTTAAATGGTATTGATTATAATGATTGGAATCCCCAAAAAGATAAACTAATACCTTTCAATTACTCCATCGATAATCTATCTAATAAATTAAAAAACAAAAAAGCTCTGTGCCAAAGAATGAACATTCCTTTTCATGAGGAACTGCCATTGGTTGGAATTGTTTCTCGAATGGCATCTCAAAAAGGATTTGATATTATTCAGCATGCAATGCCCGGATTAATTAACCTTGGCTGCCAATGGACTGTTTTGGGCAGTGGTGAATGGGAATATCAAGAGATGTTTAATACTATGCATTGGCATCATCCAAATAAAGTTGGCGTGCACATTGGTTTTGATAATAAACTTGCACACTTGATTGAAGCTGGGGCTGATATGTTTTTAATGCCTTCACATTATGAGCCTTGCGGTTTAAATCAAATGTACTCACTAAAATATGGCACTGTTCCGGTCGTTAGAAAAACCGGAGGGCTTGCGGACACAGTACAGGATTGGGATGAATTCGAATCATACGGAATGGACATTGGAAACGGCTTCACGTTTGAAGCATATGAAGGTTATGCTATGGAACATGCTTTGGAAAGAGCAATAAATTATTTCCATAATAAAGCTGTATGGCAAAAGATTCAATCAAACGGAATGAATAAAGATTTTACCTGGCACAAGTCTGCAGAAAAATATTTAGAGCTTTATAAAAAAGCTAAGTTAAAACGAAGTAATCATTAAAGAAAATAATTGAATGCAATCTTCTTCTAACTTTGTTCTTTTATATTTTGGTTTTTCGGCTTTACTGGGTATTTATATTTCTCTTTTGACGGCTTTCCAGAAAAAGGGTAATCGAAAAGCAAATATTTTTTTAAGCGGATTTATTTTTTCACTTTCTTATTTTTTAATCATAAAAGTACTCGCACAGTCGAAAGTAATTATTAACTTCCCCCATTTAATGGGCACTGCTTTGCCAGTGTGGTTTTTATCCGGCCCCTTGTTCTATTTTTATATCAGATTTTTAATTGACCCCAACTACAAAATCAAATTCTGGGAGAGTTTGCATATTGTTCCGAGCTTATCTTATGTTTTTGCTTTTAGAAATTTCTTTTTTCGAACTGCTGAATCAAAATTAGCCTACTTCAAAAATATCCCGGCTTACTTAATTGATCTAAATAGAGTTTTCAATTACCTTCCTTTCGTAAGTATCATTTTATATTTTGTTTTATGTCTATTTTTATTGGAAAAACATCAATCCCTATTTAAGTCGTTTTCATCCGATACGGAAATTGAAAACACAAATTGGCTTAAAAGTTTAATACTGGTTTTCTCATTGTATTTTTTCTTCGATATCATCGGATCAATTTTTTTAATAATAAGTAATGCTCAAAGTTCATATTTACATTTATTTACTTTTTTTATGATGACTGTTTTTATACATCTAGTTTCTTATTCTTCTTTCAAACACCCGGAAAGGATTTTCTTCTCGATAAAGACAAAGGTGAACGGAAAATACAAAACGTCAAACATGACCAATAAAGAAATAAGTATTAACCTCGAAAATTTGAAAATATTTATAGAAAAAGAGAAGCCTTATTTAAATAGCAAAATTAGCCTTCCCGAATTGGCAGATAAAATAGGGTTAACCACACATCAACTTTCGCAAATAATTAATCAGGAAGTAAAACTAAATTTCTACGACTTCATTAATTCATACCGTATAAAAGAAGCTCAAAAAATGATTGGTAACCCAAATTTTAACTCATTTTCAATTTATGGTATAGCGCTTGAAGTTGGCTTTAACAACAAATCAACCTTTAACAAAAATTTTAAAAAGTTTACTAATCTTACTCCCTCTGAGTATAAAAAATCCCTAAATAAGTAAGCATTTATCGAAACGGACGAACATTTGGAATTTTTTTAGGACTTTAGGCTAAAAATTACTCATAACAAAGTTCAGGGGGAAAAATGAGATTTTTTTCATTGTTATTAATATCTCTTATCATTTTAAGTGTAACCACAAAAACATACTCCCAAAGTAAAGAAAAACCGAATCCGGGTGCTCCACCGGAAACTAATCAGTATCAATTTGTTATCGGTAAATGGGAGTTAGACATCAGCTATAAAGATAAAAACGGTAATTGGAACGAATACAAAGGTGAATGGATTTGTACTTGGATGGTAAACGGCTACCTATTGCATCAAGACTGGAAAGGACCTTTTATCCGCGGATCAGAATTTAAAGCATTTGACTCACAAAAACAGAAGTGGGTTGGTAAATATTTTTACGAAGGCAGGCCGTGGGCAACATCAGAAGGTGAGTGGAAAGAGGGGCAGATAATTACATTAAAAAATAACAGCAATACATCCGCAAAAAACTCGATAAATAGAGAAACTTATTACGATATAAAGGGGGATTCATTTAAAGTAAAAAGCGAAATTTCATTAGACGACGGCAAAACCTGGCAAGAAGGATTTTACAAAATAAAAGCACAAAGAAAATAAAAACTAATCAGGGACAACAACATGAAGGTAATCAATAAATTTATTTTGCTAAATTTTATTTGTTTTACAATCCATTTTTCTCAAACAGTTACAACTTTAGCAAATAATATTTCGCAGGTAGGTATAGAAGCATTGTCAATTGATAAATTCGGTAATCTATACACACCAAGCGGTCAAAACGGGACTGTTTATAAAATCGAACCTGATGGAAACTCATCGGTTTTTGCTTCCGGTTTTAACTTTCCGCAAGGGGGCACAACAGATAGCGAGGGAAATGTATATATATCAAATTGGAACAGCGGAACAATTTCAAAAATATCACCAAACGGTGTAAAATCAGTTTTCGTCGGTGGTTTCGCAGGTCCAACAGGGTTAATATTTAACAAAAATGGGGAAGAATTTTATGTTTGTAATTATTCCACCAACAGTATCATAAAAATCAATTTAAACGATAATTCAAGAACAACAATCGCTTCCGGCAGTGGTATTAACGGCCCTGATGGGATAGTTTTTGACGACAACGAAAACCTATACATAGCTAATTTTAACGATAATAAAATACACAAAATTAATAGCGGGGGGGAGCTAAGTTTGTTTACAACTTTGCCGGGTGTTAACAGCGGATACATAACTTATGCAAACGGTAATCTTTATTCAGCAGGCCATAGATCTCACAAGATTTATAAAATTAGTTTAGAGGGAGAAGTAAGTGTGATTGCAGGCACCGGTCTAATTGGTTCTGAAGACGGGGACGCGGGCGAAGCCAGTTTTAATACTCCTAACGGAATAGTCGCTTCTCTTTCGGGAGATTCGCTATTTATTGCAGATGCAGGAAACAGGGCAATTAGAATTATTGATTTAAACAACCTAACAACAGATGTAAAATTACTTAACATTAATATTCCTCCTGATTTTGAACTGCAACAAAATTACCCAAATCCGTTTAACCCATCTACTAGTATCAAGTATCAAGTTGATACCGGCAAAAATGTACTATTAAAGGTATATGACGTACTGGGTAACGAAATATCAACTTTAGTTAATGAATTCCAGCAAGCCGGAAATTACGAAGTGGATTTTAACGCAGCAAACTTAACCAGCGGTATCTATTTTTATACTTTGCAAGCCGGCAAAAAATTGTCGTCTAAAAAAATGATGCTCCTTCGATAATCAAAGGAGTTTTATAACCTAGATTTTACAAAACCACTTACTTTTGAAAACATTAGTTTTTGTTTTGAGTAAAAGAAGTTGAATTTGCCAAACATAAAAGCAAAAATTAAAATTAATGTTTGGTAAATCGGGAAAATCAAAATTATGTAAAAAAGGATGTATTGAATAGTCCACGATTCAACTCCTATTGCAGTCATAATCACGCCTGACAAAAACGCTGTTGTTGAACCTGTGACAGCAAATACCACCATTATAATTATAAAATCTATTGTTTTTCTTACTTTTTCTTTCATGCTTGATTAATTGTTTTAAAGTTCATTTTAATAAAATCATTTTTTTTGTTGAAACAAAATTATTTGCTTCCATTCTATACAAATAAACACCACTTGACAAAGCGAGACTAATATCATTCAAATCCAAAATAACTTCGTAGGTACTACCAGGTAAAAAATATTCATCTAAAATTGAATCTACGTAACGTCCGAGAATATCGTATAGTTTAATTTTTACGTGAACCAATCTTTTTGAACCAAATATTTCGGGGATTTCAAATTTTATAGTTGTTGTAGAGTTAAACGGATTGGGATAATTTTGTTCTAGTTTAAATACCTCAGGAATTAGTTGGGGCTCCTCAACAAAATTTCCCAATAACTTTTTGAACATTTTTTTGCTAGAATCAATATTATCAATCAAATTATTGATGTCATTTTCAGCTGAAATACTAAACGCAATATTCACAGTATCATTAGCCTTTATATCAAATGGACCAGCTGAAAGAACGTAAGATACATCGCTTGGACCTATTTGAACATTATAAATACCTCCTGACAAAGCTTGCCATTTTTCTTCCTTCGAGAACCCATCTCTGATTGAAAAACTTAGTTCATCACCAAAATTGTTTATGGGATAGAATCCAACGTCTCCAGCTGATAGTAAACATACTCCTATTTTGAGTCTAGAGTAATCTTCCCTGTGGCTATATTGATACACAAAGTTGTTTATTAAATCATAAGCCACGTTGTCTGTTCTTGCAACATTCCAATCAAAGAATAATCCACCGTAAAAATCTTTAATTTTTTCACCTGATCTGTTTATAAAATTGTAACTCAAAATTATGTACTCATTGTCAGGAGGATTATTAAAAGTAAATGAGTTTAATTCGGTTTCGATTCCTAATTTATTCTCTCCGGCAAATTCATCATTAAATATTGTTTTTCCTTGTTGTCCAGAAATTATATCATTATCATAAAAATGAAAGTTTACCACAGGTTTAAAATCCCTATTCTGAATGGAGGGGTTATCCGATCTTACAGCATCAACAAGTTTATTTGAAGATGTTCCATAAATTAATGCAGACTCAATAAGATTACTGCTGGTAAACAAGCTTGAAAGATTTACGTATTCGTATCGAAAACCATACCCTTGCAAATTAATTGGATAATCATTATAGCCAATAGTACCATTGCTACAAACGGTTAAAGCCACAACTCCATTGTTTTGTGAATAAAACGACGGGCCGAGATTGAGGGAAATCCACTCAAAATCCTCGTAATCATTTGCAAAATATTTAATTATAAAATTTTCTTCCGATGTATTAATTATTTCTGCGTTAGTATTAATTGTAAAATCTTCGATTACTATTTTTACAGAGGCATTCGCTATTAATGAACCCAAATCAATATTGTCAGCATTATATAAAACTTTGTTGTTATGATTAATTATCTCAATCTTTAGATTTTCAATATCATCCAAATAATTCATTATAGTTAATTCCAAACTTCCATTTTCATTTGGTTCGAGAACACCATTTTGATTTCCATTATCATTAAAAAGCCAATTTGAGATTCTTGCTGATTTTGAATTTTTATTAACAAGCGAATTAAATGCATTTATTCTTCCCGAGCCAAGTAAATATTCATACTCTTGGTTTATACTATATATTTTATCTGTGTTTACTCTAATTTGTTGGGTAATTTGAATTGGATTATAATCCGGAAACTGTTTAATAGCTAACCCTGCAAGTCCCGAGACCAATGGTGTTGACATTGATGTACCGGTATTAACGTTAAAGGTGTCATTCTGCCATGTTGAGTATACACTATTTCCCGGGGCCAACACATCAAGATTAATTCCATAATTGGAAAACTCTGATTTTATATCATTGTTATCAGTTGATCCTACTGATAAAACTCCTTTATAACTTGCAGGAGATATTATTTGTTCTTCATTACTATTTCCTGCTGATGCCACTATTAAACAGCCTTTTGATAAAGCATATTCAACTATTTCTCTACCTAAATTTGATTCACCCAATCTACCCCAACTACAATTAATTACGTTTGCTCCATTATCAACTGCATATTTTATTCCTTCATAGCCATGCGAAATTAATGATACTAAGTCTTCATCTCTTATATCATCTTGTGAAACCTTAACAACCATTATTTTGCAGTTATATCCAATCGAAGAAATTCCATAGCTGTTATTAGTTACAGCAGATGCAATTCCGGCAACGTGTGTTCCATGGTCTGCTCTATCCTCATCCGGATTATTGTCTTGAATACCATTGATGCCTCCGAAGTCCCAACCTCTAACATCATCAACATATCCATTGTTATCATCGTCAATTCCATTATTAGGAATTTCATTTTTGTTTAACCAAATATTCTGTGAAAGATCGGTATGATCCCAATCAACACCCGTGTCAATAATTGCGATTACTATCGAGCTGTCACCTTTATTTACATCCCAAGCTTTTTCAGCTTCAATGATATGCAAGTTTTTTTGCCGCTCATAGTTGTAATCATTGGGTTCAAAAGTAAGTTCATGAATGAAATGAGGTTCAGCCCAGTTAATCTCATCCGACCTTGAAAGGTTTTTGCTCAATTCCAAGGGATCAACAGGTTTTTCAAATTCAATAGAATAGATTTTGCTTAATTGATTTTTACTTAATGATAAATTTTCATTTGGCGAAAACTTTTGTTCAAAATTGAATAAAATATTTTCACCCAAAATAGTTTGAATTTTCTTTGATAGGCTTTTTTTGCTAAAGGATGGTGTGTTTGAGTTATCAGAAATTTTTACAATAATTTTATCATTGAAATAAATAAGCCCGTGTTTTTTTATGATTTTATTTGATTCTATCGAATAAAATGATAACACAAAAAAAATTATAGTTGAGTAAGCAATTAACTTTTTCATCTAACTTATTTATCGGCAAAAGAATTTTTATGTTCCTTTCAATATATTGAGTTGTCGAAATATGGTTTATTAATCTATTCCCGTATTTACATAAATATTATTATCCTGAATTGAATCAGGAATAGAATCCGAACCCAAAAATATTTGAATTACATATTCCGGCCTTTCTATCTCTATTTCTGTAGTATTATTACCGCCCTTCCAAACTTCAGCTGTTTTGTAATACTCCCTTTCAACACTGTCTTGATACAGTACTTTTAAATAAACGGGAACAGGTATTTTCCCCTTTTTTTCAACAATTACTTTATTTCCCTTTACCTCAATTATTGCAAGATCAGGATAACCTTTTTCAAAGAACCAAGGCTTCCAATACCAGCTTAGATCTTCACCTAAATGATTTTCGAATGTGAAAAAGCAATCAAACGGAGTTGGATGTTTTCCATTCCATCTTCTAATAAACTCTTGAAGTGTTTCTTTAAATTTTTCTTTTCCTACCATATCTTCTAAATATTCCAAAGCCAAAGAAGGCCTTCGATAAGAATGAATTCTATAAGTTGAACCATACAAAAAATACGAAAGCATCATCGGTGGAATTTCTTTTTCAAGTCCGGCAAAGGCAGTGTATTCTCTTACGTTTCTTCTAAGTCTGTCATAACTTGGTTCAATTATATTTCCAATGTCGAAGCCAAGCATATCAACCCAACCTTCATCCATCCAAGAATATTTGCGTTCATTTGTACCCACGTAAAATGGAAAATATGTATGGGTAACTTCATGAAGTGTTACACCAACAGTTCTGTCACGAGTTTGAAAAGAACCATCATTTATCATCATCGGAGATTCCATCCCCCCGCTGCCGTTGAAGGTTGTAATTTTATGATATGGAAACGGAACGCCCGGTAAGTCTGTTGAAAGCAGCCGGACACTTTCTTTTGCTATGAATGCAACTTCATAAAAATCTAGAGAATTAGGATTATAGGCTGCATCAGTGTAAACTCGCCTGCCAGTGCTTTCGTCAACAATAGTGCTTGTTATGTCCCACAAATAAAAATCACTCGTTGCGAAGGTAAAGTCAGTCACATTTCTTGCTTTGTATTTCCAAACATTGTACTCCTCACTTTTAGTTATCTTTTCGTTGTCTTCATAATCATCTTGTGTAACTATTCTTATCACATCGTCCGATGTTTTTCCTTCAATAAATTTCTCTAAATATTTGTCATTTAAGATTTCTTCTGGATTTTCAAATTTTCCGGTAGCCCAAACCAAAAACTCAGAAGGCATTTTAATTTCAACATCATAGTCATTAAAATCATTATAAAATTCAGCCGGACCTTGATAATTTATAATATCCCATCCATCGATATCATCATATACGGCTATTTGAGGGTACCAATAAGCAATGAAAAAAGCGTGTTCACCGTAAGTACCCATTCGTAAGTTTCTTTCTTTCGGAATTCTGAATTTCCACTTAAACTCTAACTCAACAGAATCGTTAGGCATAACCGGCATGTCAGGATAAATAATAAGATTTGTTCCGCTAAAGCTTATTTTTTTGTAACCCTCAATGTTATCAACCCGCTTTCCATTTACTGCTATATATGAAAACTCGATTCCATCGTGAACTGCCTCCGGAGGTAATTCGATGTCTCTCACATTTCCTATTTTGTAAAGATCTTGGTAAAGCCTAACAATTATTTCATTTAATACGTCAGGACTATTATTGAAATATTTTACTTTTTGCTCACCTGAAAGAATTCGAGATTCAGGTTCAATTTCAGCTTTTATTTTGTACTCAGCTCTATTTTGCCAGTAGTTTTCACCTGGTGTACCATCGTAATTTCGAGTTCCATTTTCGTAAGCATTTTGAATGTTTAGAGGCATGTATAAATTTTTGTTTTGAGCAATTACTGGTTTAAAAATGATAAATACCAACAACAATAAAGAAAATATTCTAGATAGCATTTGATATCCTTTTTGAGAATTGATATATAAAAATACCCCGAATTAATTTTTTAATTTAACAAATCCGGGGTATAAATAATTCAGAAATTATATTTTGATTTACATTTCTTCCACTTCTTCTTTTATCTCGATTTTTGCAAGTGCTTGATCAAAATCTGTAAGAATATCATTAACATTTTCAATACCAACTGATAATCTAACTAAACCGTCTGTAATTCCAGCAGATTTGCGAGCTTCTTTGCCCATAGTTAAATGTGTCATACTTGCCGGGTGTTGTACAAGGGTTTCAACTCCACCAAGGCTAACAGCTAGTTGACAAAGTTTAACACTGTTCATTAGAGTTTCACCGGAATTAAATCCACCTTTTACTTCAAAGGTTATCATTCCTCCATGGCCCTTGTGCTGCTTCAATCCAAACTCATAATGGGGATGACTTTTTAAACCAGGGTAGCGTACCCACTTAATTTTAGGATGCTTTTCTAAGTATTCAGCAATCACTTGAGAGTTTTGATTATGCTTTTCCATTCTGATTGCAAGTGTTTTTAATCCGCGATGAACTAAAAATGAATTGAACGGATCAATTACTCCGCCAAGTTGATTAAGTGTTGATCTGAATTTTTTGTAAGTCTCTTCATCCTTGACAACTATAATTCCCGCAACAACATCTGCGTGTCCATTCAAGAATTTTGTCATACTGTGAACAACAACATCCACTCCAAATTCAAATGGCCTTTGAAGAGCCGGACTCATAAATGTATTATCAACTACTACTTTTGCATTTATTGATTTTGCCAACTTGGAAACAGCAGCTAAATCTGTTATACACAGTGTTGGATTACCAGGGGTTTCAACATAAATTATTTTTGTATTCGGTTTTATTGCATCTTCTATTTGTTCAATGTAAGCTGTTTCCACAAAAGTTGTTTCAACACCAAATTTTGAAAAAATAGTTCTAAGCAAAGTACTTGTTGGACCATAAACAGATTTAGAGCAAATAACATGATCACCCGCTTCAAGAAGAGCAGAAAAAGTTGTATTAATTGCCGACATCCCGCTTGCACAGCCTAAAGCTTTATGACCGCCTTCTAATTCCGCAATACTATTTTCCATTGCTTCAACAGTCGGATTGCTCATCCTTGTGTAAATATGTCCCTTTTGATCGCCAGCAAATAGCGCACCGCCATGTTTAGTATTTTCAAATTTAAAAGTTGATGTCTGGTAAATAGGTGGAACAACAGGACCGAATTCATATTCTCCAATACCTGAATGTACACACTTTGAATCGAAGTGAATCTTTTTTGTATCAGCCATATTACTTCCTGTTTTAATTCTACATTATTATCGGAAAATGTGAGTATTAATTCACTAAAATAATACCATAATATATTATTTATAATAAAATATAATATGCCTTAGCCAA
>JANQIV010000090.1 GCA_028282005.1 Melioribacteraceae bacterium | reverse complement strand
TGCCATTTTTGCATAATTCTTAAACATGATTCCTCCCCAGTAAATTGAAAACTTAAAAAAGCGTGGTAAAGATTTTATCGTTTGATTCCAGTACCATTTCTTTGCAGCCCTTTTCCCCTCATATTCCAAAATTTCCATGAATTCGTCTTCCATTTCAAATACCATAGAATCCATTTTTTCAAATTTTGAAAGAAGGATTATTAACCATCGCGCAAATATCGGTGAGTTATATTTTTCCATTTTAATCGTTAGAATTTGTTGCGAACCTGGGAATTCCATCCCATATTATTTCATTTACTTCGCGTGCTTTTTCCAAGGCCTCAAATCCGGCTGGAGTAATGGAATAGATTTTTTGCCTGCGCCCTCTGCGGTTAGGAATTGATTCTCCCAGCTCGGTTCGGACTAATTCCTTTTTTTCCAATTGGGCAAGGGCGTCATATAAATGGCCGTAAGAAAAATCTTTCTTAATTACTTCCGAAACATGTTTACGGATTTTCACTCCGTAAGCATTTAGTTTTAATCTCCATATTGTCAGAAGCAAAATTTCTTCAATTTTTGTTAGTTCTTTCAATATTACCTCAATAATTATTCTGTTTTCCAGTATAAACAATTAGACTGGAATCCAGTAAAAAGGTTGCATTCTTTTTGTAGAATTTCTGAAACAAGTAATTTTTTTGGTTAGCTCTTATCCGGCAGAGAAAAAACATGAAATTAGCATAAAAACCTAACACGTAGAGAGAAATAGCATTAATAAAAAACTAGAAAATATAAAGAATTAGAATTTGGTTGTCATATCGACGAATCGTCTTTTGATGAGGAGATATCTTTCCTTTTAGTTTAATGCCAATCTTACATTTAAAGATTTCTCACTCCCAACAAAAAACGTTGTGAGTTCGAAATGACAATACAAAATTTCACCAAATATTTAGTATTTCTAATGAAATTGTTGCTTCCTTTTCTTTCGACTGATAAACCTAATTTTTATTAAATGAAAAGTTTCATCAATTCGCTATCTTTGAAACTTCCATTTCACAAAAAAAGACTGTAAATGATAAAGGCAATATTTTTTGATAACGACGGAATTCTTGTCGACACCGAAAAACTTTATATGCAATCAAACAAAATTATTTTAAAGGATTTCGGGATTGATTTAACTACCGAAATGTACATTGAGAATTATCTAAAGAGATCAAAAGGAACCTGGCATATTTTAAGACAGTTCGGGATGAAAGAAGACGAAGTAATTAAGCTGCGCGAAAAAAGAAACAATATTTATAATGAATTATTGAAACACAACAGTATTGGAATTGATGGTGTCGAAGAAACTTTGGATCACCTTTACGGAAAATATAAACTTGTTATTGTAACAAGTTCGCGAAGAGACCACTTTGAAACTATCCACTCAAGCACCGGTTTGTTGAAATATTTTGATTTTGTTATTACGTCGACCGAATGCCCGGTAACCAAGCCTGACCCGCTCCCCTATTTGACAGCGCTGGATCAATCCGGCTTTAAAAAAGATGAATGCGTTATTGTGGAAGATTCCGAAAGAGGTTTAAAGTCTGCAATTGCTGCAGGAATAAATTGTTATGTAATCCCAACCGAATTAACAAAAGATTCTGATTTCACGGGTGCCGATAAAATCTTAGAAAGTTTTTCAGAATTATCAAATTATTTGTAGCCATTAAAATTAGAACTCGTATTATTGGGTTACCTCAAAAGCCCTATCACTGTCATTCTGAGGAGCGAAGCGACGTGAGAATCTTTTACATGAAGCTCGAAAAGAAGATTTCTCACGCTCACTCCGTTCGGTTCGAAATGACAAATAATGTTTTGAGACGGTTATATGTCATTATGTTTCTTTACTCTCTCCAATGTTCAGGTTTATTCATTTCGTCAGCACATATAATTTTACCACGACCAATTTCAAGACCCTTTGGGGTTAATGATTGAACCATCCATGCGTCGGCATCTTTTTCAGGAATAGTAAAAGGCGCACTAAATCCTAAACTTTTTGCGTCGGGAATAAAGCCATATTTTGGGTAATACTCTTTATGGCCTAAAACAAAAACTATTTCCGAGCCCATTGCTTTTATCCTTTTTAATCCTTCATTGATAAGCATTCCTCCGATTCCCTGTTTCTGAAAATCCGGTTTGACAGCCAAAGGTGCTAGAATGTGGCAAAAGGGTCCATCCCCTACTTTACCAATGTATGCTCTTGTAAATAAAATGTGTCCAACTGCCGTATCATTTTCGAATGCCAACAATGAGAGCATTGGCTCAGCGCTTTCATCTTTTAATAGACCCGCTGTTAATTCAGCTACGTCCTCTTTTTCAAATGCTTGTTTTTCAACTTCAATGATATCGTTAAAATCTGCGTTTGTTGTTTCTTTGATATGAATATTCTTTAAATCCATTTGTTTCTCCAATTTTCTAATATTAGATTTTCACTTAGCAAAGAAAGAATAACCATTGATCCCCAAAGGATGAAATTCTTCCTTTAATTCAGTTATTTGTAAGTTTGTAAATGTAATTTTAAGCATCACAAATTGACGTAAACAATAATGCTCAGCCTTTTGATACTTATAGGTTTGCTTGACAGATATCCATATTTCCCGTGGAAATAACCTATGGGAAAAGTTCTTGAGCTACCTGCCTATTGAGCCGAAGTATTTCTAGTAGTATGTTGTGTATGTTTCATCATGCGGTACAAAAATATGAAACTCTATATTGATAACAAATTGAATTCCGTTTATTTGAATCAAAAAACATATAAAACGGAAACCTGTAGTCTAATATTTTTTTGAAAATTATTCATAAATTTAATCATATCACTAGATCCACGTTAGCTGTCTAAAACCAACAATTAGTTTACTTCCCTGTTTTTACATTTCCACAATTTTATTAACTTGATTTAGCATTTCAAAAAGCAAATCGATCGCAAACAAATATTTAGGATTGAATATGAAAAAGATTTTTCTCCTAGTTTTAGTTTTTTCATCGATAATAATTCCACAACAATTCCAATTGCAATATTCTGAAAATAGCAAACTTGATCCTTCGATTCCAAAGCCAGCTGATATTTTGGGTTTTGAAATTGGTGAAAAGCCTATCAGGTATACGGAGAGTGTAATTTACTTAAAGGCACTTGCTGAGAAATCTAAAAATGTTAAGCTTTTCAAGGAAGGCAAAAGTCATCAAGGAAGAGATTTGTATTATTTAATTATCTCATCAGAACGCAATTTATCCCGGATTGATGAAATTAAATCCACAATTAAGGAAATATCAGAACCAATAGATATGTCTTACACTTATGCGCAAAATGAAATAAATAATACTCCGGCAGTTGCTCTAATGATGTATACCATTCACGGTAATGAATCATCAGGTACTGATGCATCAATAAAACTTGCCTATCGCCTAGCAGCAGATAACTTCAGCGACTACATGCTGGATAAATTAATAATTATTATTTACCCTATAGAAAACCCCGATGGACGTGAAAGATTTTTGAGCCAGGTTGAAACATGGAGAGGTAAAGTAAGAAATTCAGATACTCAAAGCATGCCTCACTCAGGTGTTTGGCCATCCGGCAGAACAAATCATTATCACTTCGATTTGAACCGTGATTGGTTTATTTTATCCCAACCAGAGACAAGAGCACGCGTAAAAATATTGAGAGAATGGAATCCGCAACTTGTAGTTGATGCACACGAGATGGGTCCATTTTCATCTTTTTTATTTAATCCTCCACGTGAACCAATTAATCCAAATATGCATGAAAAAGTTAAAAAGTGGTGGGGTAAATTTGCGCAAGATCAAGCAACAGCATTTGATCAGTATGGCTGGAGCTATTACACAGGAGAATGGCTTGAAGAATGGTATCCCGGTTACGGAAGTTCTTATCCAAGCTATTCAGGGGCAATTTCAATTTTATACGAACAAGCCAGAACTTCAGGTATCGAAATTAAAAGGCCGGATAACACAATCCTTACATTTAAGGAAGCCGTCCAGCATCAATTTATTTCTTCATTAGCAAATCTTCAAACTTTAGTTGAAAACAAAAATTCTGTTTTATTGGATTTTTATTCCCTCAAAAAAGAATCACTTACAAAACCAAGAAAAGACGGAGTTACTACATTTATAATTGGCAAAAGCACAAATGAAACCAGATTGAATACTTTATTGGAAAAGCTATTATTTCAAGGAATTGAAATCTATAAAACTGATAGCGACATGACTCTTAATGGTGTCAAAACTTATTGGGATAATAAACCTATTAACAAAAAATTTGAAAAAGGGAGTTATGTAATTCCGGTAAAACAACCGATGCAGCCGTTGATTAATGCAATACTTGAATTCGATACCAGGATGGACAACAGCTATTTAAAAACAGAAAGAGAATCTTTGGAAAAGGGAGAAGGAACAAGGCTTTACGAAGTATCTTCATGGTCAGTACCTTTGGCATATGGACTTGATGTTTACAAATCAAAGGTTGAGCCTCAGGTAAAGATGACAAAGATAGAATCTGTTAATTCTTCAAAAGGCAAATTGAAAAATCCAAATCCTAAATATGGATACGTAATTGAATTTAAAGATGATAATGTTTACAAAGTGCTGTTGGATTTGTTTGATAGAAATATAAATGTACGTTCAGCAGAAAAGAAATTTAAAGTTGAAGATCGATCTTATGACCGTGGAACCTTGCTAATCAGAAAAATTGAAAACAATAACCTCAATGAAAATCTATTAAAAAGTATTGCCGAAAAGCATGGGATTGAGATCATTGGTGTAAACACAGCATTAGCTCAATCCGGTTACGATCTTGGGGGCGACTATTTCACGTTATTACGCAAACCAAAAGTAGCTATATTCAACGGGCTTTCTACCAACATTTACAACTTCGGTGTTACATGGCATCTGCTTGATCAAGAGTTAAATATGCGCGCCAGTTTGCTTCACACAAATAATATTAACCGGCTTGATTTAAGAAAATACAACACAATCATTATTCCCTCTTATTGGGGCAGTGTTGAAAAATTCAAAAATGAATTGGGTAAAGCCGGAAAGAGAAAACTTCAAGACTGGATAAAAGACGGCGGAACACTGATAGCAATAAACACATCCGCTGCTGCGATAGCAGATACTTCACTAAAAATGAGCAATGTAAAATTGAGAAGACAAAGTTTAACAAAACTTGATCAATATGATCTGGCTTATTCCCGTGAGCAAAATATTTACAATATTGAAATTGACAGTGTCGCAATTTGGGAAGGAAAAGCTACCCAGAAGATAGGAAAGGGTGAAAAGGAGACAAAAGACAAACTCAGAACAGCCGCTAAACAGCTTGAGGAAGCTGACTCATTCAACAGAAGATTTTCACCTCGCGGAGCAATTTTGAATGTTAAGTTGAACAAAGAACATTGGTTAAATTTTGGCTTGGGTGATAAAATACCTGCACTCTTTACAGGATCTTATGCTTATCTTTCAAAAAAGCCCGTGCAAACTGCTGCGCGTTTCAGTGAAAAAGAAAACTTGAGACTATCCGGTTTACTTTGGCCTGAAGCTAAAGAAAGAGTTGAGAAAACCGCATATTTAACAAGAGAGGCTTCCGGCAACGGACAAATAATTTTGTTTGCATTTGAACCTAATTTTAGAACTTTGTTCAAGGGGACTCAAAGATTATTGCTAAATAGTATTTTCCTCGGGCCGGGTTTTGGTACTCGTCAGCCTGTTGAGTGGTAATTAATAAAAAAAGCCCAACTAAATTAGTTGGGCTTATTATTTTAACTAACCTTTTAATTTTTTTTTAATATACTCTCTTACATTATGTCTTTGATAGCGCGAAAAATATTTTCTTTCATCTAACTTCTTTAGGTATTTCTTCAAAAAATCTTTTGAACAAAAACTAATTAACTTAAATATAGCCCACGAAGTATTCAATTTGCTAATCTTTTCAAATACTTCCTCGGCTTGATCATCTGTGAGTTTACTTTTTTTCTTATCAATCTCATCAATTTCTTCTCTAGCTAGAATTTGCTTATAACTCCATCATCTACATCTAATTTCTGTTTCAATTCTGAATAATCATTCTCAACTATAATTCCCTTTTTAGCAATTTCGCCAACTATTCCTTTTGATGTTACAAATTCATTACGATCTAATATTTTGCTCACATCTTTAACATTTATTCTTTCCAATACCTTAATTCTTCGCATCCAGTATTCACCAAAGGCGTGTTCTCTTAAAGGCATCAATTCATCACTTTTTCTAGACTCATAAATTATTTTCTTTACTTCTTCATCAGTTTCATTTAACTCAAAAATATCTTTTAATTGTTCATCTGAGAATTGGTCAAACATTAATTAACCTTATTTCCATTCTAGTGATTATTTAGTGTAACCATGTGTATCAAAGCCTTCAGGATCATAGTAACAAGAAATGTATAACGAATCTGTTAATTCATAGGCTAACTTTAAAAATTCTTTTGAGAATGCCATATTACATTGTCCATTATGATCAATCTCTAAATCGATAACAATTTTATCAACCTTACACTCCAAAAATTTTCCTTTTTCTTTTATTGGTAATTTTATAAAAGGTATAATTTCATCTCCATCATCAAAAACTGTTAAAGGTTTCTCCGGTATAAGTACACCCCATCCGAATGGACTAACATTTTTTTATTCTTTCTTTTTTCACCAGGTTCTACACTATTAAATAACTCAAATCCTGAAAGCTCAGAATATTTTTTTGGAGAAAAATTTGTCCCTTTTAAAATGCACGTACATTTTATTTTAACCATGCTTTACATCGTTATAGCACTATTATTGAAAATTCAATTGGTAATTTCAACTCATTCAAATTCTTTAGGATTATTATAACAAGATATGTATAAGTCGTCAAAGACATTACTTATATAACCAAGAATTTTACTGTTAAACTCAAAATTACATTGTTCTTCATATTTAACCTCTAGGTATAAAATAACTTTTTCACATCCACATGACAAAATTGAATCCTTTTGTTTATCAATTAATGCTGTAAATTTTTTAAGAAGTTCTGAATAATCATCTTCGTAAATTCCATTTTCATTCGGTATGATAGATATAACTTTACTATATTTTCTAATTGGTAATTGATCATTTTTTTTTGAAGATTTTACCGAATGTAAAATCAAACTAGTATTATCTATAATTTCAGTTTCAGAAAAATCATCCCCTTTTAGGTAACAAGTAGCGTCTATTTTAATCATTTTCCAATTTCTTTTCATTTTATAATGATTTTATATTGCCAATATCATAATGTACATATTGTTTATTTTTATAATACAATCAATTTTTATTCTCAAATAGACTCCTAGTCAGTGGTTGCAATAAATCAAATATCGTTTGCTATAGATTTGATTTTTTGTAATATATTCTTCCTATCCTTTTTAGAAAAAAAATTTTTTTGATCTATTCCATCATATAAGAATTGTAATTCATTTTTTGATAAATAGTCAAGAATTTCTTCAATTGCCCAAAGCATTTTATTATGAAAAATAAAATTCAAAAAGTCTTTATCAATTTGGTCCTTATTTTCCCTTTTCTTTTTTATCCCATTAATTTCTATTCTTGCTTTACATTGTTTGTACCCCCAATCAGTATTGTTCAAATAAACAAACAGTTTTTTCAGTTGGGAATAATTTAACAAGTTATTTTTAGATAATTCTCCCACAACATTTTGATAAACATTATACTTTTTGTAAACGAGTAATTGTTCAATTTCAGAGTTAGTAATATTTTCTTTAGCTTCAATCTTATTTTTCCAGTATAGAAAAACGCAATGTTCAATAAAGTTTAAAGACTCCGATTCCGAATTAATTCCATTCAAGTGATTTTTCACTCGCTCACTTTTTATATCATCAAAAAATACTTCAAAAAGTTCATTTTGATTTAATTGATCAAACATTAATAAACTCTTTTGCTTCCTTAAAAATTAACTCTCATTAATTTCTTTAAGTATTTCCGTGTAAGCCTCTGATTCATTATTCTTTAGAAACCTTTTCATTTCGTCTAAAGCTTTAATTTTCTTGTCTTGATCCCACAATACATGGAAATGTGCGCGGGATACTTTTTCTGAATTTGGTTTAAGAGAAACAGCTTTTTTAAATTCTTCTGAGGCTTCCTTCAATTTCCCTATTTCCCAATAAATGTCTCCAATCATTATGTATATCAAATAATAATTAGGCTTTCTCTCTTTAAGTTTATCGAATAAACTTAACGCTTCTTCATGTTTATTCTTATTTTTAAAGTCTAAAGCCTTGTTAAAATTTTCGTCAAATGAAAAATTATCCTTTCTACTACTATTCATACTTACTACAAGTTATTGATTTGATTTTTCCTTTTTTGAATTCAACATACATAAGATTACTATAATCTTTCTTTGATTTCAGAATCAAAGAAAAATGAACCGACACGGTTTAATGGATTTAAATCTATTTCGACTTTATCATTATCTTTTCAATCACCTTCTGCGTTATTCGCAAGATACTCCAAATATCCTTAGATTATCAAAATAAACTTTCTATTGTAGTTCTAATTAATTGGAGCCAATTTCTCACTTATTGCACGCAAAATAGAAGCCAATCTATCAAATTCAGTATATGAAATAATTTCTTCTTTATTCTTGCATTTTATTAGTCCGTCCCAATCATCTTTTATCGAGCCTACCTCATTTTCTGGATTTTCGTTAATAACATTCCAATTATCCGTATTAATAAACCAGTACATTATTTCGTCTACTTCAATATACTCAACCTTATCAGCTTTTAGTTTATTAATAACCAATTCAAAGATGTTCTCAATTTCATTTGTTTCTATTTTTATACTCACCTTATCCTCCTACTGATCATATTTCTTAAGAGCTTCTTTTATTTTCTCCAATTCTTTTCGTTGTTTCGCTATCTGCTTTTCTATTGCTTTTATTCTACCTTTAATTATTTTTTCTTTATGCTCAGGCTTTGCATCTTTTAAAGTACCTTTATTATCACCACTTTCAGGATCATTTTTATATTCTTCAAGCTTTTTTCATGTTCTTCAACTAATCCCTCATAAGAACCCTTGGCCTTTTCTAATTGCTCTTTTGTTTGAGCTCCGCCGCTATTGCCTCCATCGCCGGAGGATTCATCTTCATTAAACATATTTGACAACTTATCCCAAATATCAGTTGCAGCTTGAGCAGTAATATCTGCTACTGAGCTGGTAAATGAGTCATACGAACTCCGATACGATGGATTTGTAAGATAGTTATAAGTATGCCCTACTAATGCTATAGTTATTGCTCCTCCGACAACAACTCCTGTAGTTGAAATAGTAATTGGCTCATTCCCATCCGGATCAATATTATTTAGTGGGTTGTTAAGAGTATAATTGTATGGACTCAAGCCAGGATATTTATAAGCCATTGGATCCACTGTCAACCATCTTCCTGTCTTTGAGCTATAATATCTTCCTGCAAATATTGATTGAGTTGACAGCAACAAAAGTAAAATTACAGAAATGAACTTGAGTGATTTCATTAATAGCCTCCGCTTTCTCTATATTGTTTTATACTTTCTGCCTGCTTTTGAAAAAACTGTAAAGGAAATTTAAGAACAATTCCAAGTTCCTTTGCTTTGCCTGTATATTTTTTATATTCAGCTATCTTTGCCATGATTTCCGGTTTGTATTTTTCTGCTATTGCATCCAGCCTCTCTTCTATTTCCCTTTTGATCTCGACAGTTGCAATTGTTCGCTCTACATTTTCGTTTGCTTGAACTTTCGGCTTTGGCATTTGTTCGTTAGCCATTCGACTTGCTTCACTTTCAAAAATTTCATTGTTTTTAGTTTTAGGTGGTTCTTCTTTTTTTGTAAACGCTAGCGATGCTGCTCTTCTTATTTGCTTTACTGCTTCTTCCTGTTCCTTCCACATTCTTTTTTCAATTACTTGAGCTTCATCAAATACAGCAACACCGTAATTCATATAAGCCGAACTAAACGTTGGGTCATATTTTATAGCAAGCTTAAAATAGTGTTTTGCTTTTTCAATTTCGTTTCTTTGAATATACTCGTTTCCATTTATCAAAAGCAAAGAAGCAATATATTCTTTCTTTGTAAGGGTTCTGAGATAAACACCGTTGTCAATTGCTTTATCCGGAATAAATACATCTTCTTTATATTGCAAATCCGGAATATAACCGCCTCCGTTTGTTGCTTCAATGTTTTGTTGAAAGTCTATAATAATATCTTTAGGAATATAACGCACAAAAAAATGTTTCGGCGAGCGGACTGCCTTTATCGGGAAGCCTAGCTTTTCACCAAGAATCATGTAAAGCATTGGCATCGTAATGCATGATCCCTTTTTACTTGCTAAGTAACCGTTAATAAATTTGTTATCCAATTTTGAAGCATGCAGGTCATCATCGTCGTAACTGAAAGTAATACTATCATTCCAAACACCGGATTTATATAAATATGTGTTTAGCGCTCTGATTCTTTCATCTGGATTTGTGTAGCTGCCAAAATAATATTTAAACCTATCAGCGAGATAATCAAAGGTTTGAAGAAAAAAAGGAATATTCAATTCCGGATAAAATTCTTTCGCCAAAACAACTGTTGCAATACTTACACTTATTTCTTCTTCGGGTAACTTTAAAATATCTTCAATGCTTTGCCCGGTATATCTTTTTTGGGCAAAACCTATATTGAATAAAACGATTAAAAGTGTAAAACATCTAAAAAACTTCACAACTTTACACCTGATTAAACAGATAAATGGTCATTGAATCATAAATTTAAATTACAAAATTGATACATAATTTTAAATTAAAAGAATTGTTAATTTTCATTTTATTTCAAAAAAGCAATTGGATAACTTTCATCACTTAGTTTCGTCAAAAGTACAGTAATAATTGAAAATTATTATGGGATATAAAAAGCTATTACCCTCTAAAATACTACAACCTTATGTTGAATCAATCTGGATACAGGAAGACTTATCTTTTGACCCTGATTATCCTGCTACGAGAATTATCCCCACAAACAAAATAGATTTAATTTTTTATTATCACGAACCGTTTGCCGAAAATGTAAATGGAGCAAAGGAAATAATTCCGTTAAACGTTTTGCATGGTCAACAAACAAGACCTATGCACGTATCAGCCACGGGGAAAACCGGAATAATTATTTTTAGTTTTTACCCTTGGGGTCTTTATCCTTTTACTGATGAACCAATTAATGAATTTGTTGATAAGTCGGTAGATATGAGTTTGATTTTCGGAAGCAATGTAATAAATGAACTTCATTCGAGAATCCTTGAATCAAAATGCAATCTTAATAGAGTGAATTTAATTGAAGAATTTTTGATCAAATTACTAAATGAAAATAAAAGAGATTACTTTATAACTAATCTTGTAAATCAAATAAATAATAGTAACGGCAACATTAACATTTCTGAAGTTGCGCGATTAAATAAAATGAGCAGACGAAATCTCCAGAGAAGATTTACTAAAACTATCGGAATAACACCTAAAAAGTTTGCAGATATTATCAGATTTCAGAAAGCTCTCTTCTACAAAAAATCCGGTTACAATTGGAGTGACATTGCGGAATTCTGCGGTTATTACGATCAACCTCATTTTATAAAGGAAATGAAAAATTTTACCGGACTTACCCCAGATAAAATATTTTCAAATATTCAGCCAACAAGGCTAATGAATTATTTCAACAAACCTAAAGCATTGTCCCATTTTTACAATACGATTTATTTGTAATTCAATAAGTTTATCTAAATTAAAAACAAAATATGGATAACAATGAAAACAACACTAATTTTATTTTTGTTAGTTGCATCGCAATTAAT
Source organism: Melioribacteraceae bacterium (assembly GCA_028282005.1). GTDB lineage: Bacteria > Bacteroidota > Ignavibacteria > Ignavibacteriales > Melioribacteraceae > JANQIV01. The sequence goes on along the minus strand of JANQIV010000090.1, from coordinate 4,521 downwards.
TCATTCACAAGTAATTCCTTTCAACTCAGACAGATGGGAATTTCTTACTGATAGCTCCAAAATTGAAATCCACAATGGCAAAGAAGCCCTTTATTTCAAAGGCGGAGTAGCACTAATCAAAGATTCGGAATTCCTTAACGGCACAATCGAATTTGAAGTATCTTTTCCCGGCAACCGTGATTTTATGGGTGCTATTTGGAGAGTGCAGGATGAAAGGAATTTTGAAGAATTTTATTTAAGAGCTCATCAATCAGGCAACCCCGACGCAAACCAATACACACCGGTATTTAACGGATCATCCGGTTGGCAACTATATCACGGAAAAGAATACGCTGTTCCTTATAAATACAAAAATGATGAATGGATGAAAGTGAAAATCGCTGTTGCCGGAACTCAAGCCGAAGTTTACATTGAAGACATGGGAAAACCGGTTTTGTTTATTCCTGAATTAAAAAGAGAAGTCAAAAAAGGAAAAGTAGGACTTAAAACTTTTGCAAGATTAGCCAGCGCTCATTTTGCTAATTTCAAATTCACTAATAATCCTGATCAAAAATTAAAATCCAAAATTGAAATGCCAGTGGTTGAAACCAAAGGACTAATTACAAGCTGGCTGATTTCCAATTCATTTGATGGAAAGTTGCTTGAAGAAAAATATAATCTAACCAAAGAAGATTTAAGTGAATACTCCTGGACAAAACTTGAATCTGAAAGAACAGGTATTACGAACATGGCAAGAGTGCAGGGAATCTCCAAAAACAAAAACACAGCTTTTGCTAAATTGGTTATCAATTCTGAATCGGAACAAGTTAAGAAAATCACTTTTGGCTACAGTGATGATGTTAAAGTTTATGTAAACGGCAAATTGGTTTCAGGCGGATCAAAAATTTTCAGATCACGTGACTACCGATACTTAGGCACAATTGGGTTTTTTGATGATATTTACCTCCATTTGAAAGAAGGTAAAAACGAAATTCTTTTTGCCGTAACTGAAAACTTCGGCGGTTGGGGCATTTTAGCAAAAATTGAAAATCAAGAAGGTATTGAGATAATTGAATGAAACTCAGTGTCACACTGAGCTGAGTCGAAGTGTGTAGAAATATAAAGCAGTCTTCGACAGGCTCTCAGACCGACATCATTTAGATTGCAAAATCTCCTTCATAATTTTAATACTGCTTATTATCTGTTTTTCAGAGTAAGCAGCATAACCTAAAACCAATCCGGTTTTTTTCCCTTTATCAATATAGTACGAAGAAAGGGGCGGAGTAATTACTCCATTTTCAAAAAAGTGCTTTGCTATTTTTCTATCACTTCTATTATTTTTCAACCAGCCAACTGTATGTAATCCGGTTTCTGTTTTGTGGAGATTTAGATATTTATTCAAGTGCTTCTCAACAGCTTCATAAAAGAATTTTTTTCGTTGCTCGTATAAAATTCTCATTTTTCTTAAATGCCTGCCGAAGTGTCCATCACTAATAAATTTTTGAAGTGCCGCTTGTTCAAAGATCGGCGAGTTTCGGTCAGACAATAATTTTGCTGCTGTAAAAGATTCAATTAAATTTTCAGGCACAACAAGATAACCAATGCGTAAACCTGGAAACATTACTTTGCTGAATGTGCCCATGTAAATAACACATCCGTATTCATCAATTCCTTGCAATGATGAAATCGGGTGTCCATCGTATCTGTACTCACTGTCATAGTCGTCTTCGAGTATCCAAATGTTTTTTGAAGAAGCATAGTCAATAAGTTCCAACCTTCTGTTTAAAGTCATTGTAATACCAAGCGGGTATTGATGAGAAGGAGTTGCATAAATTAAATCACATTTTTTTTTGACATCTTTAAATGATAAACCCTCTTCATCCATTTGTAATGGAACTATATTCATTCCGGCTGCTCCAATAATATCCCTCGCGCCGGGATAACCCGGATCTTCGAATCCCACATTATTACCTCTCTCAAGTAAAACCCGGCAGATTAAATCAATGCCCTGCTGTGATCCCCCTGTTATAATTATTTGCTCAGGTTCACACTTTACACTGCGGGAAATTCTAATATGATTTGCAATTGCAATACGCAAAGGCTTGTACCCGGCTGCACTTCCATACCCAAATTCTTTTGGTGATAATTCATTTGAGACATTTGCCAATAACTTTGACCAGATTGAAAAAGGAAAATTATTTAAATCCGGCACACCAGGTTTAAAAGGTTGGAATTTATTGTAGTCAAGTTTTTCTGCGTCCAAATATTTATTTAACCTTGATGATTTTTTATTTACTAACTTTTTATTCCTTGTCGTCCTATTAGCAGAAATTGAATTAATAAAACTCTCGGGAATTTTACTACTTACAAAAGTACCTGAGCCCGTTTTGCCTTCAATATATCCTTCGCTAAACAAATCATCCAAAGATTGCAGAATTGTAGTCCGTGAAACTTTTAGTTTCTCAGCTAACTCTCGCGAAGAAGGGAGTCTTTGTCCTGATCTTATTGTTCCGTTCAATATTAAATTTCTAATTAAATCGTATATTTGGCGGTACACGGGAATTTCAGATTCCCCATTAATTTCAAAAGATGGAAATATAAATTCGGATTTCGATTTTGCCATTTTTAGCTAAATTAATTGGTATGATAAAAATATTCAAAATGGCTCTTTCACACAAGCCAATTCAAATTTATATTGATTTCAAAAAAAGGAGACAATTATGAAAAAAGTAATGCTATTACTTGCAAACGGATTTGAAATGTATGAAGCTGCTGTATTTACGGATGTATTCGGTTGGAATAATGACGAAATAGGCGAAGATAAAGTTGAGTTAGTTACTGTTGGTTTGAGAGACAGAATTAAATGTACATGGAATTTCACAGTAATTCCTGAAAAATTATTAAACGAAATAAACGTTGATGAATTTGACGCACTAGCAATTCCCGGCGGTTTTGAAGAAGCCGGATTTTATGAAGAGGCTTACAGTGAAACTTTTCTTCAGCTAATAAAAGATTTTAACGAGCAGGGAAAAATAATTTCATCAGTTTGTGTGGCTGCGTTGCCAGTTGCTAAAAGCGGAGCTTTAAACGGCAGAAAAGGAATAACATTTCATCTAAATGAAGGCTACAGGACCAAGCAGCTGCAAGATTTTGGTGTTGAATTGTCCGACTCTCTTTTTACAGAAGATGACAATATTGTTACGTGTTCCGGACCGGGCAACGCAATGCAAGTAGCTTTAAATTTACTTGAAAGACTAACCAGTAAAGAGAACATGGAAAAAGTAAAACTTTCAATGGGATTCAAAAATTAATGGGGGAATTATGCCGATAAATTATGATGAAGCACCAATAAATAAAATGCGCAGAAAAGACCGTGAAAAAGATGAAGAATGGATAATTGAATTTCTTGATAAAGCAGCTTTTGCGGCTATTGCTACTCTGCACGGCGATCAACCGTTTATTAACACGAATTCTTTTGTGTACGATGAAGATAAACATGCTATTTATTTTCATACTTCTAAAGAAGGAAGGCTGCGATATAATGTTGAAAAAAATTTCAAAGTGTGCTTAAGCTGTGCAGAGGTAGGTAGATTTTTACCGGCTGATGTTGCAATGGAATTCAGCGTTGAATATGCGAGTGTAGTTGTATTCGGTACTGTATCGATTATCGAAGATGAAGAAGACGCTATTTATGCTTTGCAAAAACTAAATGATAAATATTTTACTCATTTGAAAGTAGGCGTTGACTACAAAGAAATAACCCCTAAAGAAGTGAAAAAAACAACAGCATTTAAATTGGATATTTCTTCATGGAGCGGGAAAAAGAAAATAGAAGCAGATAATTTTCCCGGTGCGTTTTATTTTGGGGAGAATAAAACCTAGTTAGCAAAAGTATTGTCATTTCGAAGAAGTGAAACGCCTGAGAAATCTGCAACTGTGAATTACAAGATTTCTCATCCCTTTTCTTCGACTTCGCTCAGAATGACGGGATTCGAAATGACAAAATATTATTAAGTATGAAATTTGCTTAAAGGAATAAACCATGTCAAAACACGTTGCAAAAATTGTTTGGAACAAATCTACTGAATCTTTTAAATACCCGGACTACAACAGAGAGCACGACTGGCTTTTTGATAACGACTCCGTTGTTAAAGCATCTGCATCACCAAAGTTTAAAGGCAAAGAAGAATATGTTGATCCGGAAGAAGCTTTTGTAGCAGCACTTTCAAGCTGTCACATGCTAACCTTCTTAGCAATTTGCTCAAGACAAAATATTATTGTAAAAAGCTACGACGACGAAGCAGAGGGTTATCTTGAACTAAATAATGAAAAGAAATTGGTTTTAACTAAGGTTTACTTAAATCCAAAAGTAGAATTTGAAACTGAAATTGATTTTGAATTATTAAAAGAGATTCATCATCAATCACACAATGATTGCTTTTTAGCCAATTCCGTAAAAACTGAAATTGAGGTAAAAATAAAATGAAGTTGTAAATTATTGAACACGCTGATCACGAGAATCCGGGAATAATTTTAGATTGG
>JANQIV010000059.1 GCA_028282005.1 Melioribacteraceae bacterium | reverse complement strand
CATTTTTATAAAAATGATGTTGACGCGACCAGCTCTCAAAGTCAACTATGGAACGCATTCGAATCATACACCCTCCGATTGCGTGGAAAGAAAAAGATAATGAATTTACTCCGGGAGAATGGAGTAAATCTAGTTCTACATGGTCATAGCCACGAACTAGTTGAGTATTTCAGAAAAGGGATCAAATTTGTAAATGCAGGCGCTTCAATCGATAATTACAATCCGGAACATGCTGCAGTATATTTTATAAATCTTGAAAAAGAAAAAATGAAAATTGAATTAAAGAATTTAGATAATTCTGATTTTCAATATTCAAAAGAAAAATTACGTGAGTATTTAGCCCCTTCGTTAGTCGGTAAATCAGCCTAGTAAAAAGACAGCAAATCTTTGATTTCTCAATATTTTTAAACTTTTTTTCATTTCTGAAAAAATATTTAATTCTCACCGTAACATTAACCCATAGACCACTTTAAAAAACAACATAGTGTCATTTAACCTTACTTTTTAAAAAACTTTAAATCAGACATTACTGGCATAATTTATGTCTGTAAGGATATTTTACTAAAAAATAAGGCATACGGTAGAAATATGAGCTTATTCAAAAAATCCAAATCTTTTGCAGGCGGTGTTCATCCTCCTGAATACAAAGAATTAACTGAAAATTTATCATTCGAAATAATGCCTAATCCAAAAAATGTGGTTGTTCCGATTTCACAGCACATTGGGAAACCGGCAAAACCTTTAGTAAAAAAAGGAGATGTAGTTAAAGCCGGACAGGCAGTTGCTGAACCGGACGGATTCATTTCTTCTCCGATACACTGTTCTGTTTCCGGAAAAGTAAAAAAAATTACTAGTGAATCGAACGTGAGCGGATTTCCGAAAGAAGCTATCTTGATTGATGCTTCCGAAGAGAACGAACTAGAAAAAATGCCTGTGCTTGATCCAGAAACAATAACTCCTGAAGAAATTAGAGAAAGAGTTAAAGAGGCAGGAATAGTCGGGCAGGGTGGAGCAGCCTTCCCAACTTTCGTAAAATTAACTCCTCCGAAAGATAAAGAAATTGATACCGTGATTATTAACGGTTGCGAATGCGAGCCGTATTTAACTCGCGACTATAGATTTATGCTTGAAAGAACCGAAGAACTTTTAGGCGGTTTGAATTTGGCAATGAAAGCACTCGGCGTTAAAAGAGGTGCAATTGGGATTGAAGATAACAAACCTGAAGCTATTGCAAAGTTAAAAGAAGCAGCAGCAAATTATGAAGGGATAACAATCGAAGTTCTCGAAACAAAATATCCTCAAGGCGCAGAGAAGATGCTTATCAAAGCTGTGAATGATAGAGAAGTACCTCCGGGCAAATTGCCTTTGGATGTCGGTGTGGTTATTCAAAACATCGGAACAGTTATCGCTGTTTACGATGCAGTTGTTAAAGGCGAGCCTCAAATTACTGCTGCAATGACGGTCTCAGGCAAAGGAATAAATAATCCTAAAAATATTGTTGCCAGAGTTGGTACTCCTTTAAGTGATATTATCGAATACTGCGGCGGCGTGAAAGAAACAGCAGTAAAAGTTGTCGTTGGCGGACCAATGATGGGTGTTGCGCAATTTGATTTTTCTGCACCAATAATGAAAGCTACTTCCGGTATTTTAGTTTTAACTGCTGAAGAAGTAAATGATCATCCTGAGACTCCATGCTTGAAATGCGGAAAATGTATTGATGCTTGCCCGCTTCATTTAACTCCAACAAAATTATCAAGATTTACTCAAATGGATAAATTAGAAGAAGCTGAAGACTTAGGCATTACTGTTTGTATGGAATGCGGAACTTGTACTTATACATGTCCGGCAAACATTCCACTTGTGCAATGGATCAGGCTTGGAAAACAAAGAGTCATCGAATTACAAAAAGAAAGAAAATCAGCTTAAATAAATTTTTCATGTTGCAGAATAAATAAGAGAAAATATGTCAACATTAACTACAGCAAATCCAGCTTACAAATTAGAGTTAACAAGCTCGCCCCACATCCATTCACGCTGGTCTACTAAACAAGCAATGTGGATGGTTGTTTATGCTTTAATTCCCGCGGTGATTGCAGCGATTGTGTTCTTTGGGTTTTATCAGTTGATTATTATTAGTATGAGTGTATGTGTATGTGTTTTGACTGAGTCTGCTATAAAGTATTTTCGCGGAAGAGAAATCTCAATTATGGACGGAAGCGGCATTATAACCGGCTTATTACTCGGTTTAATTCTCCCTCCAAATTTTTCATTATTCGGAACAGCGCTTGGTTCGGTTGTTGCGATTGCACTTGGCAAAGAAATTTTCGGCGGATTGGGATTTAATATTTTCAATCCGGCTTTAGTTGGCCGTGCATTTCTGCAGGCTACTTATCCGGTTCCGATGACAACATGGTCAGAACCAAGTTATGCTGTTGATTCTGTTTCATCAGCTACTCCGCTTTCAGCAATGAAGTTTGATGCAGTCTTTGCAGGCAAAACTGAAATGCTGCTAGGTAATATCGGTGGTTCACTTGGTGAAACATCATCACTCGCAATTTTAATTGGCGGGATATTTTTAATCGCTATTCAGGTTGTGAACTGGAGAATCCCGGTTGCAATGACTTTAAGTGTTATTGTCTTCGGCGGAATTTTCTGGTTGATCGATCCGGCAGTTTATCCTGATCCAATATTTCACATTCTTTCCGGTGGATTTTTGATGGGTGCATTATTTATGGCAACCGATTGGGTAACATCACCATTAAACTCAAAAGGGATGTGGATTTACGGTACAGCTATTTCACTTGTGATTGTGATTATCAGATTGTTTGGCGGTTTACCTGAAGGCGTTATGTACGCGATCCTATTTATGAACGGATTTGTGCCGTTAATTAATAAATATTCTGTTCCACGAATTTTCGGGGAGGCAAAATGAAAACAATAATCAAAATGCTAATAACACTTTCTGTGATCGGTATTGTTTCCGGTGGTTTGCTTTCTGAAATTAGTAACTGGGCAGAACCTCAAATTATTGCGCACAGAAAAGCTGCTACTGAAGCGGCTATATTTATGGTTCAGCCACAGGCTAAATCATATAAAAAAATAGATTTAGATTTTGAAGTTTATAAAGTATTTGATGAAAGTAAAAACTCGCTCGGCTATTCTTTGGCGTATGTCGGTAGTGGTTTTCAAGGCAAGATAAGAATTATGGTAGGATTAAATGAAGAATTAAATAGGGTAATTGGTCTTCAAGTTTTAGAGCAGATTGAAACACCTGGCCTGGGAACTAAGATTGTAGAAAAACCTTTCACAGATCAATTCATTGACTTAAGTGTTGATCCCAAAGCCGCATGGGTTAAGGGTGTTGAGCCTTCAAATCCTAATGAAATTCAAGCTATTACCGGTGCAACAATCTCTTCGGTAGCTATTATAGATATATTGAATGATGGAATTGAAAAATTACGTTCCGTTGAAAATGCGGGAGGTGCAGAATGAGTAAACAAGTAGCTTTGTCAAAAGAATATGTTAAAGGATTGTGGGAAAATAATCCGGTTTTCAAACAAGTGTTGGGTATGTGTCCGATGCTTGCAGTAACCACTTCTGCTGAAAACGGAATAGGAATGGGGCTTGCGACTACATTCGTTTTAGTTTTCTCAAGCATAATTATTTCATCTGCAAGAAAACTTATTCCATCACAAGTTAGAATTGCATCATACATTTTAGTAATTGCTACTTTCGTAACCATAGTTGACTTAGTTTTGAAAGCACAATTACCATCATTAAGTAAAGCCCTTGGGCCTTTCATTCCCTTGATCGTTGTAAACTGTTTGGTACTTGGAAGACAAGAAGCATTCTCGTCAAAGAATCATCCTGGCAGAGCTTTTCTTGATGCCCTCGGAATGGGGACAGGTTTTACGATTGCGTTAGTAATGCTTGGCGGTGCAAGAGAAATTTTAGGTTCAGGACAAATTTTAGGGATTACGATAATGCCTGAAATGTTTGAACCATGGTTAATTATGATTTTGCCAGCAGGCGCGTTTTTAACTTTAGGTTTGATGATGGCATTATTCGCTCACTTGTCTTTAAGAAAGAAAAGAATTGAAAGAGATGCTATCTTAAAAAAATATGTAAAACCTGAAGAACCGGTTAAAATGGAGGAGACTGAATAATGGATTTATTTTTAATCTTTTTCTCGGCGGTTATTGTAAATAACTTTGTGTTAAGTTACTTCCTTGGCATTTGCCCGTTCATCGGTGTATCAAATAAAATTTCATCTGCATTCTCAATGGGACTTGCAACTACATTCGTGATGACAATTGCATCTATAGTTACATGGTTGATTTATCACATGATTTTGGTCCCATTTGATTTGCAGTTCTTAGAATACGTTTCATTTATTTTAGTTATTGCTTCACTTGTACAGTTCGTTGAAATGTTTATAAAAAAAGTTAGCCAACCTCTTTACCGTGCTCTTGGTATCTTTCTTCCTTTGATCACAACAAACTGTGCGATTTTAGGTTTAGCTTTATTTATTGTATTGAGAGAATATTCTTTCATTCAAGGTTTAGTTTACGGAGTTGGTGCCGGTGTTGGTTTTACATTGGCTATCACAATTATGGCAGGCATTAGAGAAGAGTTAGATTTAGCAGATGTACCAAAAGCTTTTCAAGGTGTACCGATTACTCTGATTGTTGCTGGTATTCTTGCTTTAGCTTTTATGGGTTTTTCAGGATTAATTTCTGTTTAATATAAATTTGATTGCAGGATAAACTGCAAAGAAACTGGAGGAAATAATGGATGCTACTTTAATTATTGCAATTGCTACAATGGGCGGTCTCGGATTTATTTTCGCAGGCGGATTAGCGATAGCTGATAGAAAATTGAGAGTAGAGGAAAATCCTTTAATCGGAAAAATAAATGATGTGCTTCCTGGTGCCAATTGTGGCGCTTGTGGTAAAGCAGGCTGCTATGACTTTGCAGTAAACATAGTAGAAAATGATGCCCCTGTAAACGGATGCCCGGTAGGAGGAGATGATACGGCAAAATCCATTGCAGAATTTATGGGAGTTGATGCCGGCACTGCAATGAAAATGGTCCCGCGTATTCTTTGCCGCGGAGGAAATAGTGAAGCTGTTAAAAAGATGGCTGAATATTATGGCCCGCTTAGCTGTTCAGCTATGGACATAGTTTCCGGGGGAGACAAGCTTTGCTATTACGGATGTTTGGGCGGTGGCGACTGCGTTGAAGCTTGTCCGTTTAACGCAATGTATATGAACGCTAATGGAATACCGGAAGTTATTGAAGAGCTTTGCACAGGCTGCGGAATGTGTGTTAAAGCTTGTCCGAGAGACGTTATAGAAATGCATTCACAAGAAAGAAATGTTTTTGTATTTTGCAAAAACCATGACGATCCGAAAAAGTCAAAAGAAGTTTGTTCAGTTTCCTGCATGGGCTGTGGAATTTGTGCTCGTAAATCCGACGGTGGTGTTGAGATTGAAAACTTCTTAGGTAAGATAAATTACGATCAATTAGATGAATCAAAAATACCATTTGATAAATGTAAAACTGGTGCAATTGACAGATTAGACAAAAACACCGAGGGAGAAACAATAAATTAGTTATGCACGAAGAACTAATTGAAGAAGGAATAATTTTAGAAAGCAATAATGGAATTGCTGAAGTTGCTTTAATTGAAAACGATAACTGTGAAGATTGTTCTGCTAAGATTTTCTGTAATCCAAAAGCAGACAATACGAAAACAGTGAAAGCCGAAGACCCTTATAAAACAAGAGCCGGCGACGAAGTGAGAATTTCAATTAAAGGATCAACAATTGTTAAAGCTACATTTGCACTTTACGGAGTTCCATTATTGCTTTTGGTTTTAGGAATTTTTGTGTCTTATAATTTTTTTGAACAACATGAATTAAGAGAGCTTTATTCGTTTTTAACAGGAGTTATATCACTTACAGTTTATTATTTAATTTACTTCTTTGTTTTACCGATAAAGAACCAACCCAGCCAGCCTAAAATAATATTTGTAAAAAGAAGAAAAGCTTAGAAAATATTACAAAAAACTAAATTATTAAGTTGAACATTCGATGATATTAATTGATTCTAATATCGTTATAAATTATTGTTCTCTTAATACTGAAAAGGAACAAAAATGCTGGTTGAAAATAATTCTACTACTAAGAAAATCAACTTAAACTTCATGTCTGTTTTTGAAGCTGCAGATATTGGAATGAGTATAGTCAATAAGGATGGTTACTTCGTTGATGTTAATAAAGTGTTTTGTGAATTGTATGAATATAGAAAAGAAGAAATTGTTGGTCGACATTTTACAATGATGCTTTCTTCTGAAGGAGCAAAAAAAGCCATTGAAGCTCACGTTGGTTTCTTTGATGATCCCTCAGTCTTTCAAGGTGAATTTGAATTACTTAAAAATAACGGCGAAAAATTCTTAGCGGAAGTTACTGCTAGGCTTATCTACGATGAAGAAGGCAATGCCTACCGTGCAACAACTATATCCGACATTACCGAAAGAAAGTACAATGAATTATTGCAATCAGTCTTATTAGAAATATCACAGGAAGCCGGGTACACAGAATCTTTATCTGAACTATTTTCGCATATTCATGAACTCATCGGAAAATTAATGAATGTGGAAAATTTTTATATCGCGCTTTTCGATAAAGAGAACGGTATAATTAATTTTCCATACATTGTTGATACTCAGGAACCGGATGTAAAAGAAGCAGAGATGGATATTTCAGAAGGGAAGAGCATAACCACACACATACTCGAAATAGGTGAAACCCTTCTACTAAAAAATGAAGATATCTCAAAACTGCTTTCTGAAGAAGGAATGCTGCAAGTCGGAATACTTCCAAAAGTATATATTGGAGCTCCGTTAAAATTCAAAAATAAAAGCATTGGGGTTGTCGCACTTCAATCTTATGTTGATGAAAAACTTTATGATGATAAGCATAAAAAAATCCTCGAAATTGTTGCAAATCAAATTGCGCGTGTTGTTGAAAGAAAAAATTTTGAACAGCAATTGATTGCAGCTAAAAAAGAAGCTGAGGCTTCAAACAGAATTAAGTCTGAATTTCTTGCCCAAATGTCTCACGAAATAAGAACACCAATAAATTCGATATTAAGTTTTTCTTCATTGATTCGAAACGACCTTGAATCTGTAGTAAGTGGTGAATTAAGGGAATGTTTTGATTTAATTGAGAGAGGCGGCAAAAGATTAATTAGAACTATCGATTTGATTCTTAACGTTGCTCAACTCCAGATGGATAAGTACGAAGTTGACCTTGTTGAAGTAGATTTGGCAAACGACATTATTTCTCCACTAATTTCTCAATTTGAAAAATTTGCTGAGCAGAAAGGTGTTAAACTATCTTTTATAAATGATACAGATTATTCAAGAATTGTTTGTGATTACTATTCTGTAAACCAATTATTTATCAACTTGATTGACAATGCCATTAAATATACACCAAAAGGCAATGTGACATTAGAGATGAGAAAAAATGAAGATGATAATTTAATTGTTGATGTAATTGATACTGGGATTGGAATTTCTAAAGAATTTCAGAGTGAAATATTTGAAATATTTACTCAGGAAGATACTGGTTATACAAGAAAGTTTGAAGGAACTGGTTTGGGATTATCCCTAGTGAAGCAATACGCAGAATTAAACAATGCCAAAATTACGGTTGAAAGTAAAAAAGGTTTTGGAAGTAAATTCTCAGTAACATTTTCATAATGTTACTGAAGTAGCTTTATAAATTCTTTTTCTCAGTTATTAGTTTGCCATTATTGTAAAGGGCTTCTCTTGTAATTTTGCCTCTTCTGTCATACGAATAAACCTTGCCGTTCAACAGATTGTTATCGTAAATAGAATAATCGGAAATTTCACCGTTCTCGTAATAAAAAGTTGATATACCCTGTTTGCTGCCATTATTAAAATTCTCTTCAGAGTAAAGAGTACCTCTTCTATAGAAGTTTTTTACAACCCCGTCTATCTTTCCGTTTTTGTATTTCTGCTTTGTTTTCAGTTCTCCGGTGGGATAATAATCAATGGCTTTTCCATTGAGCACATCCGCAGCGTAAAGTCGCTCACTTATTAAAATCCCTTTTTTATTGAAAATTTTTTCGAAGCCGTTTTTTAATCCATTAGTAAATTCAACAATAGATTTTATTGTACCACCGTCATGGTAATAAACACAAGTGCTGTCGAGTTTGTCATTAAAAAAGTTTAGCTCGGCTTTAATAAATCCGCTCTCATAAAACTCATTATTAACACCGTCTTTTTTACCTTCCCTAAAATTCACTTCTTCTTTTACTGTGCCTTGATCATGAAAATGAGTGAAACTCTCTTCTACCTTTTCAAAATTACCGGCAATATCGTATCTCATTCTTTTAACGATCTGTCCTTTTTTATATGTGTCAACAACCTTTAATGAGCCATCCGGATAATAGATGTAAGAAGTCCCTTCGAGATTATTTTCTACATAATTTGCTTCTAAGGCTAATGCTCCATACTCGTAGTAAACTTTACTTATCCCATTAAGTTTATCATCAACATACATTCTTTCAACTTCTACTTGTCCGCTTTTAAAGAATATCTTAGATATACCATTTAACTTTCCGTCACGATACAGCCAGATACCTTGTATCTCGCCAGTAAGATAATAGTTTGTTGTGAATCCTTCTCGTATTCCATTTATATAATTTGGTTCAGACCAAAGTTCGCCTGTTTCTCTATACCACTTTGAGATTCCATTTAAACTTCCGTTTTCGTATCGCCATTCCATGCTTAAAGTGCCGTCTTCAAAGTACCAGCTTGAAATTCCTTCTTCTCTGTCGTTTATAAAATTCCACTCTTTCCAAACATTCCCATTTTTATAAAACTCTTTATATAGTCCGTGGCGTTTACCGTTTATAAAAAGGCCTTCTGTTTTAAGTTCTCCCGTATCATAATAAGTTCTTTGTACTTTTCCGTCATTAACTTGACTTGCAAGTAAAATTGGTGCACAAACAAGAAATATTTTAAGTAGATTTTTTAGCATAATGGTTTTGACGAAGTAAATTGTTAAACAATAATTTTATAAATTTGTCCCAAGATAATAAAAATTAATTTTGGAATAGTAATGATCAATAATGAAATTATCGTAAATTTTTATGATTGTGATCCTGCGGGAATAATTTTTTACGCGAACATCTTTAAATATGCTCATTCAAATTATGAAAAAATGATTAGCAGTTTTGAATTGGACCTAGATTATTTTGTAAACAATAATTTTATTGTCCCGATAATCCATACTGAAGCAGATTATTTCAAACCATTAAAAACCGGCGAAAAAATTTCGATACAAACTGTGGTTTCGAGATTGAAAGATTCGTCTTTTGAATTGACACATAAATTTTTTGGCAGTGAAAATGATTTAAGAGCAGAAGTAAAAACCGTTCATGTATTTGTTGATAAAAAAAGTTTTCAGAAAACAAAAATTGATGAGACTATTTTTCGGAAACTGAATTCTCACCAGGTTTGATTAATTTCATCAATTCCGGTTTGTCAATTTTCCCAAGTTCTGTTTTTGGGAGACTGTTGATTAAATGAATTTTTTTCGGAACTTTATAATTTGCAATCTTTTCTTTTAATATAGACTTTATTTTCTCTTCTGAAATAGGACCGTTTAATGCAACAGCCGCATTTACTTGTTCACCCCATTCAGAATTTTCAGTTGAAAACACAAATGCTTCTTTAATCTCAGGAATGTTCAACAGCTCGGTTTCAATTTCTTCGGGATAAATGTTTATTCCACCAGAGATTATCATGTTGTCAATTCTCGAAACAATGTGAAGATTACCTTCTTTGTCAAAGTACCCAATATCTCCAGTACGGAAATTATTATTGCGCAATTTATCTTTCAAAACCGGATCATTATTCAGATATTTTTCTGCGACTGATTGACCTTTAATTATTATTTCCCCGGTACCCTCATTTTTTTTTGAAACAATTTCAATAACATTATCCCCAATTGGTATCCCGACAGATTCGAACTCGCCGGATTGGTTTAACTTATTTGCTGTTACAAAAGAACTCGTTTCACTTGAGCCGTAGACTTTTATTAACGGAAAATTGTTTTGCAGTGCGTCTCTAATTAAATCGCTATCGCATTTTGCTCCGCCCAGAAGCATGTGTTTTAATTCGGGCCAAAGCTTTATTCTGTCATCTAAAAACCTTTTCAGCATTGTTGGTACTACGGAAATGAAAGTTGGCTTGTTAATAAGATTTTCTATTATGTTTTTTGTGCTGAATTCATTTGGAATAATAAAACTACTTCCGCTTAACAGTGAACGAGTAATAATTGAAAAACCCCCGATATGATGAAATGGCAAACTTGCCAGCCACTTATCATCTGTCTTCATTTCTAAAACAATGTCAGTATTTTTTGAGCTTTGAAAGAGATTATTAAAAGTTATTTCAACTGCTTTCGGAATTCCGGTTGATCCAGAAGTAAATAATATTATTGCCTTTCCGGAATAGGGAGTGTCAATTAAATCATGGGAAGTTTCAATTGCAGCATTTTCATAACAATCTATTGTTTTGAAGTCATTAAAAAATTTTGTTTTTTCAATCAACTCTTCTGGTTTGATGTGTGGGTTAACAAGAACTGGAATGGCTCCAATCTCCCAAAGTGCAAAAAGAGCTATTACATATTCGAAGTTATTTTTAACATTCAGAAAAACATAATCACTGTTATGAATTTTTTTTGACGAAAAATTTTTTGCTGTTTGTCTAGTTAATAAATAAATGTCCTGGTAACTATAAGATTTATTTTCAAAAATTATGAAAGGACTATCCGGGGAGGACTTGCTTTGATAGTAAAGCCAATTTGAATTCAATTCTACATTAATCATTGCCAGTGAAGATTTGGTAAAACAAAATTAGTCATAGAAGATTCTTGTAAAGAAATTTTAGGAGGCACAAACGAAAACTCTGCATCATTGATTTCGCTATGTAAATGTAAAAATGTCCCTAACCCATGAGCATATTTACTTCCGGCATAATTTGCTAAGTGGATTAACATATTCAACCCAATAGCACTTTCAAAAGTAGATGAAATTACAATTGATTTATCATGGGCTTTTGCAAGGTCAATTAAGTCAAATATTTTATTCACTTCACCTATTAGAATAGGCTTTAAAACAATAATCTCAACAGGTGAATCTATAATTATTTTCTCAGTATTTTGGAAATTGTTTGCTGATTCGTCTGCCGCGATTTTTACGTCACATTCGCTTATCAATCTTCTTAAATCTGTTAAACGTTCAACAGGCTGCTCAACGTATTCAATTTTGTATTCATCAAGCACATTCAGTTTTTTTATTGCTTCATTAAAATCCCATTTACCGTTAACATCTAACCTAAGTTTTATTGATTGATCATAGGTTTTTCTTAGCTGCTCAAGTAATTTCAACTCTTCATGAAATTCTTTCCCCCCAAATTTTAATTTGAATGACCTGAAACCTGAATTATAGTTCTCTTTAAAATATTCTAATGTATTTCCATTTGTATCAATGCCAACCAAAGAGTTTATTTCAACTTCTTTACTCTCAAAATTTGTTTTTTCTAAATTGAATAATATTTGTCCCAAGCAAAATGAAACCGCAGGAAAACCACTGAGATTTTCCAAATAGATTTTCAAATCATCTATCGAATTAATATCAGTTTTTATTCTGTTCAATTCTTTAATTGCTGCTTCTTTTGTTTCAGTTCCCAATTCAGGCATTAGAGAAACTTCTCCAAAATATTCTTTCCCCTCAGAAGAAATAATCTTTAACAAAACAATATTTTTATGAGTGAATGAATTTTTCGAAGATCTAAATAAAGATTTAAACTGAAGTGAGTATTCAGCAAATTTGATATCAGATATAATCATAATAAAATACCAAATGCGAATAATACTCCGTAGAGCAAAGAAAGTTTAGCAGTCAATTCAAGAGTTTTGTTTAGCTGTTTTCCTTTAAGGCTATAAATCATTTTAATTAATTTGATAGACAAAGGTAAACTCAACAATGGAAGAAAAATTATTAAGCTTTGTTTGAATGTAAAATAAACAACACACAATATTGCATACGATACAACCATGAATATTACATATTGTATTCTTGTAAACTTTAATCCAAACTTAACTGCAAGTGTAGTTTTACCGGAGGTCTTATCCTCATCTCTATCTCTGTAATTATTAACTACTAGTATATTTGTAATTAGAGCACCCACAGGTATTGATGCCCAAAAAGCAACGGGCTTTATTGACATTGTTAAAACATAATAAGTCCCAACAGTTCCAACTACTCCAAAAAATAGAAAAACGAAAATATCGCCGAGTCCGTTATAAGCCAATGGATAAGGGCCGGCTGTATAAGCTATACCGGATATTATCGATAAAACTCCAATTAATAAAACTATCCAGTTACTGATTGCCACCAAGTATAATCCTAAGAAGAAAGCCAAACCAAAAGTAATCGTTATTCCTATTTTCATTTCGGTTACAGAAATCAATCCACTTGCTAAAGCACGCTGGGGGCCTTTTCTTTTCTTTGAATCAGCACCTGTGTAATAGTCGTACAAATCATTTACAAAGTTTGTCCCAACTTGAATTAACACTGCACAAATAAGAGCTATTAAAGACACAAATGGTTTATAAACTGTTTGATGTGCGGCAATGGATGACCCAATTATCACAGGAACAAAGGCTGCCAAAAGGGTTTTTGGTCTTGCAGCTAAAACCCAGCTGTCAAATTTATTTAATGATTTGGCTGAAGAATTAATCATTATGGTACTCTTGGGAATTTTGAAAAGTCAGGTTTTCTTTTTTCATTATATGCGTTTTTACCTTCCTGTGCTTCTTCACTCATGTAATAAAGCAAAGTAGCATTTCCAGCCAATTCCTGAATCCCTGTTTGTCCGTCAAGTTCAGCGTTAAAAGCTGATTTTAATAATCTGATCGCGAGAGGGCTTTTTGCAAGAATCTCTTTTGCCCATTGTATGCCTTCATCTTCCAATTGTTCTAAAGGCACTACTTTATTTACAAGTCCCATTTCGTATGCTTCCTGTGCGTTGTATTGCCTGCACAAATACCATATTTCACGGGCTCTCTTTTGACCTACGTTTCTTGCAAGCAGACTCGCTCCAAAGCCGCCGTCAAAACTTCCAACTTTTGGCCCTGTCTGTCCAAATATTGCGTTATCTGCCGCGATGCTTAAATCGCACATAACATGCAGGACATGCCCACCACCGATTGCATAACCGGCAACTAAAGCAATAACTGGTTTTGGGATACTTCTAATTTGTTTTTGAACATCAAGTATATTTAAGCGTGGAATACCATCTCCGCCAACATAGCCTTGATCACCGCGGATTGATTGATCACCGCCTGAGCAAAAAGCATATTTACCATCTTTTGCCGGACCTTCTCCAGTTAGCAAAACTACTCCAACGTTTGAATCTTCTCTTGCATCGTTGAAGGCATCGTACATTTCAAGAACAGTTTCCGGACGGAAAGCATTTCGTTTTTCCGGTCTATTAATTTTTATTCTTGCGATACCATCCATCTTTTCATAAACGATATCTTTAAAGTCTTTTGCGATTTCCCAATTGTATGACATATTGTCCCTTATCAAAAATTACTGAATATTAAAAATAATTTGTTAAGAAATTATTAACAACCAAAATATAGTCGAAATGGTTCTCAAAATGAGTATTGTGCCCGGAGTTTTTGATGATCTTTTTCTGAGAACCTGGGATTTTCTTTGAAATATTTTCGTTTATATCACAGTATTTTTTGTCAAGTTCTCCCGAAATCAAAAGTGTTGGGCATTTAATTTTACCTAATTCATTCCATTTATTTTTTGTTTTGCCAGTTGAGAAATTTCTCAGAGCTTTTGCCAATCCGTGTTTATTATTTTCTTTTCGAGATTGGATTAATTTTATGATTTGTTCGTTGTTTAACGATTGAAAGATAGGTTGAGAATACCAAAAACCGAGAAAGTTTTCGAGTGAACCATTTTCCAGTACCAAGGATAGATCAAAATCATTTTTTTCTCTTTCGCTTCTTTCTTTTTCAATTTCGATTCCCGGATTTACTCCTTCTAAAATAAGTGCTTTTACTTGTGATGAATTACTTAAAGCAAAAGCAAGAGCAGCTCTTGCACCCATCGAATACCCGGCTAAAATAAACTCATCAATTTCTAATTTGATTGAAATTTCTTTGAGAGCATTGACTATTGAGTTTTCAGAATAGTGACTGTCTTCCATTGGTGAATCAGATAATCCATGTCCGACTAAATCAATGAATACGGGATTGAAGTTTGAATTCAATTTACCTTTTAAAAATTGCCAATCTTTTAATGAACCTAAAAATCCATGTAGAAAAATTAATGGAATTGAATCGTTAGTTAGGCTGTCAAATTCAACATTGTAATTAGTGCCATTTACATCAATCTTCATTCAACATTTCGTCTATTTTTGTAACCGCTTGATTCCAAAATCTGTTTCTGATTTGATGAGACTTTTTTGAGTTGGTTTTAAAGTGAAGTACTGAAAACGTATTTCCGTGAGAATATTTTATATTTTGATTGAAAGTTTGCCAATCAGTAATTTCAACAAAATTACCGCCATAGCCTTTTACAAAATTGCGAAAGTCCAGGTACAAAGGAGTTTTAAAGTATTGTTGGAAATCATCCATCTCTTTTTCTATTGGGAGTCCTTCGAAAATTGCTCCGCCAAAATTATCTATCATAATAATTTTTAACGGTATTCTTAAATTTTTTAATGCAAGCAAACCATTCATGTCATGGTAAAAAGCTAAATCACCAATTATTAAATAAGTCGGCTGTTTCGATTCAACTGCAATTCCTGCGGCTGTTGAAACTATTCCGTCAATTCCGCTAGCACCTCTGCTTGAGTAAACTTTAAAATGTTTGTTATTAAGTGACGCAAAATTATCCATATCCCTTACCGGCAGACTGTTTGAAAAAACTAAATTGGAATTGGGGGGAATTCCTTTCAGTGTCTCAGAAATTATTCTTGGCTCAGCGGCAAAAGGTGCATTTTCTATTATTTTAACTTTTGTTCTATAGACTTGTTTATCAATTGCTGCAATTTTTTCTTTCCATTCGTGATTTCTATTATTTAGTTTCTCCAAATTATAAATGGCTGAATTACAAAAATCGAGAGACGAAGTTTGGATAATGTTATCGACGGTTCTCGAGGGGTCTTTCAAATCACCAAATTTATTTATAAGAATTTTGTATGCATTAGATTTTTCATAAAAATCTAAAAATGATTGCGAAGTAGGTGCACTTCCAAATTGAATAATTACTTCCGGATTAAAATTATCCAAAAATTTTTCGGATTTTAAAAGAGCCGTATAATTAGAAATTATATTTTCTTTTCTTTGCTTTCCAAATCTAAGTTGTGATAAACCATCAGCAAAAATTGGGTAGCCGGTTAGCTGAGAAAAGGCTATTATCTTTTCAACTACATCTCGTGAATAAGAAGCTATTCCACAAAAGATTATGCCTTTACCGGATGATCTAATTTTATCATAAATTAATTGATCTGTATGACTTTCTTTTTCATTACGATCAACAGTTACATTAATCTCTTCAATTTGCTCAAAAATTTCTTCGTTTATTTCATCTGTAATATTGCTTGGTTCAAACGGTTTTTCAAATGGAAAATTTAAATGAACAGGCCCACGGTTTTCATTCACTGAAATACTAATTATCGACAGTAACTTGGAACTATTATTTTTAATAATTTCAAAATCTATTGTGGGTAATCCGAAATCATAAAAATATCTAATATGGTTTGAAAAAATATTTTCCTGGTTTATAGTTTGGTTAGCTCCGGTGCTTTTTAAATACTCTGGCCTGTCTGCACTACAAACTATGAGTGGAATTCTTTGTAAGTAGGCTTCAATTACAGCAGGATACAATTCAGCAACAGCAGTACCGGAAGTTGTAACAATAGCTGTAGGGGACTTGGTTTGTTTAGCTAAGCCAAGTGCAAAAAAACCGCTACATCTTTCGTCAACATGAATATACTTTTTAATTTGTTTGTTTTCAGCAAAGGCGTATGTAAGCGGTGTGCTTCTGTATCCGGGTGATATACAAACGTGCTTTATACCAAGTCCTGCAAGTAATCTTACAAAGTGTTTACACCAAAAAATATTTTTATTTAGGCTTATCATAGCTGAACAAAGATATAATCGGTCTTAGCTTAAGTTCTGTTTCGTTGTATTCGGCTTCAGGATTAGAACCTTCAACTATCCCGCAACCGGCAAACGCATGCAAGGTTTTATCTTTCAAAAGTGCAGATCTTATTGCAACTGCAAATTCGCCTTCATTGTCAAAATTGAACCAACCAACTATACCCGTGAATAATCCTCTCTCAAAGTCTTCAATCTCTTTTATCTTAACTAACGCTTTGTCCCATGGTGTTCCGCAAATTGCTGGAGTAGGATGAATCTCCTTTAAAATAGAAAATAATTTATAATTTTTTCCAAGTTTTGCTTTAATTAATGTCCATAGATGTTGAATATTCGGTAATTTTCTTACGACAGGTATATCATCAAAAACAATGTTTTCTGAAAATTTGTTAAATGAATCGATCAAAAAATTTACAACAGCTTTTTGTTCGTTAAGATTTTTTGTGCTGGTTAATAACTCATTTTCAAGAATTTTGTCTTCAAGTTCTGATTTACCTCGTGGGAATGAACCTGCTAACGCATCAGCTTCAATCCATCCATCTTTTATCTTTGCAAGCTTTTCAGGAGAAGCACCAAAGAAAATAGAGTCATTTTTTCTAAAAGCAAATACGTAGCAGCGAGGATAATTTTTGGACAACTGGGGAAGTAATTCTTTTAGTTGGGGCTTTTCTTCAAAGGCTAAAATTCTTTTTCTGGATAGAACAATTTTTTGAATTACTTTTATTCCGATAAACTTTAATGCATAGTTTACTTTATCATTCCAAGTTTCTTTCTCTTGCATTACTTCTAATGTTTTCGCAAAAAAAGTTTTCTTTTTATTACGTTCAGTTTGAACTTTAGTAGTATCCTTTTCAATTAACTCAATGCCTTTTAATAAATTCTTTTTTATTTTTTCTAAGTTATTAGGATCATAATAGAAGTTGAAAACAAAAAATGACTTATTTTGTAGACATAGGTATAAGTACTGATATAAAACCCAATCTGAATCATGAAATTGTTCCCAAATACCGTTATAAGAGCCCGGTGTGAACTTCAGTCCACCCATAATTAAAGGGACATTTTTGAGCCCAATATCATCCCAATTTGAGATAAATTCTTTATTTAATTGTTCAATCAGTTGGTCGGTAAGAATAGTTCGGTTTTTTCCATCTGCATTAATTTCGACTAATTTTTTTGCGCCGATGGCAGTGATATTTTCGTTTTTGATATTCCAATAAAAGAAGTTATCACTAGAAGACTGAAAATAATCCAATAAACAATTAAAATTGATATTTTTTATTTCAATAGCAAGACTTATAAGAGTATTTGCTGTACAATTATCTCTTAATTTCGAGTTAAATTTTTCGAGGTCATTTAATAGCTTTTTTGTGGATTTTTCCAAATTTTTTTTGTAAAATTTTTTTAGAATTAGCGTAAATATAATTTTTATTGGTATAGTATCAAATTTTAATAATATTTTTTATTTTTTAATGAACTAATTTCATATTAAACTAGTTAAAAATTAGTTGAAGGTTTAAGTCATAAATCAAGATTCAAACATAAATTTTAGATACGAAATCCAAGTTAGCAAACGTGCAAAGTATGCAAGAATAAAAATTGATTCACATGATAAAGTTAGAATTATTGTTCCGAAGAATACAAAAAATATCGATTGCGAAAAAATAATTTCAGAAAAGAAAAACTGGATAACAAAAAAAATTAATGAACTAAAAAAATATCACTATCAGTACTTATACCTAGGCAAGCAATTATTGGTTGAAGAACAGTATACTTTATTCGGAAATCAAGATGCAACTATCAATGGTAATAAATTTATAATTTCTCTTTCTGAAAATACTGACTGCAATAAAAAAGAAATATATAATAAGTGGTTAAAACAAAAAGCAGAAAACTATATCCCAGCCAGAGTAAAATATTTATCCAAAAAAATAGGAATAAAACCTAAGAGAGTTAATGTAAAAGAACAAAAGACTAGATGGGGCAGTTGCTCATCATTGGGCAATATAGCTTTGAATTATAAGTTGATGCGTTTTAATAAAAAAGTTATCGACTATGTTATAATTCATGAGCTTTGCCATTTAAGGGAGATGAATCATTCTAAAAAGTTTTGGGATCTGGTTTTTTCATTTATGCCTGATTATCAGATTTACAAAAAAAAGCTAAAAACATATAACTAACAAAAGTGAGGTACACATGCAAGATGTAAAATCTAAGTTGGCTTTGGAATTATGGAATAAGTTGTCTAAGGCGCATGACTTTATTAGAAAAGCACACATTAAACAAATGGCAGCACATAATTTGACTGCTCCTCAATTCCATGTTCTTGAGGTATTGATGAACTCCGGTCCAATGCCATTGAAAAGAATTAGTGAAGAGCTATTAGTTACTGGTGCTAATATCACTTGCGTAGTTGATAATTTAGAAAAAGAAGAGCTTGTAAAAAGAGTTCCTTCAAAAGAAGACAGAAGAATTATCAATGCAGAGTTGACTGATAAAGGTAAAGGAAAGATGGATTCTCTTTTCCCACAGTATGTTGATAACATGAAAAATATTGCGAGAGTCTTATCTGAAGATGAACAAAATAATTTGTCAGACTTATTGCAAAAACTTAACGGCTAATTGCTCTTATTAAAATAGAGAGCTATCCATTCATCCTCAATTAGCTTTTCTAAAAAGTTTAATCCTGAGAATGAATAGCTCTTTAAAATATCTTCTTCATCCTCAATTAAAAGTCCTGTGAGAATTAACTTCCCACCGTAAGATAGTTTTGTGTTTATTTGATTGGCAATTTCCTTCAAAACATTTTTATTGATATTTGCAATTATAAAATCAAATTCGTTCTCCTTAACATCGTGTAACTCAGCATGCCGAATTTCAATTTTATCTTCATCATTATTTTTCAAAACATTTTCATTAGCATTTATTAAGCACCATTCGTCATTATCAATGCCAATAACTTTTTTAGCGCCCAGTTTCACAGCGGCAATTGATAAAATTCCTGTCCCCGAGCCAACATCAATTATATTTTCTTCATTAGATAAATATTTATCCAACAATTTTACGGCCATTCTAGTTGTTGCGTGATCACCGGTTCCGAAAGACATTTTCGGATCGATTGTTATTATTATTTGATCAGGCTTAGAGTCATATTCTTTAAAGGATGGTTTGATTACAATTTTATCTGTTACCTCAACGATATTAATCTTTTTTTCCCACTCTTCATTCCAATTTTTATTTTCAACGGAGTCTTCAATTACCTTGAATGTGTTAATATATTTTTCATTTACTAATTCCGTCATTTTTGATTCTATTTCATTAGAGATTTTTTTCGATGAATAAACAACAACGTTACTTTCATTTTCTAGAAGACCCTTAATTTCTAATTGCCATAAATAACTCGATAGAATTTCTAGATTAAATGGACTTGCTTCAATTGTGAATTGAACATAACTCTTCATTTATTTTACCCTTACCAAAATTTCACATAACTTATCTTGAAAATCCCGCATCACCTTTGATGATCCTACATAATTCTGATTCATAATTGAGAATGCTAGCAGTTTATTTTCTTCTGTTCTCACAAAACCAGATAAACAACTTACTCCGCTTAAAGTACCTGTTTTTGCACTTACATTTTTTTCTGCTTTGCTATTGGTCATTCTCTTTTCAAGTGTCCCATCAATACCTGCAACGGGTAATGAGTCAAAATATACTTCAAAGATGTCTTGTTTTTCAAGATACAGATATTTCAGAAGTTCAGTAATTAGTTCTGCACTAACAAGATTATAAAATGATAATCCTGATCCATCTGCAAATCTGTAAGTCTTAGGGTCCATTGGAAGGGAAACAATCAAACTGTCTATTAATTTAATCCCTTTTGAGGCTGAAGAAGGGATGCCGTAATGCTCGCCTCCCAATAAACGCAACAACATTTCTGCGCTTAGGTTGTCACTTTCTTTATTTGCTTTTTGCACAATATCTGTCAAGTTTGTTTCAACAGTTGCTATCGGAATATTCTCTTTTCCCAACTTACCAATTTTGATATCACCAGTAATCTCAATTCTAGCTTTTTCAAGTTTCTGCAAAAAAAGATTTAAGAAAAAATCTGCTGGCTTAATAATGTTTCTTTTTACTGTATCAATTTTGCTATTAATATTTAACTTACCGCTGATAAATATATCATTGCTATTGTTAATCCAATCACGAGTTATTTTTATTGTGCTACTATCTTCCGAAACAGTTGACGAATTATTTTTGATGCTGAAATAACTATTTAATTCCGGGATTAATTTTACTTCAATTGGTTCCCCGACTATGCCAGGCTTATATTCAATTCCGATAATCGATTCATTTAATATGAGTGGCATTAAATAAGGCTGAAAAGGATACGGATTATCATCCCACATCCAACCGCTTCCCCAATAAAGTGAGTCAAGGTAAGACACATCACCAATTAAATTTCCGTCAATTTTTTTTATTCCACGGTATTTGATTTGTGAAATTAGAGTATCTAAATGATCGTCAGTAAACAAGGGATCACAAGCGCCTTTAATAACTATATTTCCATTCCAAACAGAATCTTGTTGAGAGCCGGATAGATAAACATTTGTTTTTACTTGATAATCCTTTCCTAGAAAAACTAATGCAGCAGCAGTTGTGAATAACTTCATATTTGATGCTGGCCTGAACAAAAGCTTATGATTTATTCTGTAGAGAGTTTCTTTCTCGGTCAAATCATAAACATCAATAGCTACTTGAGAGGATATGGGTAACTCTTCTAAAATTAAATATTCAATTTGGGATTTTAAGCTGCTTTGTGTCTGGGCTATTATAACTTGGAAAGATATTAAGGCACTGAAAAATAATTTTTTCATGAGAAATATGCTCGTTCTCTGAAATTAACTCCAATTTTTTCAGTAACAAATTTCTTAGCTAATTCTTGATCAACTTCATTTAATCCAACGATAGACATAACGACGTTAGAATAATTTTTCGCTTTGGTCGCAAAGTCAATCATTTCGGAATGAAGCTTTTCATCAACTTGCATTAGTTCAGCGTATTGATTTGGGTCAACTGAATTCAAACTTATCGAAACTGTATCTATCAACCCTTTCATTTCCGGGGTGATATCTTTTTTATTAATGAAGTTACCATGCCCGTTGCTATTCATTCTTGTCATGCCCCCTTTTTTCTTTACATATTCAGCAATCTCTTTAACAATCTCCCAGCGTATTGTCGGTT
>JANQIV010000057.1 GCA_028282005.1 Melioribacteraceae bacterium | reverse complement strand
TTAACATTGTTTCCTCTTTCACCATTTCCGTGTAAAAATAATAAGAGAGGAAAATTTTCATCACTGCCCTTAACAAATTTTTGGGGACTGTAAAACAAGTAATCACGATTGGTTTTTAAAACATCACTATAATATTCTTTTTTTACTATTTTACCACCTGGTTGAGCAACACAATTGATATTAATAAAAATGATCGGAATAAAAATAAATATGTGAAATGCTGAAAAAATTTGTTGTCTCAAATTAGACTCATTTATATATTCGGCATATTTCAAATCAAAAAATATAAATATGGCAAAAGAATATCCACCAAATATGCACACTGCTGAACATTTATTAAACCAAACGATGGTAAGATTATTTGACCGCGGAAGGTCATTCAGCGCACACATTGAAAAGAAAAAGTCAAAATGTGATTATTACTTCGATAGAAATTTAACTGAAGAAGAAGTTGAAAAAATTCAATCAATTGTAAACGATAAAATAAATGATAACCTTCTGGTTGTTGAAGAATATTACGATTTCAATGAAGTGAAAGATCAATTTGATTTCTCAAAACTGCCTGATAAATTTGGAGACTCTGTTCGCATAGTAAAAATTGGAGATTATGATACTTGTCCGTGCATAGGGCAGCATGTTAGCTCAACCAGTGAGCTTGGCGAATTTAAAATAATCTCAACAAGTTTTGAAAATGATGTTTTGCGAATCAGATTTAAATTGATCAATAAATCTTGACAAATCCCGTAGTTTCAAAAAATTAGAAATTATTGTAATTTGGAATTCATAAAATTTAAAGGATATTAATGGATACTCTTTGGTTTGGTTTAGGTTTAGTGAAAGGTGTAGCAATTGGTTATTTAATTCTGAAATACACAATAAAAAAGAGGCATGAAAAAGTAATAAAGGTTTTTGAATCAAAAATAACTGAAGCAGACAAAAATCAATCAATCTCTGACGAAAAAATAAATCTTATCAACAATGAAAAACTTAAAATTGAAACTGAACTCAAAGATACACGTGAAAAAAACACACAGCTTACATCCGGCTATTCAAGATTAAAAGCAAATAATGAAAACTTAGAAACCCGTTTAGTTGAGCAGAAAGATGAATTAGAACAACTCAACCTAAAATTCACAAAAGAATTTGAAAATCTTGCAAATAAAATATTTGAAGCGAAAGGGCAAAAATTTACCGAGCAAAACGAAAAACTAGTGAAAGATCTTTTGAATCCACTTGGTGACAAAATTGGCGATTTCCAAAAAAGGATAAATGATATTTACCAGGAAGATACGAAAGACAGAACCGCTTTGAAGGAACAGATAAAAAATCTTAGTGATCTCAACAAACAAATGAGCCGGGATGCTGATAATCTCACTAAAGCACTGAAAGGCGACACAAAAACCCAAGGCGCTTGGGGCGAATTTATTTTAGAGAGTATTCTCGAAAAATCAGGCTTAGTAAAAGATGAACAATATCAAATTCAAACAAGCTTTACCTCAGAGGATGGGAAAAAACAAAGGCCGGATGTCATTATAAGATTACCTGAAGATAAAAATATCATTATTGATTCTAAGGTTTCGCTCACCGCTTATGAAAGATTCTCTTCTGCCGAGGACGAAAATGAAAAAACTACTGCGTTAAAAGAGCACGTAATTTCTATTAAATCACATGTGAAATCACTTAGTGAAAAAAATTACCAAAATTTATATGAGCTGAAATCTCTTGATTTCGTTTTAATGTTTGTTCCCATTGAACCGGCGTTTGGTTTAGCCGTACAAAATGAACAATCAATTTTTAATGATGCTTTTGAAAAAAACATTGTGATTGTGAGTCCCACTACCCTGCTTGCTACACTGCGCACAATAAACAACATCTGGCAGCAAGAAAAACAAAACAAATACGCTTTGGAAATAGCTAAACAAAGCGGCGCACTTTACGATAAATTTGTCGGCTTCGTTGAAGATTTAATTGACATCGGCAAAAAGATAGACTCTTCAAAAGATAGTTACACAAACGCAATGAAAAAACTTTATGACGGAACAGGTAATTTAGTACGGCGTGCTGAAAAAATTAAGGAACTTGGCGCAAAGGCAACTAAATCGCTCCCCCAAAATTTGATTGAAAGATCTGAAGAATAAAAGTAACGCAGATTTTAAATCTTTGCAAAACTATGCAAGAAATCCTTTTTAATAGATGTGACATAATTTTCCATTAAAAACTAAACCAAATAATACTTTCAACAATTTTCCCTTTTGATATAAAGCTTAGATTATATAGATTATCGTTTATAATTTTCAATGAGCCATTAAGTTTTTATATCACTTACTAATATCAAAAAAGCATTTTTGACTATGATAGTCTATAAGTGGTAATCTTTACTTTCCTTACTGAGATTGGATTTATAGCCAAGCATACTATAATCCTTCTTATTACAATTAATTTATGTATTCACGGAATGTGGTTTGCACATTATCAATAATTAGCTTTTTAATTATAAAGATGGAGAATTATGAGAAAACTTAACAATACAAAACTTATAATAATCATTTTAGTTTTTCTGCTCACTCAAGCTTTTGATGCAAATTCTTACGCACAAACTTTCAAACCTTCGCAAAATGGAATAACTATAATTTGTAATGACGCGGCAGTTGGAGACACCGGAACCGTAAACGGAATTACTTATACAGCAGTAAATGATAGTACAATTAGGAATTACAAGGGAGATTATTCATGTTTATGTACAAGTCTAGTAACTGATATGTCAAAATTGTTTTATATGAAAACTAATTTCAATGATGATATTAGTTCGTGGGATGTAAGTAATGTAACCAAAATGACAAGAATGTTCTTCTTTGCAGATTCATTTAATCAGGATATTGGAAATTGGAAAGTAAGCAAAGCAGAAGATATGTCATGGATGTTTGGAGGCACGAAATCATTTAATAAAAATTTAAATTCATGGAATGTGGGGAATGTAAAAGATATGGCGGGAATGTTTGAACAATCTGCGTTTAATGGTAAAATAAGTTCCTGGAACGTAAGTAATGTAGAAGATATGTCTTTCATGTTTTTTATGTCACCCTTTAATGGTGATATCAGTAAATGGGATGTTAGTAATGTAAAGTATATGAACAATATGTTTTTTGGAGCCAGATCATTTAATCAGGATATCAGTAAATGGAAAGTAGGAAATGTTAGAAATACTTCACACATGTTTGCCCGTGCAAATTCTTTTAATCAAAATATAGGCTTGTGGGATGTTAGTAATGCAAAGAATATGACAGGAATGTTTTTCGAAAATTCATCTTTTAATCAGGATATAGGTTCATGGGATGTAAGTAACGCAATTTACTTAATGAACATGTTCAGTTATGCTACTAACTTCAACCAGGATTTAAGCAATTGGTGTGTTTACAACTCTATTAGCCACGCAGGGTTCAACACCGGCAGTTCAATAACCGAAGACAATTTGCCAAGATGGGATGAACACTGTTTTTATCTTGCCCCTAACGGCATCACAATAACATGTGATAGTACTTACAACGGACAAAAAAGAAAAATTAATGGAATCACATATACAGCGATTGATAATGATTCTATCAGAACTTATAAGGGAGATTATTCATGTCTCTGCACTAGTCTTGTAACTGATATGTCTGAGCTATTTAGTGATAAAAAAGATTTCAACGATGACATAAGTTCATGGGATGTAAGTAATGTAATAGATATGACCGGTATGTTTGATAAAGCTATAAACTTTAATCGGGATATTAGTTTTTGGAACGTAAGCAACGTACTTGATATGTTTTATATGTTTAATTACGCAGAAAAATTTAATCAGAACATTAGCAACTGGCAAGTTAAAGGAGTAGGAAACAATCACAAACATTTTAATTCTCATGGAATTATTCCTCCCAAATTTTTGCCGAAATGGTGCAAAACATGCGATTAAACAATATTCTAAAACATATAAAACAGAGTAATTTGAAAATGATTCAGACAACAATTTTTTCATTCTTCGTTTTTTTTATAATTACCGGGATGTTTTTATCTAATAGTTTTGCACAAACATTTAAGCTTTCCTCAAATGGCGTTACTATTATTTGTGATGAAGCTGCACCAGGCGACACTGGAACTGTAAATGGAATTACTTATACAGCGGTTAATGACAGTACAATAAAAAATTATGATGGTGACTATTCATGTCTTTGCACAAGCCTTGTAACTGATATGTCTGAACTATTTAGTGATAAAAATGACTTCAACGATGACATAAGCTCATGGGATGTTAGTAATGTTACTGATATGGGAAGTATGTTCTTTGATGCAGAATCATTTAACCAGGATTTAAGTTTATGGAATGTTAGCAATGTTACTGATATGACAGCTATGTTTTTGGGAGATACAGCCTTCGTTAATGATATCAGCAGTTGGTGTGTAAATAAAATATCGCGCCCCCCAGGTGGTTTTAACATGGACGGGAAAATTCCGAAAGACCATTTACCAAGGTGGGGAGAATATTGCTTTGAAATTGATTCAAACGGAGTTACCGTTATTTGTGATAGCGCTTTCGTAGGACAAACATCTACTGTAAATGGAATAATTTATACTGCAGTAAATGATAGCACAATAAAAACTTATAAAGGAGATTATTCATGTCTCTGTACCAGTCTTGTAACTGATATGTCTGAGCTTTTTTATTTGGAAAATTTATTTAATGACACTATAAGTTCATGGGATGTAAAAAATGTAACTAACATGTCAAAAATGTTTTATGGGGCGGAATCATTTAATCAGGATATCAGCTTATGGGATGTTAGTAAAGTAAATAAAATGTCAAGCATGTTTGAAAGTGCAAAAGTGTTTAATAAGGAAATCGCTTCATGGAATGTAGGCAGGGTAACGGATATGTCCAGGATGTTTGCCTTTGCAAGATCCTTTAATAGCGATTTAACCAAGTGGGACGTTGGTAATGTTAAAAATATGAATGCTATGTTTGCTAATGCAGCTTCTTTTAATCAATCTGTTGATTCGTGGAATGTTGGCAATGTTAGCGATATGTCCGGTATGTTTGCCGAAGCTGCATCATTCAACATGGATATAAGTTCATGGAATGTGGAAAATGTTACAGATATGTCTAATATGTTTTTCAAAGCAATATCTTTTAACCAGGATATAAGCAAATGGAAAGTCAATAATGTAACTAACATGTTCAGAATGTTTCAGAATGCAACTTCCTTTAATCAGGATTTAAGTTCATGGAAAGTGAAAAATGTTACAAATATGTCTGGCATGTTTTTTAACGCAGATTCTTTTAACAGTGATATTGGGTCATGGGATGTAGGGAAAGTAATTGATATGTCTTCTATGTTTTATAACGCAAAATCATTTAACCGGGATTTAATTTTATGGAATGTTAGCAAAGTTACTAATATGGAAAGTATGTTTGCAAAAGCTATCAAATTTGATAGTAATATTGACTTATGGAATGTAGGCAGTGTTAAAAACATGAGTGCAATGTTCTTAGATGCCGTTTCTTTCAATCAAAATATTGGTACTTGGGATGTAAGCAATGTGACTGACATGTCTGATATGTTTCTAAATGCTACTTCCTTTAATCAAGATATAAGTTCCTGGGATGTAAGTAGTGTAACCAACATGAATAGAATGTTCTTTAATGCCGAAGCATTTAATCAGGATATTAGTAATTGGTGTATATATAATGTAAAAGCAGATCACAAAAAATTTACAAATAATGAAAAAATTTCAAAAAGTTATTTACCAAAGTGGGGGGAACATTGTTTCCGTCTTTCAACAAATGGCATTACCGTCACTTGCGATAGTGCTTATAATATGCAAACATGGAATTTAAATGGAAAAACTTATACCGCAGTAAATGATAGCACAATAAAAACTTATCAAGGAGATTATTCATGTCTCTGTACGAGTCTGGTAAATGACATGTCAGATCTTTTTAAGAATAATAAAACTTTTAATGATCCTATAAATTCATGGGATGTAAAAAATGTTTCAAATATGAGGGGCATGTTCAACGGGGCATATAAATTTGATCAGGATATAAGTTCATGGAATGTAGAGAATGTTACAGATATGTCTAATATGTTTAATGGTGCATATAGTTTTGACCAGGATATTGAAAATTGGGATGTAAGCAATGTAGAAGATATGTCAAGAATGTTTGAGGGCGCAGAAACATTTAATCAGGATATTAGCTTATGGGATTTTAGTAAAGTAAATAAAATGTCCGGTATGTTTGAAAGTGCAAAAGTGTTTAATAAGGAAATCGCTTCATGGGATGTAGGCAATGTAACGGATATGTCCGGAATGTTTGCCGAGGCTACATCATTCAACAAGGATATAAGTTCATGGGACGTTAGCAATGTTACTGATATGTCTAATATGTTTAATGGAGCTAATGATTTCAATCATGACTTAAATTCATGGGATGTAAAAAATGTTTCAAATATGAGGGGTATGTTCAACGGGGCATATAAATTTAATCAGGATTTAAGTTCATGGAATGTAGAGAATATTACAGATATGTCTAATATGTTTAATGGCGCATATAGTTTTGACCAGAACATTGGAAATTGGAATGTAAGCAAAGTAGAAGATATGTCAAGAATGTTTGAGGGTGCAGAAACATTTAATCAAGATATAGCTTCATGGAATGTAAGCAAAGTTACAAATATGACTGCCATGTTTAAATATGCCAGATTCTTTGATCAGGATATCAGCAACTGGTGTGTTTATAAAGTAGGAGAAAATCATAAAGAATTTAACGATTACGGAAGGATTTCTAAGAACAATTTACCTAAGTGGCAAGTGCAATGTAAATAAAGTGCTTCCTATGAAGATAATCATAAATTTAAATAACCGTCCGTTTTCTTTCAGCGGGAATGCTTACGGACGGTTATTAAATTTAAAAAATTTATACCAAATAACTCGATAATTTTTTCACCCCAGCTACAATGTCATCACCCAAATCAATGCGGATAAATTTTCTATCGTTATCTAGTAATGCTTGTCTATCACCAAGAGCTTGAGCATTTTTCAATACGCCAAAAGTAACTGATGAAGTATCTTCACCGGGATTATCAGGAATGTTCACTTCCTCCGGCATATTTGCTGTAAATTGAATAAACAATCCGTGCCCGGCATCCCCTTTGTGCAATTGCCCGGTTGAGTGTAAAAATCTAGGCCCGTAACCGAGCGTAGTTGCGAGTTTGTATTTCTTTTGAATTTTAGTTCTCAATTCTTGTAAAACATTTGTAGTTTCTTCCGAAGGACGCAAGTAAGCTTGTAACGAAACATAGCTCCTATCTTTAATTTCATTTTCACCTGGATTAAAAGCATCTAGAAATTCGATAATTGCTTCTTTCAAAGAGCTTGAAGAAACATCACCGTAAATTGAAACTTGATCTTCAGTTAAAGCTGCTTCAAGTTTTGGCAACTCCCCTTTTTCTTTATAGGCAGCCATCATTTCACGGGCTTTAATTTTTGCTTCTTCCACATTTGGCTGGTCATAAGGCTGAACACCAATTACCCAACCGGAAATTGCTGTCGCTATTTCCCAGGCAAGAAGCTCTGCTCCCAAATCGTAAACGCTATCCAACGCTAATTCAACAACGGCAAAACCACTCTCCTTTAATGCCTCTACTTGTGCATCAAATTCATTTTCTTCCTTTAGTTTTAAATAAACAAACAATCTATCTTTGCTGTAATTTTCCGGTGAATCAACTTCTTCCAAATCAACCGGTAAAATACCTTTGCCGAATTTCCCCATGCTCTCTGCAATTAACTGTTCTGCCCAGGCACCGAAGTATTTTAGTTTAGCGGAAGAGATCAATGTTACTTTGTCAACTCCTTCATTAGCCAAACTTCCCATCAATACACCAAGTTTGGAAGCAGTATTGATTTCAAAATCTTCAGCGTTTTTTGATGAGTCAGCTTCATTATTTGCTGATTTTAATAACTCTCGTAAATCGATACCAACCAAAGCTGCCGGCACTAATCCAAAAAGTGAGAGTGCGGAAAATCTGCCGCCAATGTCCGGATCGTTCAAAAATATTTTTCTGAATTTTAAGTCTTTTGCCATTTGCTCTAAACCACTGCCCGGATCTGTTATCGCAACAAAATGCTCAGGCGCTTTTTCAGCACCAAGTTTTTTCCCGGTCAAATTGAAGCAATATTTCATAAACGAAATAGTCTCAACAGTCCCACCGGATTTTGTTGAAACTATAAAAAGTGTTTTTTCAAAATCCAGGTCTTTGGTTTTATCAATTACAGCACCGGGATCAGTGCTGTCTAAAACAGCTAAATCCAGATATCCTTCAGCAACACCAAAAGTTAATCTGAAAACTTCAGGCGCCAAACTTGACCCACCCATACCAAGCAGCAAAGCGTGTGTAAAGCCTTCGTTAATAATTTCATTTACAAAGTGATTAACTTCGTCAATCTGCTCCAAACCTTTTGTAGGACAATCAAGCCAGCCGAGTCTGTTGGATATTTCAGTCGGATCATCGCTCCACACGGTATAGTCTTTTTGCCAAATTCTTTCAACAATTTTTTCTTCTTTTAACTTTGATAAATTCACGTCTACCTGCGTTTGGTAGTTCTCATAAGAAAATTTCACTTGTTTCATTTATTCCTCGTTTATTTGAAAACCAATTTATAATACCAAAAATTGTGTCCTGATATTTTTTTACCCATCGAAATTATTGTTTTTTCTATCAAAAAACTGACAAACAAAAAAGGTTATCAAGTACACTTTTTTTTACATTTAATTATTTGCAGCAAAAATTTATAATGCATACGGGCTAAAGACCTAAAAATGTGGTAGGATTATCTATCAACGAAAGTTGCGAAGAAGAATGAACCTGCCCTTTCATTCTTGTAGAAGTTCTGCCACATTGATTAAAGAAACTTAGCCGCAGCTTTATCTAAAAACCATAAGGAATCCCCGTCAAGGGGATTTACTTTTGAAACGGGGTAACTTTCCCAACCCTCACATTTTCTTAAAACACAAGCAATTACTTTTGCCTTATTTTCACCGGTAACTAAAAATACAACTGCACCGGAATTATTAATTATTTTACCTGTAACGGAAATTCTTTTCTGTTTTGTTTCTGGATGCTCGGCAGTTACACAAAACCCATCCGCATCAAATTTTTCAATTTGGTCCGGAAAAATTGAAGCTGTGTGCCCGTCTGTGCCGACACCTAAAATCATCAGATCAAAAAAAGGCAGCCCATTC
>JANQIV010000005.1 GCA_028282005.1 Melioribacteraceae bacterium | reverse complement strand
TCGAAAGAGAATCTTATGAAAATGCAGAATTACTCTTCAAAGAACTTGGTGCTGAAAGAACTGACGACATCGGAGCAGAAGCACAATACAATTATGGATTAACTCTTTTTAATCAAGACAAAATTAATGAAGCAATTTCTGCTTTAGTGAGAGTAAGATCTATTTTTTCTACTTACGATGAGTGGTACACAAAATCATTACTTAAACTTGGTGATTGTTACATAAAATTAGATGATAAAAGAAATGCACGCGAAATGTTTCAAGCAGTAATTAGAAAACATGGTAGTGATGCATTTGGAACAGAAGCCAAACAAAAATTGAACAACTTATGAAAAAGATAATATTAGTATTAATTTTAATCTCTAGTAACGCTCTTTTTGCTCAGCAAGAAGATGATAATCAAAGTGTTGAACTTCCGGAATTTGTAATTACCGGAGTACAAAGTATTGATATTCCGATTCAAAAAAAGAAGAGGCCAAAACTTGTCTCTACTTTATCAAATAGTTTTTTTAATCCTGTTTATCCGTCAGATAGTTTTTTGATAACTGACTTTTCAACTCCGCAGCACGAAAAGGTAAACCTATTTCAAAAAAGTAAAAATAATAAAGGATTATTAAAATTAGGTGCTGGTTTAAATTACTTACCTACCGGAGAGTTTTATATAAACGCCGGTTCAGATCATGTTTTATTCACTACTAATTTATACGGATCCAATATCGTAGATTTCGTTGATTATGCTGATTACAATGAATCTGGGGCAAAGCTTGGATTAGACTTTTTCGTTAGTAGTAAATCTTCTTTTTTGCCTGGATTAAATGTTTCAATCGATGGGCTTTATTTCAGAAATGATTATAATTTTTATGGTTCCTCTACTGACCCAACTTATGCTAGAGAAACTCAAAAGGGAATTGCAACAATTTCATTATCAAATTCATTTAATAAGGTTTTCAAATACAAGTTTGATTTTACAGGTCGTTTATTTGAATTAAAGGATATCGGATTAAAAGAAAATTTCCTAAATGGAAAGACTTTCCTTGAATTTAATTTTGATAAATTTGGTATTAAAGCCAATGGTGAATATAAGTTGCAAACACTAAATAATTTTAAGAATGAAGATTTTACAAACAGTTATTTCAACGGTAATGGCGGAATATTTATTAAACCTTCAAATGGCTTTTTAGTATTTCTTGGTGCGAGTTACTCTAAACAAGATTCTAACGATTACTTTTCACCGAATGCATCATTTATCGCTCGTCTTGGTAAAGGTGCTTCATTAACAGGAAGTTATACACCACATGCAGACTTTACTACTTTCTATGATATGCTTCAACAAAATAGATATTTTGTTGTTGGTGATTTCCAAAATGTTTTCTCTAAACATAGAGATAATATCAGTGCTTCATTTATTTTTCAGTACGAAAAGTATTATGAAATAAACATTGGATTTAAGCACACAATAATTGAAGATTACTTCTATTTTGAAGACGCAACTAATCCTGGGCTGCTTGAAGTAAAGGTATCAGATGAAGTAAAAAGAATTCAAGCATTTCTTAATTTATTGTTCCATCTTGGACCTTATGGAGAATTCTATTCCAACACAAACTTCGATTTAACTAGAGATATATTTGAGTACTTCCTTCCGTACCATCCAAAGATTAGTACCAACTTAATTTATGCTTATCAAATGCAGAATGGTTTTTCATTCAAAACAAAATTCAGTTTAGCAATGGAAACATATACTGATCTGTTAAACACAATAGAAATGGAAAACTATTTTAATCTTGGTATGTCATTGGGATATGCCTTTACAGAAAGGCTAACTCTTACTGCCGACTTTGAAAATCTTTTATTCCGGACTAATTTTATCTATAATCTTTATGAGGACAAACCCTTTGATGCATTACTGGGAATAGAATATCGTTGGTAAAATTGTAAAATCATTCCTATTTTAAAGTCCTAATGTTAATTAGTAGATAAATATGAATAAAGACTTGTTAGCGAAAGAGGTTATTAAAATCCTCGGTGTGTCTGAGTCGGAAAAAGAATTGGCTTTAGACCTTTTCTTAAGTAAACTTGCCGATTCATTAAATAAAAATGAAACAATAAAAATTTCCGATCTCGGTTTATTTCATATTAAAGATGAAAGAGTTGGAAAAAAAACAGTTTTGTATTCACCCCAAAGTGTTCAATCTGTAAAAGAAAGTGGTGCACTTTATGTAACATTTGATGTAGATACGGAAGATGAACAGAGTGATGAAGATTTTGACGATAGTGTATTTAGTATTGGAATCGGAAAACCTCTAGTGCCAGTAACAAAAGTTACTGAAGATGAAGACTTCTCAAAATCCATATTAAAGAAATCTATAAATCAAAGGATAGGAGAGTTAATTGCTGATGCAGTTAAACTTGATGACTTTGATTTATGGAGTGCTGCAGAGTTAAGTAAATCTGAAACTGAAGAAGAAGTAAGCGAAGAAGAATTGCAAAGTTTAGAAGCAGAAGTAAATGAATCGGAAGATTCTGAAACAGAATTTTTAGATAAATATGATGACAGTGTTGATGAAATTGAGTTAATTGAAGAAAATGAGCAAAGTGATAAAGTTGAAGAAGTTGAGCTTTCAAAAGAGGAAGATGAATTTGTTTTTGTTGATGAACTAGAATTGTCACAAGAAAAAGCTGAAGAAGTAAAAGAAGAAGAAAAAATTTCTGAGAGTAAAATTGAATCAGACGAAAGCGAATTAAGTGATTCTGACAGTGAACTTTTGGATAGTTTGTTAAAGGAACAAGATGAAGTTGATGATGTAGAAACAGATAATGAAGATGGTCCGAAGATAGAATGGAATTGGGGTGACGAACTTAAAGAAGAATTTTTAAGTAAAGATGATCTTGATGAAATAAAAGTAGATGTCAAAGAAGAAGTATTCGAAGAAACTGTTGAAAAGCCTGTTACTGATGAAGAACTTCCTGAAGAAGATGATGAATTAGTTGAAGAAGAAATTGATGAAGAGGTAAAAGTAGAAGATATACCTGAAGAGGAAATTACAGAATCAATTGATGAACAAATTTCTGAAAATGTTGAAGAAGAAAAAAAAGAAGATGAAGAAGAAGCTAAATATGAAAGTGGAAATACAGTTATAATGGAAGACGATTTTAAGCCGATGAAAAAGCCTGAAGGTTTCGGAGAACACGAACAAGATCAAGATGATGAAATTGCAGAGGAAGAATCAAACGATAAACCCACTATTAGAAAAATTAAAAGTTTTAGAGATAGAACTAATAAGGGTGATTGGAAGAAAGTAGGATTCGGCCGATCATTTTGGATAATTCTTGCGTTGTTTTTAATAATAGCTGTAATAAGTATTTACATATTTATGTTTGATGACTCTTCTCAAGAAATGACAGTAGCTGATTCAACTAATGTTCCGGTTGAACAGCCAACTGAAGATGGTGTTAAAGATTCTGTTATAGCTGCATTTTTAGAAGATGAAAAAAACTCAGCAACAGTTGAAACGACTAATAATACAGCGGATAAAAAAGAACCGCCGAAACAGGAGACAACACAGCCAAGGGTTGAACAAACTCCTGAAAGAGTTTTAGATACAGCTCCGCAAATTAGAGTAATTTCAAATGAACAAAGAATTAATGGAAACGTTTATTTTGACGGAAACAAATACATGCTGCAAGTTGCCTCATTTAAAGCTAAGTCAAGAGCCGAGAGGCAAGTAAGAACTTTGAGACAGCAAGGACACAATGCCTTTATTGTTGAAGCTAATTTACCTCAATTAGGGGGAACTTGGTATAGAGTAAGAATAGGAGATTTTGATACACAAAGAGCAGCACAAGATTATTTAGTTAAACACAAATTTTAAGAAAACCTAAGGAAAGTTATGAACTTATTCTCAGTCCTGTTAAAAGGCGGCTGGCTCATGCTGCCTATTTTTTTAGCCTCTATTATAGCAATAGCCATTATAATTGACCGTTATCTAGTAATTAGAAAATCTAAAT
Organism: Melioribacteraceae bacterium; assembly: GCA_028282005.1. Lineage (GTDB taxonomy): Bacteria > Bacteroidota > Ignavibacteria > Ignavibacteriales > Melioribacteraceae > JANQIV01. The sequence continues at coordinate 1,527 of JANQIV010000005.1, read as the reverse complement.
CAAATGTACCAACATTTATGCTTAAGATTAGAACGTTTCTTAAAAAGCAAGATATTGCCGGAGCAATACATTTTTGTAATGAAGATAAGTCACCTGCTGCAAACATTGTAAAGAAGGGATTAAAGAAGCATAATTTAGGAAGAGAAAGAGTAAAAGAAATTCTTGAAAATGCCGGAAGGCAGGAAGTAAATAAACTTGAAAAAGGATTATCTGTATTAGCTACAATTTCAGGTGTAGCACCATTGCTTGGTTTTTTGGGAACTGTAACAGGGATGATTTCTGCATTTATAAAAATTGAAAACTTACAAGGTGCTGCAAACCCAAGTGATTTAGCCGGCGGTATTTGGGAAGCATTGCTTACAACAGCATTCGGATTGGCTGTTGGAATAGTTTCGTTTATATTTTATAACTATTTGGTGGCTTCAACAAACAGGTTAGTTCTGGATTTGGAAGTTGTATCAAATGATATTATGGATTTGGTTGACGAAAACAAAAAGAATGAAACAGAGGCGTAAATGAAATTGAAAATGGAGAATAAGCCTCTCAGTATTTTTAACTTTTCTTCTTTAACGGATATTGTTTTGCTTCTGTTGATTTTCTTTTTGCTTACTTCACAGTTTGTTATTCATACCGGAGTAAAAGTAAAACTGCCTGGTGCAAAAAATAATGAGCAAACAAATCCTTCAAGCTTGATAGTGACTATAACTGAAGAAAGCCGAGTATTCGTGGGCTCAAAGGAAGTTCCGCTTGATGGATTAGCATTAAACCTGGTGCAGATAAGTGAAAATCCTGCAGATGATAACTTAGTTATTAGAGCCGATAAATCAGTAAATATTGATATGGTAATTAAAGTTATCGATGCCTCAAAAGGAGTTGGCATTAATAAATTTACAATTGAAACCGAAAAAGAATCTTTCTGATGGAAGAGGGAAAAAGTAAAAACATATCATTTTTTATATCATTGTTTCTGCATTTAATTTTTATTGCTGTTTTCACTTTGATAAATATTACTATTGAAGCTGACGATACAGAGTTTGTAACTTTAGGTTTTGGCACATACGGAAAGGTTAGTTCTTCGGGTGCAAAAAGTGAAAAGCAAGAAGAAAACGATATCCCCAAAAAAGTTGAACCGAAAAAAAAAGAGCTAAAAGAAAAACCGGTTGATCTGCCGGCTGCTGAAAACACAGATGAAGAAAACATTATAGCTGAAAAAGAAAAAAAGGAAGAGAAAAAACCTGAACCAGAACCTGAAAAAGTAAAGCCATTATTAACTGATGAAGATGAAAGCAGTAAGGGCAAAGAGACTGTTGGCGAAGGTGAAGGAAATTTCGGATTTGAAATTGATTTTGGCGGAAAAGGAGTTCGGAAAATATATAGCTATAATTTACCAGCTTACCCAGAAGGAGTTTCAAAAGAAATAGATGTAAAATTAAGATTCTCGATTTTACCGGATGGAAGTGTTTCCAAAATTTTTCCATTAATTAAGGCAGATACAAGATTGGAAATCGCTGCAATAAATTCTTTAAG
>JANQIV010000243.1 GCA_028282005.1 Melioribacteraceae bacterium | reverse complement strand
TATTTTTGACTGGGTTGGTTGCACAGTTATTTTTGGGAATTTTCCACGATAATATTTACTTGTATTCTTTTATTTTAAGTTTTCTTTTAAAAATTTTATTTGATTTTATTGTAATGAATGAAGGACTGAAAAATATATATGATCAAAATCGGATGAAGTTTTTTTTACCGGCAGAAATTTTTCATGTACCTTATTCAATTATTTCAGTAGTGCTTGGAGCTTTCGGAAGAAAAAATTGGAAAGGGAGGGAAGTAGCAAGATAATTATGAAATGGCTATTTGATCCCCCATTAATTGTAAAGAAATTTTATTCGGATTTTATCTGGAACTCTAAAACTGATAAAGTCTTATTAACTTTTGATGATGGGCCTGTTACAGGAATTACTGATAAGATTTTAAAAAAGTTAAACGAACATTCCATCAAAGCTATGTTCTTCTGTGTGGGAAATAATGTTGAAAAAAATCCGTCGTTAGCAAAAGAGATAATCTCAGAAGGACATGCTATTGGTAATCACACATTTAATCACATAAAGCTGAATAGACTGAATGAAACTGAAGTAATTGAAGAGATAAAACAATGCACTGAGATAATTCAGAATAAACTTAATTACAATACAAAATATTTTAGACCACCTCACGGAAAATTGAGAATGAATCTTTCCAAAAAATTAACAGAGCTAAAATTGAAAAATGTTATGTGGTCATTGCTTACTTACGATTTTGAAAATGATTTTTGTAAAGTGAAAAAAGGAATTGAAAATTATTTAAAATCAAATTCAATTATTATTCTTCATGATAATATTAAATCAGAAAAAATAATTAATGAGTCTATAGACTATATTGTTGAAACTGTTCATGATAAAAATTTCAAAATTGGAACACCGGAAGAATGTTTGAACTGATTCTGCTCATTTCACTGAGTTTATATTTCCTTCAACTTGTTATTTATACTATTGGGTTGAATAAAAAGCTTGTCGACAAAAGGCAAGAAAAAGAGTTGACTGTTTCTGTTATTGTTGCCGCACGCAATGAAGAAAACAACATCCTCGATTGCATTGAATCTTTGAACGAATTGAATTACCCTGCAGACAAAATAGAGATACTAATGGTTAACGATAACTCCACAGATAAAACTAAGGAAATTATTGAGGAATATATTCAAGACAAACCAGTCTTTAAACTTGTAAATATCGATAAAAAACTTGGAAGGCTTGAAGGCAAAACGAACGCTTTGGCTCAAGCAATAAAAATTTCTAAAGGTGAAATAATTATTACAACAGATGCAGACTGCACGGTAAAACCAAATTGGGTAAAAACAATAGTATCATATTTTGATGACGATGTTGCGATGGTGAGCAATTACACTGTGCAAAGGATGAACAATGCATTTGAGGGAATGCAATCTGTGGATTGGTTGTTGCTACTTTCAATAGCAGGTGGAGTAATGAATTTGGGTAAACCATTAAGCTGTATTGGAAATAATATGGCATATCGTCGTTCAGTTTATGATGAACTCGGCGGGTATGAAGGTATTCCGTTTTCTGTTACAGAAGATTTTATGTTAATGCTGCAGATTCATAAACTAAAGAAATATAAAATTATCCACACAACTGAGGCAGATGCACTGGTCATCAGTAAACCGTGCCCGGATATGAAAACACTTTATTCGCAAAAGAAAAGGTGGGGAGTGGGCGGCCTTGACAGTGATATGTCCGGCTTTGGAGTAATGGCTGTAGGCTGGGTACTGCATATGATGCTTTTAATTTCGTTTTTGTTTTTTTCCAAAACAATTCTTTACTTAATTTTCTTTAAAGTGGCAGTGGACTACTTTTTTATCAAACATGCTGCTGATAAACTCAATGTGAAATTTTCGTTATCCCATTTTTTAGCTTTTGAAATTTATTTGGCTATTTACGTTATTTGTCTTCCGTTTATTGTTTTGTCTAATCCAAACATTAAATGGAAAGATAGGTCTTATATTAGAAAAAAATCCGGTTAAAATATGTACAGAAAGTTTTGTTTAGTTTTCGTTTTGTTTGTTGGTGTTTTAAGAGCACAAAATGAAACTATTTATTTCCCTGACAATTTGAATATTCAACCTTTTACTGCAAATGTTTTGGAACCTCGATTAGGTTTCCTTTTTCAAACAAGTAACAATAGTTTAAGAATGGATATAGGTAATAGTATTGATGCTGCCTGGTTTAATCTAAGTGAAAATGAAATACTTTCGGTTGGATTTGATTTGTTTACTTATACAAAGCTAAGATCAGAAGATAACTTTAAATTTCCTGTAGAAGCTGTAGATTATCTTTTCGGAGTAAACTTAGGCTACAAAAAAAGTATTGGCAAAAACGAATATGGAATAAGGGTGAGAATTAGTCACATTAGTGCTCATTTGGCTGATGGCAGTTTTGATCTGCAGAGTAATGAATGGATAAACGGTAATAAGCCGTTTGTTTATAGCCGCGAGTTCATTGAACTTTCCCCTTATTACAAAATTAAGAATTTAAGAATTTATGCTGGCTTTACTTATGTGTGGACAGTGATTCCGGCTGAGCTGGGTAAAGATAATTACAATATTGGATTTGATTATTTCTTTGATGATATTTCAGACAACATAATTTATCCGTTCATTGCTTATGATTTTAAATTAACAAGTCTTTTAGAAAAATCTGGAAATCATTCTTTTGAGGCTGGGATTAAATTTGGCAATTTGAATGGAAAAGGCTTTAGTCTTTATTACAATTATTACAGTGGAAAAAGTGTACACGGTTTACTTTTTAATGATGACCGCCAATACAGCGCAATAGGAATTAACTTGGATTTATAAAAGTGTCTGATAATTATTCTGAGCCAACATATTCAATGGATATAAATCTGCAAAAGAAAAAGAATAAGCATAATTATGTTTTGCACACAGGTTTATTCTTAATAACTTTTGTTACGACTCTGATTGCCGGGATTGCTTGGACTACTGGTTCGCTTGGTCCTTATACAATAGATGATTTAATTGCCGGTTTGCCGTACGCCATTTCGGTACTGTTTATTTTATCTGCACATGAATTCGGGCATTTTTTTGCTGCTGTTTATCACAGAATTCATACGTCTCTCCCTTATTACATTCCGTTTCCTCCGTTACCGGGATTTTTCAACTTTGGTACAATGGGGGCAGTTATCAGAACGCGAGAAAGAATTAATGATAACAAAGCAATGTTTGATATTGGTATTGCCGGACCTATTGCCGGATTTATAGCATGTCTAATAGTATTGATTTATGGATTTTCTAACCTTCCGTCTATTGAGTATCTCTTAAATATCCATCCGGATTATTTTTCTCCTGAATATGGGCAAGATACTATAACACTAGAATTTGGTGATACTTTACTTTTTGCATTAATGCGAGAACTATTTACAAAGCCTGGAGATTTTGTACCCCCAATGAGTGAAGTTTACCATTACCCGTATTTATGTGTCGGCTGGTTTGGTTTATTTGTAACAGCAATGAATATGGTTCCGGTTGGCCAACTTGACGGCGGGCATATTGTTTACAGTATGTTTGGCGAAAAATCCCACGAAACAATTGCAAGTATTTGTATGATAATTTTAGGAGCTCTCGGAATACTCGGATTGATAGACACAATTTTGGAATTGAATTTGGGAATTGGCTGGACAGGATGGTTGCTTTGGTCATTAATATTATTATTTATAATAAAAGTAAAACACCCTCCGGTAACTACTTTTAAACCACTTGATAAAGGCAGAATGGTTTTGGGTTATATGAGTTTGCTAATACTTTTACTATCCTTTTCCCCGTCACCATTTATTGTCTCCTTTAATTAATTTTTATTGACTTGACATTATTACATTTTTTAGGGTAACTTTGCTTATTAAAATTAAGGGGAATTTACCGAGACAATTTGCTACATTTTTAAGTTTAATTTTCTAATTGTTGTTTTTTATTAAATAGTAGGCAAATTTTCTCAATTTAGGTTTCCCATTTTTTGTGCCTAAAATTAGATTTGCCTGCCGAAATTTTATCAACAAAATTTATATCTAAATGAAAAATTACTTAATCATAACAATTGCTTGCTGCTTATTTTTTGTTTCTTGTGATGATATTCCTGATGAAGTTATAAATAGTAATTCATCAAGTTATAGTATTGCTGCTATTCAGACTATTAATTCATTCACATTTTCTGAAGATGACTCAAGTTTTGTTGCTTCAATTGAGTTAAATAATTCTGAGCTGATTAACCAAGTTTGGATGGATGTTGTTTCGAAAGATGGTAGTGAAAAGATTATTGAAAATTCACTAATGACCGATGACGGAAATATAGAAAATACCGGTGATCAGGTTGCAGGAGATGGTTTTTATTCAGGTATTATAACCCTTAGCCGTGAAATCTCAAGTGGACAGTACGAAATTCAATATTTTATTAGAGATAATTTTAACGATACTGATAATAATGTCAGAAAAGCTGCTGTCCAAACATTTACTTATGATAATGGTCAGACTAAATATGCACCGGTAATTGCAAATCTAAATATGCCTGATACTATTGCGATTGGAGTTAATTTTGTTTTTACGGTTGATGCCTCTGATCAGAATGGTTTGGAAGATATTGACGAAGTTTATTTTGACGCTTTTAGACCGGACAATTCTACACTTGGCAGAATTTTGATGAACGATAATGGAGATACAAATTTTGGTGACCAGATTGCCGGAGATGGTATTTACTCATTTAGAAATTCCTTTGCAGAGACTGCACAAACAGGAACATGGCGTTTTGAATTTCAAGCAAAAGAAG
>JANQIV010000225.1 GCA_028282005.1 Melioribacteraceae bacterium | reverse complement strand
AAAGATTCTGAAACAAGTTCAGAATGACAAGGCTTCGATTTAATATGATAAAGCAGTATTTAATTGATGGAAACAACGTAATCGGAAAAAGTAAATCTCTTTGGGGGTTACAAAAGAGTGAAAAACAGCAATCCAGAGAACAACTGGTTTTAATGGTTGATAAATATTTTGTGGGTAAGAAAATTACAGTTGTACTATATTTTGACGGCTTTAAAGGACAAAACGCATATTTCGGAAAATCGATAGTGAAATTTTCCAACAGTAAAACTGCTGATGAAATAATTCGAAGAGATATTGAAAATTTGAGTAGCCCAAAAGTTACTGCTGTTGTAAGTTCCGACCACAGTATTCAAAATTTGGCAAGAGCCTGTAGCTGCAAAGTAATTAAGAGCGAAGACTTTGTTAAAATGATCGAAAATAAAATTGATAATGAATCTGAACAAGCTAAAATTAAGAGCATCGACAACGATGAAATCAAACGGATGTTTGGAGTTGAATGAAATTGTAACGCAGGTTTGAAATCTGTGTAACGAAAACCGAAAGAAAATTCAAATAATATGATAAAGAAAAAAGTTGTTATAATCGGCGGTGGCTTTGGCGGACTCAATGCAGCTATCGCGCTTAAAAATGCAAACGTTGAAATTACTCTGATAGATAAAACAAACCACCACCTTTTCCAGCCTTTACTTTACCAGGTTGCTACTGCCGCACTCTCCCCTGGTGACATTGCTGCATCTATTCGCGGAATATTAAAAAGACAGCCTAATGTTCGCGTAATTATGGATGAAGTTGCTAAAATTGACAAAGAAAACAAAAAAATAATTGGACGAGAATTTGAAACTGAGTTTGATTATTTAGTAATAGCTACCGGAGCTCGTCATTCATATTTTGGAAATGATCAATGGGAGAAGTTTGCTCCCGGATTAAAAACAGTTCAAGACGCATTGTCTATCCGCGAAAAAATGCTACTTTCATTTGAAAGGGCTGAACGATTAAATGATCCAAAAGAAATTGAAAGATGCCTTACTTTTGTTATTGTAGGGGGAGGCCCTACCGGTGTTGAAGTTGCCGGCGCGATTGCCGAGATTTCAAAAAAAACTATGCTGCAAGATTTTAGAAACATTGATCCTTCGCATGCAAAAATAATACTTGTTGAAGCCGGTGATAGAATACTCTCAACTTACCATCCTGAACTTAGTGTTGCAGCGAAACTTTCTCTAGAAGAACTCGGCGTCAAAGTTTTAGTAAACAAAATGGTAACCAGCATAAATGAAGATGGGGTGATGGTTGGAGAAAAATTTATTGAAACTCCAAACAAAATTTGGGCGGCGGGAAATAATGCTTCGTCATTATTGAAATCACTCAACACTGAACTTGACAGGGCAGGAAGAGTTGTTATAGAAAATGATTGTTCAATAAAAGGTGATGAGAGTATATTTGTAATTGGTGACGCAGCAAATTTTGATGAAAATGGGAAAACTTTACCAGGAGTTGCGCCTGTAGCTATTCAACAAGGTAAATATGTAGCTAACCTAATTTCAAAAAGAATTCCGAAAGAAAGAAGAAAACCCTTCAAATATTTTGATAAAGGAAATCTCGCAACAATAGGCAGAGCGAAAGCGATAATGGAAGTTGGTAAATTAAAGCTATCCGGTTTTGTCGCTTGGTTAATGTGGGGTGTTGTTCACATAATGTTTCTTATCAGTTTCCGCAATAAATATAAAGTAATGTCTGAATGGCTTTATTATTACGTAACCTACAAACATGGAATTAGACTCATAACAAACAAGACGGATATATAAATTTAAGAATTTTGGAAGTATTTTTGGGCAAATTCATCGCTTAAAATGTGCTCTTAATCTCATAAATTTATGATGATTACCTACTTTTTGCTACATTCGATAAGTGTGTGCCGATAATTAAATGGATATAAGACTATCTTAGCATTTTTATCTTAAAAACAGTCAACTATGGAAAGCAAAAGTGAGTAATAAAAATCGGTTCATGCAATCAGTAGAAGAAAACGAAACTCTTCATAATAATCCCAAAGATCAACTGTCTGGCAAATTAAAAGAACAGCAAGAACTTATAGACGCTATTTATACCGGTCTTGAGTTACCTGTGTTTTTAATCGATGTTGATGAGCAGAATGAATTTAGGTTTGCCGGCTTAAATCCGGCTCATGAAAAACTAACCGGGATGAAATCGGAAGAGATAAAAGGCAAAACCCCTGAGGAAATAGTCCCAATACTTCCTGAAGAAGTTGTGAAAGCAGTGCGTGCCAACTACGAAAAATGTTTGAATAAAGGCAAAGCAATTCAATATGAAGAGATGATCCCTTTTATGGGAAAAGAGTCTTACTGGTTAACTACTTTAACACCCATCAGAAATCATGGCAGTAGAATAATAAGAATAGTTGGTACTGCTATCTCCATCAATAAGTTAAAAGAAAAGCAAACCCAACTTGAAAGCAACAAAGTATTGCTTGAAGAAAAAGTTAAAGAACGCACCGCTGAATTAGAAGAGTCAAATCAAAAACTCAAAGATGAAATAAAGATTAGAAAAAGTGCTGAAGAAGAGTTAAGAGTAAGTGAACAAAAATTTAGAATATTGTTTGAAAAATCCCCGCTGGGTAAATCTATGACCGGAGTTGACGGTTCACTTAGTGTAAACAAAGCTTTTTGTGATATTTTGGGTTATACACCTGATGAGCTGAAACAAAAAAATTGGAAAGAGATAACTCACCCTGATGATATTGCACAAAGCGAAGAACTTGTAAAAGACTTGCTAAGTGGAGGAAAACAAACTGAACGCTTTGAAAAAAGGTATATTCATAAAAAAGGGCACATAGTTTGGACGGATGTTAGTACTACTCTATACAGAGATAATAACGGTAAACCTAATTTCTTTATTACAACCATAAGCGACATTACCGGCAGAAAAGAGATTGAAAAGGAACTCAAACTATTAACTCGAAGATTTGAGTTAGCTTCAGAAGCATCGGATTTAGCTGTTTGGGAGTGGAATGCAATTGAAGACCAAACTATTCATAATAAACAATGGGAAGAACTGTATGGCATAGATAAAAATGAAAAAATTAAAACTCAGTGGATTGATAATATACCTTCTGATGACTCTGATAAGGTGAACAAAATATTAGAAGATCATCTTAACAGAAAAACCGAAGTTTATGAAGTTGAACACAAGTATAATCACCCAACATTGAAGAAGCAAATCTGGATACATGCGAAAGGTAAAGTAGTAGAATGGGATGAAAATAAAAAACCTCTGAAGATGATAGGAGTTAGTTTAGATATTACAGCAAGAAAACAAATTGAAGAGGAACTTAGATTATCAACTCAACGATTTAAACTTGCTTCGGAATCATCAAGGTTGGCAGTATGGGAGTGGAATGCGCAGGAAGATCAAACCATAGGCAACAAACAGTGGGAGGAATTGTTTGGTTTAGAGCAACCAGAGAAATTCGAAAATCATGGTATTGAAAACATTCCAGCTGAAGACGCAGAAAGGTTGAAAAAAACTTTAGAAGATCACTTTAATGGTATAACTGACTACTATGAAGTTGAGCACAGATATAATCATCCTATCCTTAAAAAGCAAATCTGGATACAAACTAAAGGCAAAGTAATTGACCGTGATGAAAATAACAAACCTGCTAAAATGATATGTGTTAGTTTTGATAATAACTACCGTGAAATCGCAGAAAAAAAATTAAGGCACGAGAGATTTTTCTCACAAAAACTTACTGCTTCAACCCCTGCAGCAATTTATGTCTACAATTTTAAGAAGGGGCAAAATACTTTTATTAATCAGCAGTACACAGCTATTTTAGGCTACACTCTGGAAGAAATTAATTCCTTCAGCAATGATAAATTTATGGAATTATTTCACCCTGAAGATGTAGCGGGCATAATTGGCCATATGCAAGCTGTAATGGCGGGTAGCGAAAATGACAAAATAGAATACCGCTTTAAACACAAAAACGGTAATTGGGTGTGGTGTTATTCAATTGATTCTCCATTTGAAAAGGATGACGATGGTAATGTTATTTCATTTGTGGGTGCCTTTGTTGACATAAGCGATAGGAAGAAAGTAGAGCAGAATCTTTACAAAACATTAGCTGAATTGGAAAGATCAAATAAAGAACTTGAGCAATTTGCCTATGTTGCTTCACACGATCTTCAGGAACCTTTACGAATGGTCGCAAGTTATACCCAACTTTTGGAAAAACGTTATAAAGATAAATTGGACCAAGACGCAAGTGATTTTATCGACTTTGCCGTGCAAGGTTCTAGACGAATGCAGGCAATGATAAATGATTTGCTGGAATACTCAAGAGTTGCGACTAGGCAGAAACCATTCAGGGAAGTAAATATTGACACACTGGTTAAAGAAGTTTGTGATTCGTTAGCAATAACTATTGAAGAAAGAAATGCTCTGATAACAAAGGAAGGATTACCTATACTAAATGGGGATGAATCACAATTGTTTAGGCTTTTTCAGAATTTAATTGAAAACGCAATAAAATTTGTTGAAAATAATTTTCCCAAAATAAATATTTCTGCTGTAGCCCAAGATGATGAGTTTTTATTCGCAGTAAAAGATAATGGAATAGGTATTAACCTTGAGTACAAAGATAAAGTGTTCGAAATATTTCAAAGATTAAAAACCGGATCTTATCATAAGGGAACTGGAATAGGTTTAGCAATCTGTAAAAAAATTGTTCAAAGGCATGGTGGTAAAATTTGGGTTGAATCAAACAAAGGCAAAGGTTCAACTTTTTATTTCACAATAAAGAGGTTTAAATGACAAATTTGTTGCCAATAGATATTCTTTTGGTAGAAGATAATCCGGGTGATGCAAGGCTTGCCCAGGAAGCACTTAAAGAAAGCAAAATGAGAAATAATCTATTCATTGTTGAAGATGGTGAAAAAGCAATGAACTTTTTACATAAAACAGAAGAATTTAAAGATGTATCGTTACCGGACTTAATATTATTAGACTGGAACTTGCCCAAGAAAGATGGCCAGCAAGTACTTGCGGAAATAAAAGCTGATGATAATTTAAAGCAAATTCCGGTAGTTATTCTCACCACTTCAAAAGCTGAGGAAGATATATTAAAAGCATATAAACTACATGCAAACTGTTTTATAACCAAACCTTTGGATCTGGAACAATTTATTGGAGTTATTAAAAACATAGAAAATTTCTGGCTTACTATTGTAAAATTACCACCAACTGATTAGGTACGAGTTAAAAAATGAATGACAAAAAGAAGTTGAATATTTTATTTATTGAAGATAATCCGGGAGACGTAAGATTAATCAGAGAATTACTTAATTCTCTTCACGGGTTTTCATATACTATCAAAAATATAGCAAGCCTTAATGAACTTGATTCTTCTGTTTTAGAAGATAGTTTTGATATTATATTAACTGATTTGAATATTCATGATAGCAATGGAATCCAGACTTTTAAAAAAGTTTATACACTATTCCCAAATATTCCTATTATTGTTCAAACAGGTATTAGTGATAAAGAATTGGGTGAGTTAGCTGTTTCCGAAGGAGCACAGGATTATCTTGTAAAAGGCAGTTTTGACGAACAATTATTGTATAAATCCATTACCTATAGTATTGAAAGACTCAAGTTGTCTAAAAGTTTACACGCAGAAATAATTAAAGGCGAACAGGAGAAGGCAAAAGTATTTGAAGAAATTTTTGAAAATTCATCTTTTGGTATTTATAGAACTACTCCAGATGGAGAATTACTCTTAGTAAATCCCGCATTGGTAAAAATACTTGGGTTTGATTCGGTTGAAGAATTAAAAGAAAAAAATGTAAGAGACTTATATAAAAATGAAAAAAAGAGAGATGACTTTAAGGAAATTATGGTTAAGCAAGGTTCAGTCTCAGGCTACGAGGAAAAATGGAAAAAGAAAGACGGCAGCATAATTTTTGTACAGAAAAGTAGTAGAATTGTAAAAGATGAAAATGGAGATATTCTTTATTACGAAGGAACCGTAGAAGATATTTCCAAGCGTAAAGAGGCCGATGAAAAAATATTCCAGTATAATCAAAAGCTTGAGAAGCTTAACGCTGATAAAGATAAATTCTTTTCAACTCTGGCACACGACCTTACCAAACCTTTTACCGGGCTGTTGGGATTGAATAAAATGATGATCGAAGATTATGACGAAATGGATGATTCCGAGCGGCTTTCATTATTGAAAGAAATCAATACAGCCTCAAATAACGGCTATAACTTGCTCCAAGATCTCCTTCATTGGTCAAGGGCCCAAATGAACGGTTTATCAATTAAAAGAGAAAAAGTGAGCCTCAGGGAGCTTGTTGAAAAAAACTTAAGGTTTGCAAATCAAACTGCGGAAAACAAAAATATTACTTTGAAAACAGATATAGATTCTTCCCTGGATGTTTTTGCTGATTACAATATGATTGACGCTGTTTTAAGAAATCTACTTTCGAATGCAATTAAATTTACTTATAAACGTGGAAGTATTCTAATTTCGTCTTCGCTAAATGACAATAATGTAGTTTTAACTGTTAATGATAACGGAAGCGGGATGGAAGAAAAAGTTTTGAGTAATCTTTTTAAGTTAGAAAACAGCCAATCGACACTTGGTACAAGTGGCGAAGAGGGAACTGGCCTGGGTTTGATTTTATGTAAGGAGTACATTGAAAAAAACAACGGCAAAATATGGGCTGAAAGTGAATTTGGAGAAGGAAGTAAATTTCATTTTAGTTTGCCGGTATTTGAATCATCCGGTAAAAACGAGAAAAAAATATCGGTTTCAAATATTTAGTCAAATGGCTACTTTGTATAAAAACTACATCCCTTTTTTAGTTGGTTTTTCTCATTGGTTTTACATCATTTTAACCTAAAAATAAATCCATAATTTTAACTTCCGTACATAACCAATATTTTTGAATACTCTTTAGGAGTTTACTTAATCAGAATAAATTATCAGTATTTATACTTACTAAAAACCTTCAGAGGTTTTCCCAAAAAATGTGCAATTCGTCGTCTAAAATGTATTTTTCATCTCTCATAAAGCACACTTCATATCTTTTTGTTAAACGTATAGGTATTTATACCGATAGTGTAATCGGATATAAGATTCTGTAATATTTTTTGTATAAAGATTGCAAATGTATTTTTAGGTTAAGATTTGGATTGGGTGACATACAAGATTGTGAGAGTAAAAAGTAGAACAAAACCAGCCTAAAAAATGCTTTTATCAAAAATAAATTGAGTGTCAACATATCTATTATTCTAATTATCGTAAAAATTAAAAACTAAGTTCGGAGGAGAATTGAATTGGTTTAAAAATCTAAGGCTAGGACTAAAGATCTTTTTTGGTTTTGGGATAGTCATAGTTGCTATAGTTTATTATTCTTTTAACACTTACACAGAAACGAAAGAATTGACAAAACTCCAAAAGGAAGCTCAAGCAAGCAATGAAGTTGCTAATTTTTTAACTCATAAAATTGTTGATCACTTAAAATGGGTAAATAAACTTGGTAATTCAGTTTATCATGATGATGAGGTTACTGTACAACTTGACCCGACAAAATGCTCGTTTGGAAAATGGCATTCAACTTTTGAAAGCGATAATCCGGAAATAATGTCGTTGCATGGCAAACTGGACGCCACCCACAAAGAATTACACAATCACGCTAATGAAATAGTTAACCTCAGGAGTCGCGGTTACGAACATGAAGAGGTTCTTAGTTACTACGATAAAAATATTGATGTAACTGTGGATAAAATTGAAAAAGGGATCAATGATTTAAGCCAGGCATTAAAAGATGATGCAAATGATAAAACCGCTGCAAATGAAGCGGCACTGGATGATTTAGTTAGTCTTACAATAACCTTAACATTAGTGTTAATTTTTGTTAGTGTAGCTGTAAGTTTTGGTGTTAACTATTTTATATCGAATCCGATTAAAATAATTGGTGAAGCTGCAACTGATTTTGCCAATGGAAACTCGAACTCCAAAGTCGATTATGTTTCTAAAGATGAGTTAGGTAATTTATCGAATGTAATTAACTCGATGATGGGTAGCGTTAAGAGTTCGATGCGCGAAACTGAAAAGCAAAAGCAAGCAGCAGAGGAAGCACTGGAGGAAGCAAATTTATTAAAGCAAAAATCTGAGGAACAAGAAAATTATCTTGCTGAAAACACTAGAGAAATATTGGGGAAAATGGAAAGATTTTCTCAAGGGGATTTGACAGTTTCTGTGGAAGCTAAAAGAAATGACGATGATATTGCGCGACTCTTTAATGGCTTTAATAAATCAGTGCAAAACATTAGAAATATGCTATTGAAAGTAACCGAAGCAGTTCAGGCAACGGCAAGTGCAAGCAGTCAAATTTCCTCGAGTTCTGAAGAAATGGCTGCAGGTGCACAAGAAGCAAGTGCTCAAACAAGCGAGGTTGCTGCTTCTGTTGAGCAAATGACTAAGACAATAATGCAATCAGCTAATTCAGCCAACCGTGCGTCTGAGTTGTCCATTAAAGCCGGGGGATTTGCAAACGAAGGAAATATAAGAGTAAATAAGAATAAACAAAGTATCGAAAAAATTATTTATTCATCGGAGAATACGGGAAAAATTATTACTGCGTTAGCCGGTAAAACAGACCAGATAGGCGAAATAGCTCAAGTTATTGACGACATAGCAGACCAAACAAACTTGCTAGCGTTA
>JANQIV010000205.1 GCA_028282005.1 Melioribacteraceae bacterium | reverse complement strand
AGACAAGGAATAGTCCTTTTGTGTTCGCCTAACATACTTGTTTTCACTTTTTTCTTTCATAACATTACTTTTTTTGTAACGCTATTTCAGGACGAGACAGGCAATAAAAATAAAAAAGGAGACACTTTCGTATCTCCTTTCTTTTGCCTGTGGGCCCACCTGGGCTCGAACCAGGGACCCCCTGATTATGAGTCAGGTGCTCTAACCAGCTGAGCTATGGGCCCGATTTATCATTTGATAAATTCGGAGTGCAATATTAAATAAATGTTATCAATTTACCAATACTTTTCAGAAAAAATCAGGCAAGTTTTTCAATTTTCTTCAAAGTAGTCAATAATAAGTCAATTACATTATGTACATTTTGGTTGAAGATTTCCAGCACTTGCTCCCAGGTAACAGGTTCTTCATCTGTTTTCCAGCAATCGTAATCAGTACTCATGGCAATAGCCGCATAAGGTATTCCTATTTCGCTGGCCAAAATAGCTTCCGGTGCAACCGACATATTAATTACATCGGCTCCCCACATGCGAAACATATTTGATTCGGCACGAGTCGAAAACCTGGGCCCTTCAATACTAATTACGGTACCTTTTTTATGGAACTTTAAATTGAGCTGCTCTGCCGATTCAATTAAAGCAGTTCTAAGGCTGAAATCAAAAGGATCGGCCATTGGGGTATGTTTCATCTCACCAGGCTTAAACTCGTCAAAAAAAGTGGTTTTACGATGCTTGGTAAAATCAATAAACTGATCCAGTATTACAAAATGCCCACGATCGATTTCTTCGCGTAAACTTCCGCAGGCAGTAGTTGCTAAAATAAAATTGCATCCTTGCTCTTTCAATGCCCATATATTGGCCCGGTTATTCACTTGCGTAGGAGGAGTAGTATGTTTTTTTCCGTGGCGTGATAAGATCACCACATCCGTATTTCCAATTTTACCACAAGTTAACTCCGATGTCGGATTACCATACGGAGTATCCACTTTTATAACTTCGGGAGATTTTAAAATATCAGGGTTTTCCAGCCCTGATCCGCCAATAATTGCAACTTTTGCCATGTTATAGTATGTTATATTGTTTTAATAATAATTGATATGCTTCTTCCACGTTTTTACTGTAGCTGATAATTCCTTCAGGATGTCCTCCCATGACGATAATTCCCGAGTCAGTTTTAGAAAGCCTGGCAATCTCAAAAGCTATTTCAGGTGTTCCGAATTTGGCTTTTTTATTCGTGGTTGGTAACACATCCAGCAACTTTTCCCAAAGCTTTTCATGATGAATATGGATCACAGCATTAACTTCCTTGTTAGATTGGTAAACGGCAGCATGACTCATCGATTCCGATGAAGCTTTGGTTAATCCTTCGCACCAAACCTCGTTATTTTGTAAGTCAAAATCTTTTACCAGGGCATAATGCTTTTGTTCCAGTTCCGGAATACTCCCGGTTGCCGAACCCGAAATAATAAACTCTTTTTGATTATGACGAACACTTAAATTTCCAAAACCAATTCCATTGTCATACACTCCGATCAATCCCAAATGATACAACTTATTCCGATACGAATTCAGAAGCAAAAAGACATCACCATCCAACTCAAAAGCTTTTTCCTCCCAATTCAGATTAAATTTTATATACCCTTCGTCAAATTTCAACTTCAAAAATTATTATTCGTTAATCGATATTCATTATTCTATGTTAATTGGCTAATATGCTTCGGCTCATTGTACAATTCAAATTAAGTTTTATGTATCCTTCGCCAAGTCTGGTCATCTAACTTATTATTTGCGATTCCATGCTCGAAGCTCATAACTAGTAACTTACAGCTTTTTTAACTTACTTATTTCTCTTGCACTAGCTTTAGAAACGCCTCTCTCCGTAATCAATGCCGTAACATACTTTGCCGGGGTAACATCAAAACCATAATTCAGTGCAGGACTATTTTCCGAGGTTAACCTAACTTTCGTGATCTGATTATTATGCCATCCTTCAATGTATTTTACCTCCTCTTCGTTTCGCTGTTCGATCGGAATTTCATTGATCCCGTCATTCATGTTCCAATCAATAGTCGAAAGTGGTAAGGCAACATAGAACGGAATGTTATTATCATGCGCAGCCAAAGCTTTCAGGTATGTTCCGATTTTGTTGGCAACATCTCCGTTAGCACTGGTTCTGTCGCTGCCAACAAGTACCATGTCAACCATTTCTTTTTGCATTAAAAGACCTCCGGTATTATCTGCAATTACCGTATATGAAATACCTTGCTGTTCCAGTTCAAAGGCAGTTAAGCGCGCACCCTGGTTTCGTGGGCGGGTCTCATCTACCCAAACATGAATGTTAATTCCTTTTTCGTGAGCAAGATAAATAGGAGCAGTCGCAGTACCGTAATCGACACAAGCCAGCCATCCCGCATTGCAGTGTGTTAAAATATTTACTGTTTCACCCTTTTTAGCTTGAGATATCTTTTCAATGAACTGAAGTCCATTTTCACCGATCAAACGGCAATTCTCTATTTCATCTTGTTTTAATTGGTTGGCAGTTTCAAATGCTACTAGGATTTTATCTTGTAAACGTTCTGGAGTATGAATATTTTTAAGAACCAAATCTGTTGCAAATTTTAGATTTACAGCCGTTGGTCTCGATGAATCAAGGTATTGCGCAAGTTCCTTTATCTTATTGTCAAGATCATTATTTTCTGTTAAATGCAATAATCCAAGATACATTCCATATGCAGCTGTAACACCGATCAGAGGCGCACCTCGCACCCACATATCCTTTATTGCGATGTAAACATCTTCAATGCATTTTAATTCTTGTATCTTAAATTCAAAGGGTAAATAACGTTGATCAATGATCTCAACAATTTTTGGATCAGATTCTTTTACCCAAATAGTATGATAATGCTCTCCGTTAATTTTCATTTAAAACGATTTTTTATAAAAGTACAAAAAGAGTTGTAAATCTTTACTTACTTTTTTTTTGTCATGATACATTTTTATACCATACTTTTTTGATCTTTCAAAAAAGTAGCAAATCCCAATAGTTATCGGGACGTTGCAAAATAACGTGTCCACCCTCTCTTGTCAATTATAGAAATGGTTAATAAAGTGGGATAAACCCTTTTATAGCTATTTCAAATAATTCTCAATTCATGCAGGTGCATGGTCTGCAATTTTGCAGTGCCAAAGCTATTTTACACAATTCATTCCAAATCCTGCCAACAGCAGGAAATGACCCGCATCTGAGAAATTTACGTATAAATTGAGGAGAATTTGTGAGCGTTAGTGCTACAGCAGCCCTCAGTCTTGAAGTTCAATAATTTCTATGAAATATAAAACTAGCATCAAGACGACTTGGGCTGCGTACGAAACCAAATTCGACGTAGATTTTAGCAAATTTATCAGTGGCGGAGATCTTCTCACAAGCTTTCGCTTGTTCATGTTTCTTTTCTTTGTTTGGGTGGCAAAGAAAAGAAAGTACAATTCTTTCATTTCTGTTGTCCTAATAACTATCGGGATTGTTTCTTTTTCATCAAGGAGAAAGAAAGGAAAAAGAGCAATACACATCAAATCTTTTTTAAATTTGCAATTTAAAATATACAAAGTATGCAAAAAGAAGTAATCAAAAATATCATTTTCGACCTGGGTAATGTCATTATCAATGTGAATAGTGTTCTTACGGCTCAGGCAATGAAAGAACTTGGGTTTAAGGATTTCGAAAAATCATATACTTTATTTAAACAAACCGATTTATTCGATCGTTTGGAGAAAGGTGAAATTACTCCCGATTTTTTAAGAAATGAGCTTCGAAAACACTTGGTAAACCATGTTACAGATGAAGAATTTGATAGGGCTTGGGGGGCTATGTTACTCGACTTTCCAAAAGAAAGAATTGATTTGATCAAAAATCTAAGAGAAAAATATAATATTTATTTATTGAGCAATACCAACGAGATTCATTATAATCAATACATGCAGGATTTTAAAGAAGAGCACGGATTTGATTTTAATTCCTTGTTTGTAAAACCCTATTATTCGCATCAGGTCGGTCACCGAAAACCAGATTCAAAAATATATGAACATGTTATTGCTGATAGCAATTTAGTTCCCAAAGAATCTCTTTTTATTGATGATTTAAAGATAAATATTGATGCTGCAAAGGAAGCGGGGTTGCAAACTATTTGGCTCGATCTGGAAAAAGGCGATGATATCTTAACTAAATTAAATGGATTTTAAGATCCAAACGGATTTTATTTCAGAAGTTTCTCTCAATTTATATAACTTTTTTAAAGCTTCGGTTTCATCAGTATATGAAAAGATGGAAACTCGAATTAGTCTTTCACCTGATTTAATGATTTCAGAATCATAACCTTTAGATCTTAATTCGTTTGAGAATATCTCAGCGTTTTCCATTCTTTTAAAGCTTCCTGCTATGATATGAAATTCGGAATATGCCGGCTTTGGTTCTTCTTTATCAGCCGGACTAGGTTCTTCATAAAAAAGAGCATCTTTTTTATCGGTATTATCATCAATCGAATGAACAATTAATGCTTTTAGGCTATCTGCGCGAGCAATACTGTCAAGGTTGTTTTCTGTAGTTTCTAAAGAAGTACCTTCATCTGCTATTAATTCATTACATTGTTTAAAAGAGAAAATACTAAAATCGAAAAACCCTTCTGTAAAATACCAAGCAGTTGTAAGAAGTAAAAGAAATACAACAGCCAACAAACTAATGATAATTAATTTTTTATGTGACTTTTTTGGTTTAACCTTTTTTAAATCAGATTTCGGTGCAATATTTTGTTTGGCTTTTACCGATGTTAACCCAAATGAATCGGTTAATAAATTTGATTCTTTATTTTGAGCAAAGCTGATTTGACCTTTTGAACTTTGAGATAAAATGCCAATTTCAGGAAACTCAATTGATTCTCCTTTTTTTAATTTGAATTGGGTATCTTTTACAAAATCATCAATTTGTTTTCTGGCTTCTGTAATATCAATTTTTTCTTTATCGGCAATATATTCTGCTAAAAGGTTATCTTGGTATGAATATTTCGGATTGAAAGTAATTTTTTTGGTGGGTGGCAGGAATTTATTTTCACTAACATCAAATGCAGCAGGTTCATATTCAGAAACAAACCCTCCCAATCCCGGAATGATCACTCCCTGGTTTGTAAACAATAAATCTTTTATGCAGTCCTTTAAATTCAATCTTTTTTCTTAATCGAAACAAATATATAGAAAATTATGGATTGACCAACGTCATGGAAAGGTTGATTAATAAACAATCCATTAACTTTTATTAAAAATTTATGGTTAAATTAGCCCAAACAAAATCGTACAATTTTGAAGAATAGATTAGTTTTAGTAACAGGCGGAACCGGTTATATTGGTTCTCATACAGCGGTTGAATTGATGAACGAAGGATTTGATGTGGTGATTGTTGATAATCTTTCAAATTCGGAAAAATCAGTTTTAGATGGTATTACGGCTATAACAGGAAGGAGAGCGTTCTTTGAACAATTTGATATTTGTGATAAAGAGCGTTTACGAGACTTTTTTAAGGTGTATAAAAAACTCGATGCCATTATCCACTTTGCAGCTTATAAAGCAGTAGGAGAGTCTGTAGAAAAACCTTTAATGTATTACCAAAATAACTTAACTACTTTAATGAATCTTTTTGAAGGAATGGTTGAGTTTAAAGTACCGTACTTTGTGTTTTCTTCATCGGCAACGGTTTACGGACAACCGGACATTTTACCGGTAACGGAAAGAGCTCCTTTTAAACCGGCAGATTCTCCATATGGCAATACAAAGCAAATCGCAGAAGAAATTATGAGAGATGCTGTAAATGCTAATAAAGATTTACATGCCATATCGCTAAGATATTTTAATCCTATAGGTGCACATCCCTCAGCATTAATTGGTGAACTTCCGAGAGGAGTACCTAATAACCTGGTGCCTTTTATAACACAAACAGCTATTGGAATTCGTGATGAATTAAAAGTTTTTGGTGATGATTACAATACACCTGATGGAACTGCTATACGCGATTATATCAATGTTGTTGATCTGGCTAAAGCTCATGTTGTATCAATACAAAGAATGATCGAAGGAAAAAGTAAAAGCAATCTCGAAATTTTCAATTTGGGAACGGGGAAAGGTTCTTCGGTAATGGAAATAGTTAATGCTTTCGAAAAATCAACAGGAGAAAAACTAAAATTTAAAATCGTGGGTAGAAGAGCTGGTGATGTTGAATCTGTTTATGCGGATACTAAATACGCAAACGAAGAGCTGGGTTGGAAGGCTAAAGTAGATTTGGAAGAAACCTTACTTTCGGCCTGGAACTGGGAGAAATATGTTAGAAATAAAAAAAGAAGCCGTCTCAAAACTAATTGAGGCGGTTTTTTATTATTTAGTTTGTTTTCAAACGCCTTTTTACTTTAAGAACCCTTATTTTCAGAAGTTTTTATTTCACAGAAGATAATTTCTTTTTATTAAGCAGCAATCTTTTTAAGATTATGTGCAATAGCTATTAATCCAAGTTCTATTTCCACCTTTATCTTTCCTCTAAGATTAAATCTCCTAAACTTTCTATTATGTTTTATATGT
>JANQIV010000193.1 GCA_028282005.1 Melioribacteraceae bacterium | reverse complement strand
CCTTCAAAGCCAAAGCATATGAAAAAGGGGGAACTGATGAAGAAAAAATAACTTTTCTTAAATCATGTGCTGAAAAGGATTTTGATACCGCGTATGTGTTTGATGCGCCTTTTAATAACCGGGGTGAATTTATGAGTTATACAAAATTTAATAAACTCGAAATGCAGGGTATGCATTATCAATTGTTTGAAGAGATATTTTCAAAATTTTCAATTCCGGAAAATCCTTTGATTTGTGTAACACCAGTTGTTGACGGAAAAATAATAACCAGCAATAATCAATTAAACTAATAGGAATGAAGTAATGAGCATCAAAGAATTAGAACAAAAAAGTATTAATACAATTAGATTTTTAGCTGTGGATGGCGTACAAAAAGCAAACTCCGGCCACCCTGGTATGCCTATGGGATGTGCACCAATTGCATATAAATTATACGCACAGATTATGAAGCATAATCCTGCAAATCCGAAATGGTTTAATAGAGATAGATTTATACTTTCAGCAGGCCACGGAAGTATGTTACTATACAGCTCATTACATTTATCCGGTTATGACATTACAATGGATGACCTTAAAAATTTCCGTCAGTGGGAAAGTATAACCCCTGGACATCCTGAATATGGTTTGACTCCTGGGGTAGAAACTACAACAGGTCCTTTAGGACAAGGTATAAGCAATGCGATTGGAATGGCTGCAGCACAGGAATACTTTGCAGCAAAATTTAATAAAGATGATATTAGTTTAGTTGACAACTTTATTTATGTAATAGCCAGTGATGGTGATTTAATGGAAGGTGTATCTCACGAAACATCATCGTTTGCCGGGCATAACAAATTAGGCAGGTTAATAGTTTTTTATGATAATAATAATATTACAATTGATGGTGATCTTTCACTTTCTATGTCTGAAGATGTCGGAAAAAGATATGAAGCTTATGGCTGGCAAGTACTTAGAATAGATGATGTAAACGATACTGAGCAAATTGATAAAGCTGTTGCAGAAGCTAAATCTGATTTAGAAAAACCTACAATAATTATTACCAATACAGTAATTGGGTATGGCAGTCCTAACAAACAAGGTAAAGCGTCATCGCATGGTTCACCTTTGGGTGATGAAGAAGTTGCTTTAACAAAGAAAACATTAGGATGGCCTGAAGACAAAACATTCTTTGTCCCTGAAGAAGTTGCTGAACATTTTGCTAATGTTAAAAGCAATGGACAAAAAGTTGAAGAAGAATGGAATAAACTTTTAGAAGAATACAAACAGAAATATTCAGATGATGCCGAATTATTTAATAAATATCTAAACAATGGTTTTGACGATTGGCAAGATGCTCTTCCGAATTTTGAAAACTACGGGGAAGGCCTAGCAACAAGAGCCGCTTCAGGTAAGATTTTAAATGCGATTGCAGAAAAGATTCCAAATTTAGTTGGTGGTTCAGCAGATTTAACTCCATCTAACAATACAAAGTTTGAAGATGTTGAAAACTACTCTGCAGATATTCGCGGTAGATACTTTAGATATGGAATCCGTGAACATGCTATGGCTAGTATGATGAACGGTATCTGCATGTACGGCGGACTTAAACCTTACGGCGGTACGTTTTTGGTTTTCTCTGATTATTTACGTCCGGCTATTAGGCTGGCTTCATTATCACACGTTTCACCTATTTACATCTTTACTCACGATAGTATTGGTCTTGGTGAAGACGGCCCAACGCACCAGCCTATTGAACATTACGCAGCATTGAGATCAATTCCGGGATTGGTGGTTATTAGACCGGCTGATGCAAATGAAACAGTTTATGCCTGGAAGGCTGCATTAAGTTATAATCATGGCCCGGTTGCATTATTATTGACGAGACAAAAATTAACTATCGTTGATAGAACAAAATATTCATCTGCAGACGGAACTGAAAAAGGAGCGTATATTATAAAAGATTCTGATGGTACTCCTGACTTAATATTAATGGCTAGTGGTTCCGAAGTTGAGTTAATTTTGAATGCTGCTGAAGAATTAGAAAATGAAGGAACCAAAACTAGAGTTGTAAGTTTCCCAAGCTGGGAATTATTTGAAGCACAAAGTGCTGATTATAAAAATAGTGTGTTGCCGAAAGAAATAAAGGCCAAATTAGTTGTTGAAGCTGGTGTTGCTCAAGGTTGGGAAAAATACGTCGGCGATAATGGCGGTGTCATCAGCATAGAAAAATTCGGAGCATCGGCACCTTACAAAACAATATTTGAAAATTATGGGCTCACAGTTAAAAATATTCTAAGTAAAGCTAAATCGATTCTTTAAAAAAAAACTTTTTGTAATTTGGGGTCTCTGCTGGAGTAGATTCCCCTAATTATACCTTAACTTTTTAATCCGTACGAAAATATAAAGCATTGAGTGAATTGAAAAAGGAATTGTTGACTCTTTGATTAAAAATTTATAGATTGGTCATTAATGCTGTATAAGTTTAAAATTAATCTATATTGATATGGATAGTAAAGAAGAAAAGTTAGTGGCTAAAAGGGAAGGTAAACTTGATTTAGGCGGGATGATAATTGAATGCTATCATTTAAATGATACCAGAAGAGTAATAACTCAAAGATCTTTTACTAGAACAATTGGTATTAAAGGAAAAGCTCCTAACGATCAATTGATAACTCTATTAGATAATCCAACATTAAAAACAAAAAAGATTATTTCTTTGAAATCTATCATTACTAATCCAATCAAATTTAAAACTAAAGCTGGTGGTACTACTTATGGTTATGAAGGAGACGTTCTTATAGAGTATTGCAAAGCTATACTTTATGCAAGAAGTGTTGGTGCACTTAGCGGTGAAGTCGCCATGAGATATGCTCGGTCTTGTGAAGGATTTATAGTAGCTTGCGCTAAAGTAGGAATTTTAGCATTAATTGATGAGGCAACTGGATACAGTACTGACAAGAAAAGAGATGAATACCGAAAAATATTTCAAGAATTTATTAGAGAGCAACATAGAGAATGGGAAAAAGAGTTTCCTGACCAGTTTTTCGAACTAATTTATAAATTGTATGATATCAAAAAAGAAAATAACAACCACCCTCAATTTTTTGGGAATTTCATAAGAAAATATGTTTATGAACCTCTTGCAAATAGTAAAGGCGCTATACTCGAGATGTTAGATGAAAAGAATCCCGTAGTTTACTCAGTTGGAGGCAGAAAATATAAAATGCATCAATTTTTATCTGATGAAGTTGGAGTAGACGCATTAAGATCACATATTCAGCAAATAATTGGAATAGCAAGAGCAGCATCCAAAAAAGATAGTTTTGACAGACTATTTAAAAAAGCTTTTCCGAAAATTGGTGATCAAGGTGAACTTGATTTTATTGATTATGATTAATTATTTAAAATAATTTATTAGCTCATTAAAAAGGATTCGATTATGTCAGAAAGTAAGTCACACAAAACTACTGCAAATAGAATTGCAGAAAAATATAAAACAGATTATAATACTGGTAAAGGTGCTGACATAAAGACAAGTAAGATTGCTGTAGAAGTTGAAACAGAAAATACTGTAAATGATGGATTTCGTCAATTACGAGGTCATAATAAACCTGTTTACATTGCTGGGACAAATAAGGCCGCTGTAGATAAAGCACTAGAGGCAACCAAAGGTACTACTGTTGGCGTTATGGATAATCAAGGCAAAATCGTAAAAAAATCGACAAGGAAAAAATAGTTTTGTTAATATACTGCCATAATTTTTGCTGTGGCAGCTAAATCCCACATCTCCAAGTTTCGCTTGAAATTATTGTTGTGTAAAGATAAATTGCCCGCACCAATCCTAAATTAAGGAAATTATATAATCTTTTTATGCGGGAAGAAATTAGCAAAGAAATATCGATAATTTATAATTCTGAATCGGGTAAAGTTCTAGCATCATTGTTTAGAATTCTTGGAGATTTTGAATTAGCAGAAGAAGCTATGCACGAAGCTTTTTCAATAGCAATTCAAAAATGGCCTGAGGAGGGAATCCCAAATAACCCCTATTCATGGTTAATCTCTACAGGCAAATTCAAAGCAATTGATTCAATAAGAAGAGAAAGCCGTGGGAAGGAAATTGTTACTGAAAAATTTTTTCCTGCCGATAAAGAGCATACAATTGAAAAAAATATTATTGAAGATGATCAACTCAGATTAATATTTTATTGCTGTCATTCTGCTCTGCCATTGGATTCACGAATAGCACTTTCCCTTCGTGATATTTGCGGGATGAAAACTGAAGAAATTGCACACGCATATTTTGTTTCATCTGAAACTGTAAAGAAAAGAATTTCTCGAGCAAAAGCTTTATTTAGAGAAAAGAAAATCCCTTATGAAATCCCGAATAAAGCCGAATTGACTAATCGAATGAATGCAGTTCTACATGTGATTTATTTAATTTTCAACGAAGGTTATTCTGCTAGTTCTGGAGAAGAACATATCAGAAAAGATCTTTCTAATGAAGCTATTTTTTTGTGTAGAACTTTAGTAAATCTTATATCTACTTCAGAAAGCATGGGATTATTAGCACTTCTTTTAATTCAGGAAGCTCGAAGAGAATCCCGCGTGAAACAAGATGGGGAAGTCATCACACTTGAATGGCAAGACCGTTCTCTTTGGAATCAAAATTTTATACATGAAGGTTTGGAATTATTAAATCAATCAATCAAGGCCGGGAAGATGGGCCCGTATACAATTCAAGCTGCAATTGCTTCTGTACATGCTACTGCAAATTCCTTTGAAAGCACACGATGGGATTTAATAGTAAATTATTATGATATGCTTCTAAAAATTAATCAATCCCCAATTGTTGAATTAAACCGTGCTATTGCTGTTGGGCAAAAAGATGGCCCGAGTGCCGGACTTACTTTAATCAAAAACTTAATGAAAAAAAAGAAACTCACGTCATATCATTTAATCTATTCAGCTAAAGCAGATTTTTTGAAGAAACTGGGTGAAAAAGAAAAGGCTATTCAATCCTATCAAAAAGCACTTGAATTAGTCAATAAAGAAACAGAAAAAAAATATCTGCAAAATCAGCTTTCAGAATTAATAAATTAATTTTGTTTGTCCCTATCGTAAGAATTCATTCGACTACTAGTAGAAAATCACAAAAAGCATGTGAATTTTTTATAACTTACTTATAAATTAAATCTAGGGGAAATCGATATGCAATTTTTTGTTTACTTCACAATGGAAGAAGGAAAACCAATGTCGCCACCATCACCTGAGGGAATGGCTAAAATGGGACAATTTATGCAAGAATCATTTGAGTCTGGTAAAATTGTTGCAACCGGGCAGCTACCTCGCGAAACTACTTACGTTACATTAGATAAAGGTGAATTCTCAATTTCTGATGGTCCGTTTGTAGAGGGGAAAGATATAATTCCGGGATTCACAATTATTGAAACTGATACAAAAGAAGAAGCAATTGAGTGGACAAAGTCTCTTCGTGAATGTATGGGAGATGGTGTAATGAAAATGGCACAGCTTAGATCAACTAGTCAGGATGATTTAAAACCTCGTTTGTAATTTGAGGTCTTTAATTAAAAAGGGAGGCTGTTATTTACCTCCCTTTACTTTTTTTGACTTCTTTTTGATTTTTCTTTTACTTGTTTTGTCTTTCCCTTTCTGTTTGGACTTAATTCTGTCAAGTTCGCTCTTCAAGTATTTGTGCTCATTTGATTTGTAGGAATTATCATAAGCGCAAGTCATATATTTCAAAGCTTTTTCCAAATCACCATTAATTTCAGCAATCAACCCTTCATAGTGTTTCATTCTAGCTAAATTGATCCCCTTAATTTTATAAGCGTGTTTAATTAACTTTTTTGCTCTTTCATATTCACCAATGTTTATTAACAAGTCGGTATATGAATAGTAGGTCTCTGTATAATTAATATCACTTACCAATGCTTTTTCATAGTGATTTTCTGCTTCTTCATAGTTGCACAATTCATACATGTTAAGCTTTCCTAAAAGACATAATGCCCCGGCATGTTCGTTATCATAGCCGATGGCATAATTAAGTGCTTCAGTAGCTTGCTCCAAATCCCATGGATAAGAATCAAGCGCTTTCAAGTAATAAGTATCTGCTAACGTTATCGCCATTTCCTTCTTTCTGATTTTTGTTATTAATTATTAAGCACTTACATGTAATATGTTGTAAGGGTAAACTCTACCACAAAATTTATGCTGTAATTTATAGCTGCATAATCAAAAGTGGATAGGATAATATTTAATCGGTTTAAGAGGGATATAGCCCGCCCGGATAAGCGGTATAGTTATGGATTAAAAATATAAGTTAACTTTCCGCACAATGCCGAACGATCTATACACCACAAATAATTTGTAACTCAGCATAATATACCATCGTTCATTTATGAAAAATTAGGAGGCAATTTTAACTAACTTAACAACTAAAATAAAGTAATATCGTCATAATTAATAAAAATTTAATTTATACCTACAGAAAAATGGAATTTTTATATAGGGAATTATTGTTTAATTAATATATAGAATAAACACCAAAAATATGCATAAGGCTGATTATATAATTCCTCAAAATATGGAACCTTATGTAAATTGCATATTGGTTGATGAAAGTGAAGACTCTAATTCAGAAACAAATTTGCCTATTTATGCTGATGGATATCCCGGAATTATGTTTCAGCAATCAGAAAATGGTTTTTTTCAACTGCCAAAAAATAAAAAACTTTCACAATTGTTTTTGTTTGGGCAGACTATTACACCTTTCACTTTGAATGCTAAAGGCAAATTTAATTTTGTTGTTGTTCAACTCTATCCGTTCGCTTCAAAACATCTTCTAGACATTGATCCAAAAGTGCTGAATGATGACTGCTACGATTTATTACAATTGCAACATGTTGATATTCTTTCTTACAAAAGGGCTTTAGAAAATACTTCCAATATTGAAGAGAAAGTAAATATAATCTACAAGCTTATGGCTGAGTTAATACAGTCCAATCAAATTCCGGAAAATGATTTAGTGCAAAAGGCAATTCAGCTTATTATTAAAAACAAAGGACAAGGAAGAATTAAAGAACTAATTGATCAACTTTATGTAACAGAAAGAACTTTTGAGAGGAATTTTATTTCACAAGTTGGACTTAGTCCAAAACAATTTGCCAAAATTATTCAATTCCAAACTTCTCTACACGTTTTGAATGAATCTAATTTTGAAAGGCTTACGGAGATTAGTCATGATAACGGTTTTTCTGATCAATCTCATTTTATTAGAACTTTTAAAAAATATACCGGCCAGACTCCATCCTATTATTTACAGCAAATGACTTCATAACACCATTTGTCGGTTTTGTACAATTCTTCTCCTTTTTTTCATATTAAATTTATAATAAAAAAAGGGGACATAATGAATCCTACAATCTTAATAATCGCGGCTCTATTTTCAGGCTTAATAGCCGGTTTGTTCTATTCTTGGTCAATTTCGGTAACTCCGGGAATCGGAAGACTAAATGATGAAAACTATTTAAGAGCTTTTCAAGCAATGAATAGAGCTATACTAAATCCGGTATTTTTTATTGCTTTTTTTGGGCTGGCGATACTTTCAATCTATTTAGGCTTTATTTCAATTAACTCAGAAATGACGCAACAAAACTGGTTTGTTCTTTTAGCTTCATTCCTCTATTTAGTCGGAATTATGTTTGTTACTATTTTCGGTAACATCCCTCTAAATAACGGCCTTGAAGCTTTGCAGATCGACAAAATGACTGCTGAACAAATGGAATTATTTAGAGATGGTTTTGAAACAAAATGGAATAGGCTCAATTTAATCAGAACAATCTCTTCATCATTATCTCTTTTATTTTTCATTTTAGCTTGCATTCAACAAAATAACATATAATAAAACTTAGAAAGGTTTATAATCATGGATAACAAAAAAATATTAGTAATTGGCGGAACAGGAAAAACTGGAAGAAAAGTAGTTGAAAGATTAACAGAACTTGGCAAAGATGTCCGGGTTGGATCCCGAAGTGCCTCACCTTCGTTCGACTGGCAAGACTCCTCAAACTGGGCTGATGTTTTAGATGGAATGGATTCTGTTTATATTACATTCCAACCTGATTTAGCAGTGCCGGGTGCGTTGGAAAAGATTCAGAATTTAATTTTTGTATCTAAAGAAAAAGGTGTTAAAAAAATAGTTTTATTATCCGGCAAAGGTGAAAAAGAAGCGCAATTATGCGAACAGGAAGTAATTAATTCCGGAATTGATTGGACAATAGTGAGAGCAAGCTGGTTCAATCAGAATTTCAGTGAAGGAGCTTTTTTAGATTCAGTATTAGCGGGACATGTTGCAATGCCGAAAGCTGATTCTCTAATTCCGTTTATTGATACAAATGAT
>JANQIV010000177.1 GCA_028282005.1 Melioribacteraceae bacterium | reverse complement strand
ACTTCTGAATTGTATCTTCAACCAATGTTTCGTCATAGCTTACAACCGGGTTGCGGCTTGACTTCTGGTTACAAGCGTTAGTCAGTGAATTTACAGTTAAAGGATAATACTCCGGTGTGGTGTGCTCTTTTTCAATTAGTGCACCAATTACTCTTACTTCTTCAGGGGATAATAATTCCATTTTTCGCTCAAATTAAAGATTATTTCTTTTTGAAAATAATTTTACTAAATAATTCAGAAATATTTAAAATAATTCTTGACAAGTGCTCACCCGTACACTATATTTGTAGTGAACAAAGGAGCACTACTAATGAAAAAAGAATTAACCGAACGCCAGAAAGAAATTTTAGATTTTATTCAAGGCTACATTGAATTGAACGGATATGCCCCATCTTACCGTGAGATTGCAAAGCACTTTAATATGGCGAGTACATTCGGTGTAAAACGCCATATTGATGCGCTGGAAAAGAAAGGCTACTTAACTTCAGGAGATAATCAAAGCAGAGCTCTTTCAATTGTTTACGATATTACTTCAGAATACACAAAAGATACTTCAAATGATAACGTATTCACAATTCCGATTGTCGGTCGTGTAGCTGCCGGCTTCCCAATTTTAGCTGAAGAAAACATTGAGGGGTCACTGGTTGTTGACCAGACAATGGTGAACAAAAACGCGGAATCCTTTGGTTTGAAAGTCCGTGGCGATAGTATGATGAATGCCGGAATTCTTGAAGGAGACGTTATAATAGTAAATAAGCAAACCGACGCCCGCAATGGTGAAATAATAGTTGCAATGGTTGGTGATGAAGCTACTGTAAAACGTTACGAAAGAGATGGTGATGAAATCTCTTTGATACCGGAAAACGAGAATTACCCGATAATAACTCTTAATAATAATGAAGATTTTTCGATAATTGGTAAAGTGGTCGGTGTTTACCGCCGCTATAATTGATAAAGGAGTTAAAATGAAAAGCCAAATTTTTAATAGAGCAATTTCCAGCAGAAGAAAATTAAAATTTCTATACGGGTTAAGTGAAGTAACTTTGGAGCCTTACTACCTTTCAATCGATAGAAATGGTAAAAAGGTAATTTTCGGCAGAGTCGGTAATTCAAACGAAGTTAAAAAATTTGAATACAATATGATAACAAATATAAAGGTGCTGAACAGTAAAAGATTTTCGCCAATAATCCCGATCTTGACTGTTTTGAACTAAAATGAAAAGAGTACAAAATTACGAAAAAGTAGATGCTTTAATTCAGCATTTCTGGAAAAACGGCTTTCTGACCCTTAGCAGAAAATACGGAAAGTATCTGCCTGAACCAAAACCCATCGGCGAATATGAAGTGGATGCCGTTGGGAAGTTAAGAAAGAGTTATGCATTCGGTATTGTTTTATCAAATAAAGACCTTGAAAATCCGACTACAATTAATAAACTCAAGTTTTTGGCAACCCGCTCAACACGCCATTCAAATAAAAAAGTAATCCTTTTTGTTGGTATTCCAAGTAATAGTTTAGCTTACGCAAAAAAAATAATTTCGAAGTTTGATGAAGAAATTAGAAGATCTATTAAGTTAGTTCCCCTCCCAGAAGATCAACTTTTGTAATCAATTTGCGATAGTTCCAAAATTTTCCACAATATTTTACTGACACTATTTTAAAATAGCGTTGTATAAACCCCACGCTCAAAAAACTCATTAACAACATCGGTTCTTGACATTTTTAATGTCGGCGGTTATTTTGGTAGGTCAAATTAAAATTAAAAAGAGTAAGATTTTGAAAAGAAAATTGTCTGAAAATGCAAAGAAGTATGCTGATTCTTTAAAAGACAAGATCCAAATACCCCGGCACGTAGCTATAATTATGGACGGTAATGGAAGATGGGCGGCAAAAAAAGGCTTACCTAGAGTAATCGGACACAAAAACGGAGTAGAAACTGTAAGAGAGATTGTCGAATTATGTGCGCACATCGGCGTTGAATATTTGACTCTCTATACTTTTTCAACAGAAAATTGGAACCGTCCGCAGGAAGAAGTCTCTACATTGATGAGATTGATTGTGAAAAGTCTGCAGAATGAAACTAACGAACTTCATCAAAATGGAGTAAGGCTTACAACAATCGGCGATATGTCCCAACTACCTGAAGTTGTTCAAAACGAGTTGCGCGAAGCTGTCAAAAAAACTGAGAACAATAAACGGTTAACTCTAAATTTAGCCTTAAGTTATAGTGGAAGAACGGAGTTAACTCATGCAGTTCAAAATATTTGCCGGGATGTAGAGGAAGGAAAAATTTCAAAATCTGACATTAGTGAAAAGCTTATTTCAAATTACTTATACACAAGCAATATTCCTGATCCTGATTTGATGATCAGAAGCGGCGGTGAGTTTAGAGTAAGCAATTTTCTTCTGTGGCAAATAGCTTATTCAGAAATTTTTATAACCGATGTTCTTTGGCCGGACTTCGATTATAAAGAATTTCTCAAAGCAATAGAAGATTATCAAAAAAGGGAAAGAAGATTTGGACTTATTAGTGAACAAATTAAGAATGAGCAAGAAAACAATAAAAAAACCAAAAAACTCAGCAAACATGTGGTTGAGTTATAGCCTTCTATTTTTTCTATTACTGATAAATATAAATTACGCTCAGTTTAACAGAACTGCTTATAAAATTTTGGGTGTAACAGTTGAAGGTAGTGTATCTGCAGATGCAAAAACTATCATAGCTAATACCGGTCTTAAAGTAGACGGCGAACTTGAAATTCCCGGAGATGGTACTATTACCGCAATTAAAAGATTGTGGTCTCTCGGAATTTTTAAAGATGTTCAAATTAGAGTTGATAAAAGAATTGAGAGAGGTGTATTCCTTACGATCCAAGTTGAAGAATACCCGAGAATGGAAGAAGCAAAATTTGAAGGCAATGATGAAATTGATGAAAATGACATCGACTCTAAAATTACTATCGTCCGTGGGCAAACATTAAAACCACAGGATATTGCAAGAATAAAAAGTGGAATCAAAAAATTATACGATGAAGAAGGATTTCTAAATGTTGAGATAAACGATCATATTTTCTCTTTTTTTGAGGCTGATACAAATGACGACGAAATAACAGTAACTTGGCGAAACATTGCTGATCTAACTGACGAATATAAAACTGAATATGATTATGATCCTGATGTTAATTTTAGAAGAATTCAAAAAATGAGTAAAAGAAATCTTTTGATATTCAGAATCAATGAAGGTGACCGGGTAGAAGTAAGATCAATTGGTTTTATTGGAAACGAAGTTTTTGAAGATGGTGAACTTAAAGGCGAATTTGATGAGACTTCCGAACATAGCTGGTGGAAATTTTGGAGCAGCTCAACATTTATAAAAGACAAATATGAAGAAGATAAAAAATTACTAAATGCATTTTACAGAAAGAACGGATTCCGCGACTTCGAGGTTTTAGGTGACACACTTATTTATTCAGAAGATAAAAAAGAAGTGGATATCTTTGTTAGTGTTAACGAAGGCCCACAGTACAAAGTCAGAAATATTATTTGGGAAGGTAATACAATTCATACTGATGAAGAACTAACTCAGCGACTCGGATTTTTGAAAGGTGACATTTACAACGACGAGTTATTTTCTCAAAATCTTTACTTTAATGAAAAACAATCTGACGTGTCTTCATTATATCAAGATCAAGGATATTTGGCATTTACTATAAATGCTTCAGAAGAAAAAGTTGCGCCGGATTCTTTAGATATCAGAATCAGAGTGAGCGAAAACGAAAGATTTAAAATCGGAAGAGTTACAATTAGCGGAAATGATAAAACTAAAGACAAAGTAATCCGCAGAGAATTATACGCGATCCCGGGAGATTTTTACAGCAGAAATGGAATATTTCGAAGTGTACAACAGCTTGCCAATCTTAACTATTTTAATGTAGAAAAATTATATCAAACAGGGGTTAACCCAAGACCTATAAATGATAGCACAGTTGCTGTGGATTTCACTGTTGAAGAAAAATCAAGTGACTACTTAAATGCTTCTGTTGGTTATAGTGGTTCATTTGGAATGAGCGGCTCTGTTGGTGTAACTCTCACAAACTTCTCGATTGCAGAACCTTTCCAACTCGGCGGTGGACAAGTTTTGGATTTTAACTGGACTTTTGGTGTCGGAAACTTATATAGAACTTTCAGACTTGGCTTTACCGAACCATGGTTTTTGGATACTCCAACATTGGTTGGTTTTGACGTCTTTGATACAAGACAAAGATATGTTTATGATTTGAGACAAATAGGTGGTACTCTAAAACTTGGACGAAGATTGACATGGCCTGATAACTATTTTAACATAACAGGATTTTTGAGATTTAATTATAACAATGTACTAGACGGAAACAATTTTTACCGCGAGGGACTATCAAGACAGTTTACTTTAGGTGCAACCCTTAGCAGAAATAATATTGATAACCCGGTCTTCCCTTCTAACGGTTCTTCATTTAGTATATCCGGAGAGATTTCCGGTGGACCTTTTTTACCTGGTAATGTTGATTATTTCAAACTTCAGTTACAAACTGACTGGTACAAAAGATTATTTAATTCAAATAGGTTGACAATTTATACAAGCTCAAGCATCGGCTATATTGATGAAATTGTACAGGGGACTTCAATTCAACCGTTTGAATTCTTCTTTATGGGTGGTAACGGTTTAGTTATAGCAACAACTCCTTTAAGAGGTTATGATGATAGAAGTGTCGGCCCGAAAGGAAACTCCGGTGAAATTTTAGGTGGTAGAGTAATGGTCAAATATACCACCGAACTTAGAGCAGCATTAGCTCTCGAACCAATTCCGATTTACGTTTTAGCTTTTGCTGAAGCCGGTAATACATTCTTATCTATAAAGGAAGCAGACTTTTTTGATTTAAAAAGATCAGTTGGGTTCGGAGCAAGATTACTTGTTCAGCCTGTTGGTTTATTAGGTTTTGATTACGGCTACGGATTTGACAGAAAATCTGTAGACGGTTTAGATCCAAAGTGGGAATTCCATTTCCAATTTGGAAGAGGATTATAACATTAACATAATAATGAGGTAAAAGTGAAAAATCTATTCTTTATACTATTGTTCTTTACTATTTCTGCAAATTTATTTGCTCAGATGATAACACAAAAAACTGGTTACGTTGATTCTGAAGTAATTTATGAACAATATGCTCCTGCTATTAAGGCTCAAAGCGATCTTGAAGCAATAGCAAGTAAATGGAGAGCATCCAGGGATAGTATGGTAACAGCGTTTCAAAAGAAATTTCAAGATTATCAGCAAAAAGCCGAAACAATGCCTGAAGCTGATCTTCAAAAAGCTCAGCAAGAATTAGCACGAGAAGAACAAGCAATTCAACAATTTGATCAAACAAAATTTGGCCAGGGCGGAGAATTGTTTGTAAAGCAAGCTGAACTCTACAAACCTATACGCGAAAGAGTATTAAAAATAATTGAAACCGTTGCATCAGAAGAAGGTTATACTTTTGTATTCGACAAAACTGAAACTGCTTCAATTATGCTTTATGGCGATTCAGATTTTGATATGACTTTCAAAGTATTAGACAGATTAAAAAAAGATAAATAAAAAGTAGAATTATGAAAAAAACAATCTCAATTCTTTGTTTCCTATTTTCACTCACTACAGGTATTTACTCCCAACCTCAAATTGGGTATGTTGATTCTGATACAATTATGAAAGAACTACCCGATGCGCAAGATGCACAAGCTAGTCTTGATGCTCTTATTCAAGAATGGCAGGATGAACTTTCTAAACTTGAAAGAGAATGGCAAAAAGAATACGATGCTTATGAAGAACGAAAGTTAATAATGAGTGATCAAAAACGGGCAGAGATAGAAAAAGAATTAATCGCTCTTGAACAGGAAGTTGATAAATACAGGCAACAAAAATTCGGTGTTAACGGAGAATTATTCAGAAAACAAGATGAAGTAATGAGACCCGTTCAGAACAAAATATTCCTTGCCATAAGAGAAGTTGCCGAAGAAAAAGGATTAGATTTTGTTTTTGATAGAAGTGGAGATATCCTCTTCCTTTATGCCAAGGACGAATACGATGTAACAAATGAAGTTCTTGATAAACTAAAATTAAAATGACACTTAATGGAAATAAATATATTAGATGCCGCCAATCTTGTTGGCGGCAAAATTTTAGGTAATTCAGACATAATTTTAACCGGCGTTGCAAAAATTGAAAACGCCAGCAAAGGTGATTTAACTTTTCTCTATCTTTCTTCTTACGAAAAATACCTTCAAACAACAAACGCTACAGCAGTCTTAGTTAAACCCGAAACAGAAAAAAACAGAGACGACCTTACTTTTATTGAGGTTGAAGATCCAAAAGCAGCTTTTCAACAAATATTAATGCAATATTTCAATTATGAGATTTCTACATCCGGAATTGATGAAACAGCTTCTATGGGTGAACATTGCAAAATCGGTGAAAATGTTGTTTTGGGAAAAAATGTTGTAGTTGGCAACAACTGTACAATTGGGGATAACACTAAAATATTGCACAATACCGTTATTCTTGATAATACAATTATTGGATCAAACTGTTTAATTTATTCGAATATTACAATTCGGGAAAACAGTCTAATTGGAAATAATGTAATCATCCATTCGAACACTGTTATAGGTTCAGATGGATTTGGATATGTTCCAGATAAAAATGGTGTTTACAAAAAAGTACCTCAAATTGGGAATGTTGTAATTGAAGATGATGTTGAGCTCGGGTCTAATGTTTCAATAGACAGAGCAGCATTGGATTCAACAATTATTAGAAAAGGTGCAAAAATTGATAATTTAGTTCAAATAGCGCATAATGTTGAAGTTGGAGAAAATACAGTTATTTCTGCACAAACAGGAGTTTCAGGTAGCACTAAAATAGGAAAAAGTTGTATATTAGCCGGTCAAGTTGGAACAGTTGGGCACATTGAAATTGCTGACAAAGTTATTATCGGAGCGCAGTCTGGGGTTTCAAAATCCTTGAAAAAACCCGGTACGTATTTCGGTTACCCGGCAAAAGAATTGGGCACAAGTTTACGGCTTGAATCGCATATTAGAAATCTACCCAAATATTCTGAAAAAATAGCAAATTTGGAAAAGAAAATAAGCGAACTGGAAAACCTGTTAGAAAAAAAGACGGAGAATAATTCTTAATGCTCGAACTTCAAAGAACCATCGCCAAAGAAGTTTCCATGTCTGGAACAGGCCTGCACACCGGCCATGAATGTACAATGACCTTTAAACCAGCTCCTGAAAATTATGGAGTAAAATTTGTAAGAACCGACTTAGGTGGAAATCCGGAAATACCTGCAATTGTTGACCATGTAGTAGATATTTCAAGAGGAACAACCTTAGCAATTGGTGATGCAAAGGTACATACTGTTGAACACGTTTTAGCTGCAACTTATGGTTTACAAATAGATAACATAATTATTGAAATGAACGGTATCGAACCTCCTGTTGGCGACGGTAGTTCAATGCCTTATGTCGAAATTTTATTGGAAGCCGGATTTATACAACAACAGTCTCCAAAAGATTATTTGATAATAGATGATACTGTAATGTACCATGACGAAGAAGCGCAAATCGATATCGTTGCTCTTCCTCTTGATAGTTACAGACTTACAGTAATGGTTGATTATCAAAATCCTGCATTAGGTAGTCAGCATTCTGGATTATTCGACCTTGAAAAAGAATTTGTTTCAGAATTTGCTCCGGCAAGAACATTTTGCTTTTTAAGTGAAGTTGAAGCATTGGCTGATCTTGGTTTAATTAAAGGTGGCAACTTAGAAAATGCAGTTGTAATTGTTGACCATGAAATTACTGAAAAACAGCTCGATGATTTAAGAATCAAAATCGGTGTTGAAGATAAAATTACAGTTGGTAAATCAGGCTTCTTAAATGATAAGTCACTTAGATTTAGGAACGAACCTGTCCGCCACAAACTATTAGATATGATCGGTGATTTAGCTTTAATCGGTGTTCCGTTAAAAGCTCAAATTTTAGCTGCTCGTCCGGGACACAAAGCAAACGTTGAATTTGCGAAAAAAATTAGAAAATTATATCAGCAAAAGAAATTAGTAAAAAAATACCAGCATCTAAAAACTGAAGGTGTTGTATTCGACATTAATGCTATTCACAAAATACTTCCACATCGTTATCCCTTATTACTTGTTGATAAAATAACACACATTGAAATTGGCAAAAAAGTAGTCGGTGTTAAATCGGTAACTTTTAACGAACAATTTTTCCAAGGACATTTCCCTGGTCAACCAATTATGCCCGGTGTTTTACAAGTTGAAGCAATGGCGCAAACCGGAGGGATTTTATTGCTAAATGCTATTCCAAATCCGCAGGAAAAACTAGTTTATTTTATGGCTATAAATAATGTGAAATTCAGAAAACCAGTTGTACCTGGTGATCAGCTAGTATTTGAAATTGAAATGGTTCAGCAAAAAAGTAGATACGTTGTTATGAAAGGGAAAGCCTTTGTGGATCAAAATTTAGTTTCTGAAGCAGAGTTTACTGCTGCCGTTGTTGACAGACCAAAAGATGAAGAGTAATAATTATGAATAAAATTCACGAAACCGCTGTTGTTAGTAAAAAAGCAAGATTGGGTGACAATATTGAAGTTGGGCCTTTTTCAGTAATTTATGATGATGTTGAAATTGATAACGATACTAGAATCGGACCACATGTTTGTGTTTATGATGGCGCAAGAATTGGGAAAAGAGTTGAGATTTTTCAAGCGGCCTCTGTTTCAAACGCTAATCAAGATTTAAAATACAAAGGCGAAGAAACATATTTTTATATTGGAGATGACTGTAAAATCAGAGAATTCACTACTCTTCACAAAGGAACAAGTGAATTAGGTTACTCAAAAATCGGTAAAAATTGTCTCGTGATGGATTATGCTCATATAGCTCATGATTGCGTAATTGGGGACAATTGTATTTTCTCGAATGGCGTTCAAATTGGCGGTCATGTTGAAATCGGCGACCACGTAATTATCGGGGGAATGACTCCCGTACACCAATTCAGTATTATTGGCTCACATGCAATGGTTGGCGGTGGTTACAGAGTTGTAGTTGATATCCCCCCATTTGTACTTGCGGCAAATGAACCAATGAGATTTGCGGGATTAAATTCAATAGGGCTTAAAAGAAGAGGTTTTTCAACTGAAGATATTAACATTTTGAAAAAAGCCTACGAAATTTATTACGATCCCGCTTTAAATTTTTCAGACTCAAAAAAGAAGCTCGATGAAGAATTGGGATCAGATCCGCACGTAAAATTGATTCTCGAATTTTTGAATAAAAGTAAGAGAACAGTCCTCAGAAAATGAAATGGCATTTAATTGAAAGCGGCGGCAATACCGGCCGCTTTAACATGGATTTCGATTTCTCCTTAATTGATAAAAGTAAAAGTGGTGATTGTTTTTTCAGGCTTTATCAGTGGAGTCCTTTTGCTATTTCTCTAGGTGCAAACCAAAAATTTGAAGACATAAATTTAGAGAAAACTGAAGCTGATAACATTGATGTAGTAAAAAGACCAACCGGCGGAAGGGCAATACTTCACGCTGAAGAAATAACCTACTCTGTCGCAATGCCTGTTAACGAAATTTTTTCAGCTCGAGAAATTTATACTAAAATCTCTTTGGCATTGGTTAGCGGATTAAAAAATTACAGCGAAATGCTAAGTGAAGTTGAACTTGAAAACATTCAACCAAATTTTCCACAATTGTTAAACCAACCGTCAGGAGTAATGTGTTTTGCTTCAACAGCTAAAAGCGAAGTAAAATTCGAGGGAAAAAAACTTATCGGCAGTGCTCAACGCAAAGTTGGCGGAGTTATACTTCAGCATGGTTCAATACTTTGCGGAAATTATCATAAAAGGCTTACAAACTATCTTGCAAACTGCGATGGGAATGCATTAAACTCACTTGCAGATGAATTAAATAACAAAACAATTGAGATTGAAACAATCACAAATGAAAAAACAGACTACTCTAAATTATCAAAATCATTAATTGAAGGATTTCAGAACGAATTCAAGATAGAATTCGTTTCTTAGTATTCTTTATATCACATCCGATTCAAAATCCGAAACAATAAAGCAATTATAATGTTTATCGATTAATAAATTTTTATCTTACTTAGTTTAATAAAAACACATTGATAGAAATTATGGCAAAAAATAATATTGAAAAATTTTTAATTATTGCAACATTTTTATTATTGAGCAATACCATTTTTACTCAATCGGACATTCTAGTTGAAAATGTTTTCAAAGATGTAGCTGTAACAGAAATTGCTAGCGACGGCAAGAATTTATGGTTTGCTACTCAAGGCAAAGGCGTCGTTAAACACAATATCAGAACCGGAAAACAAACCGAATACTCCACTAAAACCAGCAACATTCAATTAGATTTTTTCTATTGTATCGATGTAAACGATAAGTTCGTATTTGCAGGTTCTGCCGATGGACTTTTAATTCTTGATAAAAAAAGAAAAAAATGGTCGAAAAGAAAATTCGGGAAAGGCGGTCAACTTGGCAATTGGATTCGCGCAATTGAATATGACGATTTCGAAAAAGTAGTTTGGATTGGTAGATTCAAATACTTAACAAAATTTGACATCAAGCAAAGACGGTTTACTGATTTTGATTTGACAGTTGACGGTAACCTAAAAAGCAACATTATAAAATCAATTTCTGTTGATGGCGACAGTTTAGTCTGGTTCGGAACAGAAGCTGGTTTACATAAATATAATAAATCAAAATCCAGAAATCTCTATCAGGGATTGCATTTTTACGACAACAAATTCAATTACTTCAGAGGACAGGGAGAAACTGTTTCTGTTGCTTCATTAGAAGTTGAACAGAATAATATTTGGATAGGCCTTGACGAATTTGTAACTGAGGACAACCCAGATTACAACATTGGCGGCCTTTATAAATACAATAGAAAAAATGAATGGAAAAAATATGAGATGGATACAGGCCTTTCCGGTAATGGGGTTTTCTGCCTTGAAAGAACCGGTAAGTTTTTATGGGCCGGGCTTTATCAATTCGGCAAAACATCTAAGGAACAATACGGCAGAGGCTTAGCTTTAATAAATACATTAACCGGAGAGGTTCAATTAATAAGAGATCAAAGACTGCCGGAATCAATTTTTGACATTTACTTTGACGGAACACATATCTGGCTTGCAACATCAAGAGGTGTGTTTAGAATAAATTTAACAAATCAATTCGGAATATTTGCAGAGGTAAAAAAGTGATTACAATCAGTAAAGAAAGATTAGATGAAATTCAAAATGAAATAAAAGGAAAAAGGATTGCTATTATTGGTGACATGATGCTTGACAGCTATTTTTGGGGTAATGTAAAACGCATCTCACCTGAAGCCCCAGTACCTGTGGTTGAAGTAGACAATGAGTTTTCAAGATTTGGCGGAGCTGCTAATGTAGCGCTTAATATAT
Source organism: Melioribacteraceae bacterium (assembly GCA_028282005.1). Lineage (GTDB taxonomy): Bacteria > Bacteroidota > Ignavibacteria > Ignavibacteriales > Melioribacteraceae > JANQIV01. The sequence continues at coordinate 57,286 of JANQIV010000177.1, read as the reverse complement.
CAACACTTGGCGGTTACCCTATTCCAGTTGGGGTTATTGGTAATGACAATAATGGAATTATCTTCAAAGAATTAATGTCTGAATCAAAAATTGATAATTCAGGAATTATTATTGATAACAATAGGCCAACAACAACTAAAACTAGAGTTATAGCAAATAATCAACATGTTGTAAGAGTTGATCAAGAAAATAAAAATGCAATTCAAAATTCAGTTGAAGATAAAATTTTAGATTTTGTTAAAAACAATAAAAACTCATTAGATGGAATTGTTCTTCAGGATTACAACAAGGGAGTCTTGACACAAAAGTTAATAAACAGAATCATAAAAATTGCTAACGAGAACAATATTATAATTACGGTCGATCCAAAATTTGACAACTTTTTTGAATACAAAAATGTTACTGTTTTCAAACCAAATAGGAAAGAAACAGAAGATGCTTTCGGAGTTAGAATATTTGATAACGATTCGGTAACTAATGCAGGTAAACTTTTGCTTGAAAAGCTAAATCCTAAATATGCCTTATTAACATTAGGTGAGGAAGGTATTGCCATATTTGCATCGGAGAATGATGAAAAACGAATTCCTACTAAAGCAAGAAAAGTCCGTGATGTTTCCGGAGCAGGTGACACAGTGATTTCTACTTTAACAATAGCACTCGCTGCAGGAGCCGACATTTATGAAGCTTCGTATCTCGCTAACTATTCTGGCGGACTTGTTTGTGAAGAAGTAGGGATCGTACCAATTTTTTCAGATAAACTTTTTGATACAGTAAAGAAAGAATTACAATAATGATAAAACCAAACTCTTTAGAAGAAATATTATCCATAAGAAAAAATTTAAAAGAAGAAAATAAAACCGTGGTTTTTACAAACGGTTGTTTTGACATTCTTCATTCAGGCCATGTAGATTATTTGAACAAAGCAAAGTCTTTTGGTGATATTTTAATCATTGGTCTGAACTCCGATAAATCAGTACAAAGCATTAAAGGTGAAAAAAGACCGATCATTAATGAAATAGACCGTGCTTTTTTAATGTCTAATTTAAAGGCTGTAGATTACGTTGTACTTTTTGACGATGATACTCCTGATAATTTGATTAAAGCTCTTTTACCTGACGTGCTGGTTAAAGGCGCTGATTGGGAACTTGACAAGATAGTTGGGCGTAAAGAAGTTGAAGAAGCTGGCGGGAAAGTTGAGCGTATTGAATTTGTTTCACAATTATCAACAAGTAAAATAATAGATACTATTCTAGATAGATATAAAAATTGAAAGAAAAAAAAAACAAAATAGGATTGCTCCATAGAGTATTCAACTTTCTTGGATATTTAGTGATGGCGTTCGTCCTTTTGTTTGTTGTTCTTTTTGGTTTTTCACAGACATCTACTTTTAGAGAATATCTGAAAGATAAAATAGTTGAACAGGCAAACTCAAATTTAAATGGGAAATTTTACGTTGATAATATCAATGGCACTATCTTCACTTCCCTATTTCTAAGAGGAGTTTCATTTACCCAAAACTACATTCCTTTTTATGCAAAAAAAATTGTTATAAAAACCAGTCCTTTACAATTGCTGCTCGGCAAAATCTATTTTAGAAAAATTGAGCTGCAAGACGTAGCAATTGAATTGATCCAAAACGAAGATTTGTCGTGGAATTATTCCAACTTTATGAAAACAGATACAACTTCGCAGCCAAGTGAAATTCAAGTTGATGATTCTGTCAGCACGCAGGCAAGCAGTGAGCCATTTCCTTATGTAATAGATGTAAACGATCTTGATCTTAAAAACATTAGGTTTGTGCGAAAGACTTTTGCCAACCTTAATAATAATTCTATCTCAAATCAAATTGACTTTGGCAATCTTGTTGTTGACAGCCTTTACTTATCATGCAATTTAACAGCAGACTTAGCAAGTAATGATTTTCATATTGATATTGAAAAACTCAGCTTTTCACCAAATGTTGAAAACTTTGCTTTGAATGAATTGAAGGGTGAGTTTTTTATCAACCCAAATTTTTCAGAAGTAAAAAACTTAGTGTTACTTACAAATAATACTGATATAAATCTATCAGCAAGACTCGACGAGTTGAATTTATTTGGCGATATCAAATTAGAAAATTTCAAAGATTATCCTCTGCAGCTTGAACTCGAATCAAACGCAATATTTTTTGATGATCTCAGCGCTTTTATTACCGAAATTGATTTTTTGAAAGGTGTTCCTTCAATTTATTTATCTGCCGATGGAACATTTGGCGACATCAATATTAATGAATTAATTGTTAACTATAATCAAACAAATATTAATGCATACGGAAAGTTACAAAAGCTGCATACTCCGAATTTTCTTTACCTAGATGTTTTTATTAAAGAATCAATTGCAGATTATAAAACAGTAACTGAATTAATGCCTGCACTAAACATCCCAAACTATGAGGATTTATTTATCTCAGATGTGAATATTCATTATTGGGGTGAACCAACAAAATTTAATACAGAATTATCCGCTACTTTACCGCTTGGCAAAATTACATGCTCAGGTTTTATGAATGTAGATGTTGAACCGATGGAATATGATTTGGAATTCACGACTGAAAATGCAAATGTCAACGAAATAATAGGTATTGATTCAAGAATAAATTCGCATGGATTTATTAAAGGAAAAGGAGTTGAACCCACAACTCTTCAGGCAGATCTTGAGGTTGAAGTTTACAATTCTATATTCAATAATTATTCTATCGATTCAATTGATGTGAAAGCATCCGGTAATGCAAGAGATATCAATCTGGACTTAGCTGGACTTGTTAATGGAGCCTCATCGAGTATTTCTGCAAACCTTGATTTTACTAATGAAAAAAATCCGCAATATAAATTGTTTGGTGATGTTGTAAACTTAAATCTCGAAACATTTCTTTTTGATTCTACTTACAATTCTAGTCTGAATTTTGTGTTCGATATTTCTGGAGAAAACCTTGAAATAGATTCAATGACAAGTAATTTTGTTGTTGAATTAGATTCTTCAGAATACAACAGCGAGTTTATTGATGAAACTTCGTTAGAATTAAAACTATCTCTAGATGACAAATTGAGAAGTTTTAATCTTATTTCTGATTTCCTCGACTTTAACATTGAAGGAGAATTCTCATTAGAAACCGCGATTGATCTACTCAGTTACGAAGCTAAAACTATTTCAAATGTTTTTATTGATAAAGCACAAGACTTAAATCCGTTATTCCTGTTAACAGATACAACCACTGTTGATTTTTCTGATCCGGTTTTGCCCGATATAATTAATAGCAATCTTGAGTTTACCTTTGACTACGAATTCAAAGATTTTGAATTGATTTCAATAATTACCGGTGCAGAGAAACTAGACATTGAAGGGAGCGGTGAAGGAATTGTAAAAAATAATTCAAACGATTTTTCAATATTCTTAAATACATTTATAGATTACTTTATTTATATAGATTCACTTAACATTTTTTATATTTCTGATCTTGAAGCAGATTTTAATTTTAACCGGGACAACCATTCCCTTTCTTTCGATAATTTATTCGGACTTTTATCAATAACCGGTAAACGTTTTTATTCTGGTGTGGATATCGACAATATACTTGCCGACTTTACATTTAATCAAAACAAATTGATTTACAATGTATCTGCTGATATTGAAGATGAGGTATTTGCTGAATTTGAAGGCAATATCGAAATTAAAGAGCGGTTTAGAGAAATAATTGTTGATAGAGTAACTCTGGAATATGAACATATAACATGGGAAAATGATGAAAAGTGGAAACTTCTAGTTTCAAAAAATCAATTTACTGTAGATAACTTTTTGCTTACTAGTGGAAATTCAACTCTTAATTTTACCGGTTCCGTTTATAACGATAATACACATAATTATGAATTAGTTGTTCAAAATATTTCAAGCAAAATTATCGGGGAATATTTACTGGACTTTGATGATGAATTATTTGATGCAAATCTTAATATGACATTGAATAGCTTTGGTAATTTATCCTCCCCACAAATAAACTTAGTTGTCGATGTAAATGAAATTAAACTGGCAAATTCTGAGTTCGGTTATCTTGAAGCATACTTTAACTATGCTGATAAAACCATCAACACTGACATAAAATTGTTGAATACAAATGATGAAACAACTTCACCACAACTAACCATCAACGGGATTGTGCCTTATAATTTGAGTTATGTTACCCAAGACACTAGAATTGTAAAAAATAAAGAAATAGATATTCAAGTTAATTCAGATAATTTTGATGTTTCCACACTTGGTAATACGATTCCATACGTTACAAACCAACGAGGAATTTTATCGTCAAACTTTAAAATTGGCGGTGATGTTGAAGATATAAATGTTAACGGTATTCTGCGTCTTGACAATTCCAATTTTAGATTTGACGACAATAATCTTGATTATTCTGCCAGTGCAAAAATTCTTTTTGAGGATAATAATATTTTCGTGGATTCTCTAATGCTAACTAATTCCGGTGGTACAAATTACAATGGCACACTAAATGGTAGCGGGATAATCAACTTCCAAGGATTAGAATTAAAGGAAATTGATATTGATATCAACGGAGATTTAGCTGTTTTAGGAAAAAGATCACAAGCGGTGAGCCCTAAATTTTATGGTGATTTGCTAATTGGATCTGACGGAAATCTAAAATTCAGATATGCAAATAATGAATCTGAATTATCCGGGAAAGTACTGCTAAAACAAACTAACTTAACATATGTTACGGGTCAGGAAGCAGCAATACAATACGACCAGGATTTTGTATATGTCTATTTAATTGATTCTACAAAAATTGATAAAGAGAGTGAAAAATTTAAGAGGCTTGTTCTGGAGAATCTCAGAAATGTACAAGAGGACAATGAAGAGCAAGTCCGGGCAACTTCATTAATTAATTATGATTTAGATATTGAAATAGAAGAAAGAGCTCAAATTATTTTCATACTATCACAGGCATTTAATCAAAAACTATTTGTAGATGCTGAGGGCAGCATTAAATATGAAAAGCTTGATGGAGTAACAAGAGCCCAAGGCCAGTTTGATTTACTTGATGGATCTCGACTGGAATTCTTTAAATCTTTTGAAGCAAGCGGTTCATTAAGATTTGAATCTGATCTAATTAATCCTTACATAGATGTAATTGGAACTTACACTAGCTATTACGATGAACCTATTAATGATGATGTTGCCGTAAAAATGAATATCAGTAGTTTATTGGATAATCTCGGGGCAAATTTATCTTCTGATGAGGATATATTCACAATTTATGTGGGTAGTCAGAATATTGATAATAATGTTGCCAGTACTAAATATGATGCTGCTGATGCTTTCACATTTATACTTATGAATAAATTTAGAGATGATGCAAATCTAACAAACGAAGATAGACAAAATGTTGCTGGCGAATTCGCAGGAAATACTGCCTATTCTATTTTAAGTCCGGTGATTTCTGATTTTGCTAAAAATGTAATTGGAGATTTTATAAACGATGTAAGATTAAGCCAAACAAAAAGTGGTCAATACAACTTCAGAGTAGCAGGTAGAATTGCAAATGTGAGATATATAATTGAAGGAGCACAAGAAGTATTCGACAGTATTAACCAAGCTGGGTTTAGATTTGAATATTCCGTAAACCCGAATCTCATTTTGAAATTCGAAAATAAAGATCCGGTTGTACAATCAACTACCAGTACTGAAAATAAAATTCAAGAGTTCGGCATTAAATACAAAATAGAGTTTTAATGAAAAAAGAAATCAAAGCATATTTTAAAAAACGTCCTTCCCTAAGGATTAAAGCTAAAGAGCTTTCAAAAAAATTAAACTTTACTGAACCTCACGAATACGCAAAGTTAAAAGAAGTACTACACACACTTTCTGAAGAAGGGTATTTAGAGAAGACTGGAAAAAGATTTAAACTTATAACTAAAAAAGCTTCTGAACTTGTTGGCAAATTGTCAATTGTTGAAAACGGAAACTTCGGATTCGTTACTCTAGAAGATAAAAAAGGAAAAGATATATTTATTCCCGAAAAATATTTATCCACTGCTTTCAATAATGATACAGTTGAAGTAATAATTCTTGCCAGCAAAAGAGGCAAAAATTTAGAGGGACAAATAGTAAATGTAGTTAACAGAGCTCGCAAAGAATATGTTGGTGTGCTTAGCAAATCAAAATCATTTTATTTTGTTCAACCCGATGATAATAAAATTCACAGGGACTTTTACATTGCAGCTGATAATCTAAATGGAGCTGTGAACGGTGATAAAGTTGTTGTCTCAGAAGTTGAGTGGACAAACAACTTATTAAATCCCGAGGGAAAAATAAAAGAGATACTCGGAAAAGCCGGGAGCTATGATGCAGAAATTTCTGCACTAGCCCGTGAATTTAATTTGCCATACGCATTCCCTAAAAATATAATTAAAGAAACAGAAGAAATATCTGATGTAATCTCCCCCTCAGAAATCAGAAAAAGATTAGATTTACGAAAAAAAGTTGTCTTCACAATTGATCCTGAAGATGCTAAAGATTTTGATGACGCGGTATCAATAGACTTCTTGAATAATGGGAATTATAAGCTTGGAATTCATATTGCGGATGTTAGTCACTATGTCGACTTAAACTCAGCTCTTTATGCAGAAGCTTTGAATAGAGCAACCAGTGTTTACTTTGTTGGGAAAGTAATCCCGATGCTTCCGGAACGATTATCAAATAACATCTGTTCATTAGTGCCCAATAAAGACAGACTCACATATTCAGTTATGGTAGAAATTACCCCCCGTGGGAAACTTGTGGACTACTCCATTGTTAAAACTATTATTAACAGCAAACGGCGCTTTACGTACGATGAAGCACAGGAAATAATCGAAACAGGCAAAGGCGATTACAGTAACGAGATTTTGAAACTGAATGCGATAGCAAAAACTTTTAAGAAAAAACGATTAAGAAAAGGAAGCATAAATTTCATAACATCGGAAGTAAAATTTGAACTTGATGAAAACGGGATTCCCGTTGGCGTTAATATCAAAAAAATTAAAGAAAGCAATAATTTGATTGAAGAGTTAATGCTTTTAGCAAACCAAATTGTTGCTGCTCATATTAACAAAAATAAAGACGAAGCGGATAATCCTTTTCTTTTTAGAATACACGATACTCCAGACAAAGATAAAATAGATGAATTTTCCGGTTTCGTAAAAACATTGGGTTACCAGTCAACAGCTGATTTTACAAACCCAAAAGTTCTTCAAAAATTATTGGAAGAGGTTCAAGGTACCGAGGAAGAAGCACTCGTAAACGAGATCGCAATCAGATCAATGGCTAAAGCTATTTATTCAACCAATAATATCGGACATTATGGTTTGGGGTTTAATTTTTACACTCATTTTACGTCACCTATCCGACGGTTTCCTGACCTGATAGTACATAAGTTGATTTTCAATTATGTAGAAAAGAAAGAAAGTCTGCTCAAAGCCAATGAATTAGCGGATATTTGTGACCATGCATCAAATAGAGAACGCAATGCGATTAACGCAGAAAGGCTTTCAGTAAAGCTAAAACAAATTGAATTTTTGAAAAACAAAATTGGTTTTGAGTACTATGGGATAATTTCTGGTATTGCAAATTTCGGAATATTTGTCGAAATATGTGAGAACTTAGCTGAAGGTTTAGTTAGGCTAAAAGACATGGATGACGATTATTATTTGCTTGATGAAAAAAACTATTCGATTATAGGTAAATCTAGCAAAAGAAGATACAGACTTGGCGACAAAGTCAATGTTAAGATAATCGGCATAAATGAAGAACGAAGAGAAATTGACTTAAAAATTATCTAAATAAATTTATAAATAGATTGAATAGGAAGACGCTATGAAATCGAATTTTTTTATAATCGCGCTACTTTGCATTTTTGTTTCAAATATATATGCACAAGGGTTTGGTAAAAATAAAGTGCAATTCAAAGAATATGATTGGTACTTTATTCAAACTAGGCATTTTGATATTTACTTTTCCGATGATGCCAAAGAAATAACCGAATTTGCTGCCATAGCCTGTGAAGAAGCATTACTGGATATTCAGGAAAAACTTGATTATAGAATCAACAACCGGATAGCAATTGTTGTTTACAATTCTCATAATGATTTCCAGGAAACTAATACCACAGACAGTTATTTAAGCCAAGGTGTGGGGGGATTTACAGAACCTTTTAAAAACAGAGTTGTCTTTCCTTTTGAAGGCAACTGGCAAAAATACCGCCACGTAATTCATCACGAACTTGTTCATGCTGTTATGAGAGATATGCTCTATGGCGGAACTATTCAAAACATTTTGACTAAAGGAATTACTATCCAGCTTCCCCTATGGTATCATGAGGGAATGGCTGAATATTTGTCATCCGGCTGGGAAACAAACTCTGACCAATTTGTTAGAAATGCCATTATAAATGAGTTTATGCCAGATATCAATCAGTTAGGTGGTTATTTTGCATATCGTGGTGGTCAGGCATTATTCAAATATATTGCTGATACTTATGGCGAACAGAAAATAGGAGAATTATTAGCAAAAGTTCAAGGAGTTGGCGGAGTTGAAGGCGGCCTTAAAGCAACAATCGGATTATCAATTGAAGAATTAAATGAAAGATTCAAAAAAGATTTAAAGAAAAAATACTGGCCCGAAATTGCGACAAGAGAAGAACCGGACGATTATGCAAAGAGGTTAACAAACAATAAAAAAGTAGGTGGCTTTTACAACACTAGCCCGGCAATATCTCCTCAAGGTGATAAATTGGCATTTATTTCCGACCGCAATATTTTCATGGATGTTTATGTAATGGATATTTATGACAACGAAGAAATTAAAAGAGTTGTTGAAAGCGGAAGAACAAATGACTTTGAAGAATTAAATGTTTTATTCCCTTCCCTAACTTGGGCACCGGATAATAAAAGACTGGCTCTTTCCGGAAAGCAAAACGGCTTTGACGTAATTTATATTGTTGATACTGAGGAAGACGAAACAGAATCATTACCGTTTAAGTTTGATGGTATTGAATCAGTTTCATGGTCATCAGACGGAACTAAAATTGCATTTACTGCACATAATTCAGTACAAGGAGATATTTACACTTACAATTTTGAAACTGAAGAATTAATAAACGTCACTGACGATTTATTTACAGATGTTGATCCGAGCTGGGGGCCTGATAATAAAACTTTATTTTTCTCTTCGGATAGAGGTGATATTGTAAATAAAAGAGATTTGCCTGAAAACTTCAACATTTTTGATCATAATTATTCACAGTTAGATATTTATAAGGTTAATACTGATTCAAAAGAAGTTACTAGAATTACTGACTGGGTATTGAGCAGTGAACGATCAACTGTTGTATCCCCGGATGGTAAAGCAATTCTCTTCACATCTGATTATAATGGCATTAGCAATATTTATAGAAAATCTCTTGAATTAGATAGTGAAAACATTGGTAAATCAATTTTAGAAATGAACGCTGTGCCGATTACAAATTCGTTAAATGAAGTAAGCCAGATTTCAACATCTGCTGATGGTAAAAAGCTCGTATTTACTTCTCTTTATAAATTGGGTTACAACATTTTCCAAATCGATAACCCTTTTGAAATGGATATTGAACTTGACGATCTTGAACCTACACAATATATGGCAAGTTTAATTGAAGAGGTAAATAATCCTGTTGTAGCTGAATTAGAAATTGATAAAGAAAATCTTGATGAATTGGAAGCTAAAGCAATAAGTGATTTAACAAAAGATGCCAAAAAAATTGAAAAAGAAGATGAAGAATATGAAGTAGTTGATTTTGAATCCAAAAAAGATGAAGGTGATGACAATGTGGTAATATTCTCCGGTTCTTTTAGAGACAGTTCTTCAGATACAGTTTCTACACAGGAAGATTACAGTAACTTTGTATTTGGAATTGATGAAGATGAAATAAAAGAAGATTCAACAAAACAAGTTTTAGCCCGCGAAAAATTATTTGCACAAAAACTTGATGAAGATGGTAATTATCTTGTGAATAAATATAAAATCAATTTCACTCCGGATTTAGTTTATGCAAATGCCGGTTACAGTACCGTCTATGGAGTATTAGGTACTACAGTATTGTCCTTTTCAGATGTCCTTGGTAACCATAGACTAATAGGGACAACAAGCCTGCAAGTTGATTTGAAAAATAGTGACTACGGATTAGCATATTATTATCTTCCTAAAAAAATCGACATTGGTATTGAAGCACTGCACACTGCCCGGTTCGTATTTTTAAATAGAAATGGTAGAGACAATTTATTTAGATTCAGAAACTATGGTGGTGTTTTTTCAGCTAGTCTACCCATCAATACTTTTCATAGAATTGAAGGTAGTGTAAGCGCAATAAATGTTTCATCCGAAAACTTAGATAATGTTAACGAACCTCTTGACAGAATTACATATGTTATCCCATCGTTGAGCTTTGTAAAAGATAACACGATGTGGGGATACTATTCACCAATCGAAGGTGAAAGATACAGGTTAAGAGTTTTTGGTGACCCTGGTATTGGCGATCCTGGCAGAAGTTTCTACTCATTTGTTTGGGATTATAGAAAATATTACAGATTCTGGTTTGATAATTCATTCGTATTCAGATTATCCGGAGGTTTCTCTGCCGGTGGTAATCCTCAAAGATTCTTTGTTGGTGGTACAGACAACTGGATAAACAGAACTTTCGCGACAGGTAATATTCCACTTGAAAATGCATCCGACTTCGCATTTTTAACTCCGGCTTTACCACTTAGAGGCTATGACTATGCTGAAAGAATCGGGACAAAGTATTCATTACTAAATCTTGAATTGCGTATGCCGTTCATTAGGTATTTGCTTACTGGCCCACTTCCACTTTTATTTTCTAATATTATTGGAACAGCTTTTATTGATGCTGGTGCTGCGTGGAATGATAATAAAGAATTATCATTTTTTAAGAAAGATGCTCAGGGCAATACAGTAACAGATGATTTGCTGATCGGTACTGGTTTTGGTGCGAGGACATTTTTCTTATTCGCACTAGTAAGGTTTGATGTTGCTTGGAAATACAACTTTGATGGTTTCTCGCAACCGCGGTACTATATTTCTATCGGAACAGATTTTTAATAAGAAAGCCGGTTTATGCAGCCGGCTTTTCTTTTGAATTATCTTTTTTACTTTCAGTTTTTTTCGGAGTAGTTGTTTCTTGTTTGCTCGAGGCAGAACTCTTTTTAGAGTCTTTATAATCAGTTTCGTAGAAACCCGATCCTTTAAATATCGGACTTAATCCTGTTCCGATTAATCTTTTTACCTTACCTTTACAAACAGGACAATCTGTCAATGGATCATCAGACATTTTTTGAAATTCCTCAAATCTATAACCGCAATCTGTACAAACGTAATCATAAGTAGGCATAAAAAATCCTATGTCATTTAATATAAAGAGCACAAAAATATTTACTTTCTTTTATGAAATCAAACAAATATTTTTTGACTTCCAGTAAATGATCAAAAGTGCTAAATGAAAAAAAGATTAATTTCACTTGTCTTAAGTTTTATTTTTCTGCAAAGTTGCATCAGTTTTGAACAAACAACAAAACTTTATAAAGACGGTTCCGGCGAATCTTTTATTCATTTGTGGTCAAACGTCATAAATGATTCAACTAATTCAGCTTTAGAAAATATTTTCTCCGAAGACTCTCTAGTTGCCAAATTCACTTCTCCGTTTTGTGAAGTTACGGATTCAGAAATTTACAATGATTTTAGGGACAGTACTGTTCACGCAAAAATTTGGTTCAAGTTTGACGATGCTGAAAAACTAGGCAATATAAAAGGATTGGAAGGAAATATTTTTGAGTATAAAACTATATCCGAAAAAGAAAAAATATTCACTCATAAAATTAATTTCCCATATTACTTTTCTGACAATGCTTCTGCAAAAATGAATATTTCATACACATACTATCTTCCGGGAAATATTCTCGAGCACAATGCTGATAGAATCTCAATTAATGAATTAACTTGGTATTTCACTGAAAAGGATTTACAAAATAATATTGAGATAATGGCTAGAATTGAACCTTTTAAATTAAAAGAAACCCCAGTTTGGATTTATTATCTTGCACTTTCAATAATTATTATTCTATTTTTATTTCTATTTATAAAGAAAAAATAATTCAATTTTCACCCTCCTTTGATATTTGACTCTCTATCTTCATTTAGATATATTTGTACTTTTCTTTTGTTTTAAACTATTTGGAAAAACAAAACTACAGAGATGGATAACAAACAACCATTAATATTTGCAGGAAGCTCAAATTCAAAATTTGCCGAGAAGATTTCTAAATATCTAAACATTGATTTAGGTAAAGTTGGGTTAAAAAGATTTAGTGATGGCGAGATTTGGGTTAAGTACAGAGAGAACGTTCGCGGAAGAGATGTTTATATAATTCAGTCAACTATGCCTCCTGCGGATAACTTAATGGAAATGTTGATAATGATTGACGCCGCTAGAAGGTCTTCAGCTAAGCGTGTTACAGTTGTTATGCCCTATTTTGGTTATGCTAGGCAGGATAGAAAAGATCAACCAAGAGTTGCAATTACCGCTAAACTTGTTGCTAATCTTATCACAAAAGCCGGAGCAGACAGAGTAATTACAATGGACTTGCACGCGGCTCAAATTCAAGGCTTTTTTGATATCCCATTTGATCACCTTTATGCATCACGAATATTCACTAAATTGTTTGAACACGTTGACTCACAATCTTTGGTTGTTGTTTCACCAGATGTGGGTGGAATAAAGCTTGCGAGATCTTATGCAAAAAGATTAAATGCGGGGTTAGCAATTTTAGATAAAAACAGGCCTGAAGCCAATGTTGCTGAAATTATGAATATAATCGGAGACGTAAATAATAAAGATGTTTTGTTAGTTGATGACTTAATAGACACCGGCGGAACATTTGTTTCAGCAATAAAAGCATTAAAAGAACACGGTGCCAGAAAAGTTTACGGTGTAGCAACTCACCCGCTTTTTTCAAGTACTGCAATTGAAAGAATAGAAAGTTCACCAATAGATACTCTTTACGTTACTGATTCTATCCCATTAAATAATTTGGAGCATTACACAAAAATATCTGTTCAAACAGCATCCGAGTTATTTGGAGAAGCAATTTTGAGAAGTTACAATAATGAATCAATAAGTTCATTATTTGATATTAATAAAGATTAGAAAGAAATAAACAGGAGAGATAAATTATGGCTGAGAAAAGCTTAAATGTAAAAAAACGCGAATTGTCAACGAAAGGTGCTGTCAACGAATTAAGACGTAACAAAAATATTCCGGGAATATTTTACTCAACAGATCACGAGCCTGTACCAATTTATGTTCATGAAACTGAATTAAACCCATTAGTGTTTACTTCTGAAAAACAATTGATAAACTTAGACATCGACGGTGAACAACAAGTTAGATGTTTCATTAAAGATTTGCAATGGGATCCGGTAACTGACAAAGTTATCCACTTTGATTTAGAAGGTGTAAAAGTTGGTCACGCAATTAAATTCGAAGCTCCGGTAAATATCATTGGTACTGCGCCGGGAGTTAAAGAAGGCGGTAAATTGCAAGTTCATTTACATAAACTTGATATCGAAGTTTTACCTCGCCACATGCCTGAGCAACTTGATGTTGATATTTCAAATTTACATCCGGGAGATGCAGTTCACGTTAAAGAACTGAATTACGAAAATGTTAAGCTTTTAAATCCTACTGATGCAATTGTGGTTTCTGTTTCAAAACTTCATACTGAAACTGCTGATGAAGCAAGTGGTGATGCTGACTTATTGGCTGGCGATGAACCAAAAGAACCTGAAGTAATTTCAAAAGGTAAAGCTGAAGAATAAGCTTGGAAGAGAAAGCTGGCATTAAAGTAGTTTTTGGAATTGGTAATCCTGGTAGAAAATATGAAAATACAAAACACAATATTGGATTTTCAATTTTAGACAGAATTGCCGAAAAAAATAAAATAGAATTCCGAGCCTCAAAAGGCGAATACGAAATTGCGGAAAGCATGGATAGTGCTTTCCCTTTTTTTTTAGTAAAACCTGTTACTTATGTTAATCTATCCGGCATTGCAGCTTTAGACATTTTTGAAAAATACTCGATTGACATTAGTGATTTTTTGGTAATTGTTGACGATATAAATTTAGAGTTAGGAAAAATTAGAATTAGAAAATTCGGAAGCGACGGCGGGCATAATGGTTTGAAATCACTTATTTACCATTTGCAATCCGACCAGTTTCCAAGAATCAGATTTGGCATTGGTAATGATTTTGAAGATGGTGAAATGGCAGACTATGTCTTAAGCAAATTTTCTGAACAAACTCTTGAAGAGTTAAATCCTCAAATTGATTTCTGCATAGAACTTGCGGAAAATTTTATCCAAGGTAACATCCAATCCGTTTTAAACCTCTTCAGCAAAAAAGGAAGTACTATTTCTGAAAACAAAGACACAAACACTTTAGGAGAAAATATAAAATAGATGGAATACATAATTTATTTAGTTCCGGCATTAGGTTTATTGGCACTGGCTTTTTCTTACTTTAAACAATCATGGATAAGTAAGCAAAGTGCAGGCGACTCAAAGATGGTCGAAATTTCTAACAACATCAAAGATGGTGCAATTGCATTTTTAAAGACCGAGTACAAAGTTTTATTCTTTTTTGTTTTAGTTGTTGCTGTAATGTTAGGATTTTCAAACTCAGGGAAAGAAAACTCCTCTTGGTTAATTTCTGTCTCTTTTATTGTTGGTGCTGTTTCTTCAGCTTTAGCGGGTTATCTCGGAATGATTGCAGCTACAAAAGCAAATGTTAGAACAGCGGAAGCAGCTAAAAAAGGATTAGGCCCGGCTTTACAAATTGCTTTCTCCGGCGGATCTATCATGGGAATGAATGTTGTTGGTTTAGCTATTTTCGGACTAAGTGTTTTGTTCATTTCATACTCCAATATGGATTGGAATATTGTAAAAGTAATTAATGTTTTATCCGGCTTTTCATTAGGTGCTTCTTCCATCGCACTTTTTGCAAGAGTTGGTGGTGGTATTTATACAAAAGCTGCAGACGTTGGTGCTGACTTAGCCGGAAAAGTTTACGAAGGTATTCCGGAAGACGATCCGCGTAACCCTGCTACAATTGCTGATAACGTTGGGGACAATGTTGGCGACGTTGCGGGTATGGGCGCCGACCTTTTTGAATCATACATTGGAGCAATTATTGGCTCAATGGTTTTAGGTGCAGTTTTCACATCAGTATTCCCTGAAGGAAATCAACTAGCTGCAGTATTACTTCCATTATTCATTGGTGGTGCAGGAATTGTTTTTTCTATCATCGGAACATTCTTTGTAAAAGTTGGCGATAAAGGTAATCCTCAAAAAGCCCTAAATACCGGTGAGTTTGGTGCTGCAGGAATGATGACAGTATTTTCATACTTTTTGATCAAATATGTATTACCTGATACATGGATACACGATGGATTTGAATATACTAGCAATGGAGTTTTCTTCGCAACAATTATTGGTTTAGTATCAGGTGTACTGATAGGAATTATTACAGAATATTACACCGGCACAGATAAAAAACCTGTATTCAATATTGTTAATCAATCGATAACGGGTTCTGCAACAAATATTATTTCTGGTTTAGGTGTTGGAATGCAATCAACAGCGTTACCAATAATTATAATTACTATTGCTTTAATTAGCTCATACGAATTAGCTAGTTTATATGGAATAGCTATAGCTGCATTGGGTATGCTTTCAACAACCGGAATTCAGTTAGCAGTTGATGCTTACGGCCCGATTTCTGATAACGCAGGCGGTATTGCAGAAATGGCTGAACTGCCTGGTGAAGTTCGTGAAAGAACTGATAAGCTTGACGCTGTCGGTAACACTACTGCGGCAATTGGTAAAGGTTTTGCAATTGGTTCAGCAGCTTTAACTGCACTAGCGTTGTTTACCGCTTATATGCTTCAAGCAGAAATAGACAGTATTGATTTATCAAAACCAATTATAATCGGCGGTTTGTTTATAGGCGCTATGCTTCCGTTCCTTTTCTCAGCTCTTGCAATGAATGCGGTTGGTAGAGCTGCAAAAGAAATGATCATCGAAGTTGGCCGTCAGTTTAGAGAAATTGCCGGGTTGAGAGAAGGTACTGCAAAAGCTGAATATTCAAAGTGTGTTCAAATTTCTACAAAGGCTGCCATCAGAGAAATGGTTGTACCAGGTTTATTGGCAATAGCTACCCCAGTAGTAATCGGATTTTTCAGTAAAGAAATGCTTGCCGGTACACTTGCCGGTGTAACTGCAAGCGGGGTTTTAATGGCAATTTTTCAATCCAATGCCGGTGGTGCTTGGGATAACGCAAAAAAATTAATTGAAGGTGGAATAGAAATAGATGGCTTTAAATACACTAAGGGTTCAGATGCTCACAAAGCTGCTGTAGTAGGTGATACTGTTGGTGATCCATTTAAGGATACCTCGGGTCCTGCTCTGAACATCTTAATTAAATTAATGTCGGTGGTTTCATTAGTTATTGCGCCATTGATTAAATAATATTATATTATTAGATTATTTTATTAACCCTGCTCCCAATAAAGATTTGGGGGCCATTGTCCAAAGGGAGGTTCAATGAGAATAAACTTTTACGAGAGTGTTGTAATTATTAATGCAGCTCTCGAAGACAATCAAATCGAAGAATCACTAGCCAACGTTGAAAGAATAGTCAAAGAAAACGGCGGTGAAATTAAGGATATTAATAACTGGGGTAGAAAGAGATTGGCATACCCTATCAACAAATCTAAAAGTGGGTACTATTCTGTATATACTTTCCAAGCTCCTTCCGATTCAATTAAAAAAATTGAAAGAGCATTTAGATTAGATGAAACAGTTATTAGATATTTAACTGTATTTATGGATAAAGAAGCAGAAGAATATTTCTGGAAGAATAAAAATAAAGCTAAAGAAGAAAAAGCCGCAGAAGCAGCTCCAGTTAGTGAAGAAAGCAAACCAGAAACCGAAAAAAAAGATTCTGAAAGTAAAGATTAAAAAATCGACCAAGATGGAGGTTAGTAATGGCTGAATTGAAAATGCCTGAATTAAATAGTGTTATAGTTGCGGGTAATTTGACTAAAGACCCTGTATTTAGAGAAACATCAAATAATACACCCGTAGTAAATTTCCATATTGCTGCAAATAGAAGATATAAAGATAGCAGTGGTCAATGGCAAGAAGATGTATGCTATGTTGGTGTTGTTGCTTGGAACAAACTTGCTGATAGTTGCAAAGATAGACTTTATAAAGGCAGTGCAGTGTTAATTGATGGCGAACTACAAAGCAGAACTTTCAAAATTGATGATGGAAAAAACAGAACTATAGTTGAGATTAAGGCTAAAAGAATTCAATTTTTGAATAAGTTTAAGAAAAATGAAGGTGATGAAGATTACAATACAGCCTCTGATGATGATTATGATTCAGATAATTCTTACGAAGACAACTCTTTCGATAAATTTTTAACTGAAGAAGAATCTGACTTAATGAAAGAAAAAAAAGCCGGAGAATAGATGAAAACCAAAAAAGTTAAAAGAGTAATTGAAGAATTCATTGATTACAAACAACCTAAGAAACTTTATAAATTTGTTACAGACCAAGGCAAAATTATTCCTAGAAGAATTACTGGCCTTAGTGCGAAACAACATAGAGAATTAGTACAAGCAATTAAAAGAGCAAGACATATAGCGTTGATGCCTTATATTTCTGAAGCGGTTAAATAAGGAGAAGACTAGATGAAAGTAATATTAAGAAAAAATTTCGATCAACTTGGTAAAATTGGTGACGTAGTAGAAGTTAAAGACGGATATGCACGTAACTTTCTTTTGCCAAGACAAATTGCTTATGCAGCAACTCAAGGAAACATTAGAGCTCTTGAGGAAGAAAAGAAAATGGTTGAGTTAAAAATGCAGAAAGAACTTGAAGAAGCTCAACTAGCAGCAACTGAACTTGAAAAAGTATCTATTACTATTCCTGTTACAGTTGGTGAAGAAGACAAATTATTTGGAACTGTTACAACTCAAATGATTGCCGACGCATTAACCGAAAAAGGTTTTGAAATAGACAAAAGAAAAATTGAAATTCCCGAGGCTATTAAAACTCTTGGCATTTACAGCATCAATGTTAAACTGCACAATGATGTTAATGCCGTGGTTAAAACCTGGGTTGTTCGCGAATAGGATAATTTAATTAATTTTGAGCCGGGTAATACCGGCTTTTTGTTTGTTAATTTCTTTCAAAATTTAACCAAGTACAAAATATTTAAGAGACAAGATGAAAGAATTCAGATTTAGAATTTTTGTGATTTTAGGCGCAATAGCCTTATGCTTGTATCTGCTTTATCCAACATATGCAGATTATCAAAACAATAAAAAAATTGAAACTGAAATTGAAACCATTAAGCAAACAACATTAAGCAATAATCCTGACATGTCTGATGCTGATATTGAAAGCTTTTTGGAATTCAAAAGAGATAGTATTTTTAATTCAGACCTATCGTACAGAGATACTCGAGAAAAAAGAGTAAAACTTGGTTTGGATTTACAAGGTGGTATGTACATTGTTATGGAAGTAAATACTGCTAAACTATTAGAGAAGCTAAGCAAAGAACCGAATGATGCAACATTTATTGAGATATTAACAGAAGCTGAAAATGAAATCAAAGTTACGGGTGAAAACCTTGTTTCAACTTTGGCAAATAAATTTCAAGAAAGAAATATCAGATTAAGCAGATATTTTGGTTCAATCAGAGAAGACGATGCCGACATTATTTCCCGACTTGAAGAACAAGAAGAAGATGCTGTAACGAGAGCTATTGAAATTATAAGAAACAGAGTCGACCAATACGGTGTTTCTGAACCAAGTATTCAAAAGCAAGGTTCGCGCAGAATTATTGTTGAATTACCTGGTATAGCAAAAGAAGAAGAAGCAAAAAGATTGTTACAAGGTAGTGCTTTGTTGGAATTCAAATTAGTAAGAGACGCTGATTTTACATTCCCAATAATGACAAGCATTAATTCTACCCTTGCAAAAAGCCTTAATGTAGATACGGCAGACAGTGCTGAAGTTGTAGATTCAAATGAAGTTTTGGATCCCGACTCAGAAGAATTTGCTAAACAAAATCCTTTCTTTTCAATCGCACAGTTATTGGATAACCAAGGAAGAACTGCTGATGCTGTTGTGAAGGATTCAGACAGACAACGTTTGATGAACTATCTTTCAAGACAAGAAATTCAAAACATAATTCCGAATGATGTTGAATTTATTTTTGGTGCTAAACCATTCGCAACTCAAGATCAAGAAGACTACTATCTGCTTTATCTAGTTAATAAAAATTCAGAATTAACCGGCGGTGTTATTGTCGATGCTCAAGCTAACATTGATCCGCAAACAACAGAGCCAATTGTTAACATGCAAATGAACTCTGAAGGTGCAAGAGAATGGGCAAGAATCACCGGCTCAAACGTTGGTAAAAGATGTGCAATTATTCTTGACGGTTTTGTTTATTCTGCTCCGGTTATTAACGAAAAAATTCCTTCAGGCAGTTCAAGGATTTCCGGTTCTGAAGATTTGAATGAAGCTAAATTACTTGAGATCGTACTTAAAGCTGGCGCTTTACCTGCTCCAGTAGATGTAATTGAAGAAAGAACTGTTGGTCCATCACTTGGACAAGATTCTATTAACCAAGGTTTTAATTCAACTATGATTGGATTTTTATTAGTTGCAATATTTATGATTATATATTATAAAAAATCCGGTACCATTGCTGATTTGGCATTGTTCTTCACAATTATTTTTATCATGGGTATTTTGGCAGCTTTTAAAGCTACACTTACTTTGCCAGGTATTGCCGGTATCATCTTAACCATCGGTATGGCAGTTGATGCTAACGTACTTATTTATGAAAGAATTAGAGAAGAGCTTTCAACCGGTAAAACTGCTAGAGCAGCTATAGATAGTGGTTATGCGAATTCTTATTCAGCAATTTTCGATTCAAACATTACTACTTTCTTTACAGGAATTATTTTATACCAATTCGGTAGCGGTCCAATTCAAGGTTTTGCTTTAACACTTATGATTGGTATTCTATCAAGTTTGTTTAGTGCACTTGTAATTACGCGCCTTGTATTTGACATCATGGCAGCTAAAGGTGCTAAAGTTAAAGTTGGATAATTTTAGGAGATAATAATAAATGCGTTTTGTTGATAATCTTAATATTGATTTTTTGAGCAAAAGAAAAAAGGCGTATGTCATTTCTGCTGTAATTTTAGTGCTCGGAATTATCAGTTTGCTTATTAGGGGAGTTGAATTAGGAATCGACTTTAAAGGCGGTACTCAAATAGCATTGCAATTTGAAAACCCGGTTGAAATTTCTGATATAAGAGAAAACCTAGATAACATTGGCTTAGGAAATATAGAAGTGAAAACCTTTGGCGGAGAAACCGGAATTCTTGTCCGTACTGAACTTCAAGAAATTCCTGCAGATATTTTTCCAAAAGTTATAAGTGCAATTGAAAGAAGTATTGAGAAAAACTTCCCAAATACTCAAACTACAATTGTTGATTCTACACTTAACTCTGTTACTATCAGATTTGCTACACCTGAAGTTGCTAAAGATATAAACACTAAACTTTTTGAAGAAGGATTTCAAACAAGTTTAGCAACAAGAGCAACTGAAAACCTGGATGTTGTTTTCCGTGTAAGTATTGCTGATTGGATTGAAGAAACATTGAGAGAAAAATTACCTGATAACAGATTTGATGTACTAAAAGAAGAAATCGTCGGACCAAAAATTGGTGGTGAATTAAAGCAAGATGCTATCATCGCTATTGTACTTGCACTTATTGTAATTTTGATTTACCTGGGATTCAGATTTAAGTTCGCTTTTGCTATTGGTGCGGTTGCGGCCTTGTTCCATGATGTAATGATCACTCTTGGTGTCTTTTCATTATTATATGGAGTTATACCAGGATTAAATCTAGAAATTTCTGTGAGTGTAGTTGCAGCCTTTTTAACATTGGTTGGTTACTCAATCAACGATACAGTGGTTGTGTTTGATAGAGTGAGAGAGAATGTTAAAATTCATAAAACAGCCCCGTTAGAAGATAATATCAATACAGCCATCAATAAAACAATGAGAAGAACTATTGTTACATCTGCTACTACATTATTTGTTGTAACAGTACTATTGTTTGCCGGTGGTGAAGTTTTAAGAGGATTTGCTTTTACTTTATTCTTAGGAATTTTGGTTGGTACTTATTCTTCAATTTTCGTTGCTAGCTCATTTGTTCTCGAATATGCAAAATCAAGAAAAATGAAAATAGAGTTTTAATCGATTGTAATATATTTATTATAAAATGAAAGCCCCCGCTAATCGGGGGCTTTTTTTATTTGTTCTCAGACTCTAAATATTTCTTAGTTTCATTTACAATTACCGGTGTTAATGCAAGTAGTGCTATTAAGTTAGGAAACGCCATTAGACCGTTAAAAATATCAGCAATACCCCAAACTATATCCAATTGACTCACAGCTCCAACCCCAACAAACAAAACAAAAATTAGTCTATAAGGTTTTATTGCTTTCTCCCCTGCTAAATATTCAATTGATTTTTCACCGTAATACGACCAGCCAAGAAGAGTAGAGTAAGCAAACAATGTTAATCCTATCGAAACAATGTATTCCCCAGCAATACTCCCCATTCCTTCAGTGAATGCAGAAGAAGTCAATTCAGCACCGGTAATATCGCTTGTCCAATTTCCGGAAATAACAATTACCAAACCTGTTAAAGTACAAACTATAATTGTATCAATAAAAGTCTGTGTCATTGAAACCATTGCTTGTGTGACAGGATCTTTTGTTTGTGCCGCAGCGGCTGCTATAGGTGAGCTACCCAATCCGGATTCGTTTGAAAATACACCTCTCGCCACTCCCATTCTAATCGTCAGCATTACAGTTGCTCCGAGAAAACCGCCCGTACCTGCAGTAGGTGTGAATGCTTGTTTAAAGATTACAGCAAATGCTTCGGGGATAGCACTTATATTCATCAGCAAAATCAATAATGCACCACCAATATAAAACACAATCATAATTGGAACTAAAAAGCCTGTCACACTACCGATTGATTTAATTCCGCCAAGTATTACAGCTCCGGTTGCAATAACAAGAACTACAGCAGTAATCCACTCTTCAATACCGAAAGTAGTTGATAAGGCATGGGCCACTGAATTTGATTGAACAGTATTTCCAATACCGAATGCAGCTATAGCTGCGAAAATTGCAAACAAGCTGCCAAGCCATTTCCAACCAAGTCCTTTTGAAATATAATACATTGGCCCGCCGCTCATATTGCCTAATTTATCTTTTTCTCTATACTTCACCGCGAGCAACGCTTCACTGTATTTTGTAATCATTCCAACTAATCCTGTAATCCACATCCAGAACAATGCTCCGGGTCCGCCGACGGCAATGGCGGTTGCTACTCCCGCAATATTACCAGTACCAACTGTTGCAGAAAGAGCCGTCATCAATGCTTGAAAGTGTGTAATATCACCAGGTTGATCTGAATGTTCTTTCCTTTTAACTAATGCTAAATAAAGAGAATAACCAAGTTTCCTGAATTGAAATAGATTCAGTTTAATAGTAAGCCACAGGCCTGTACCAACCAATAAAACAATTGTTGGTATACCCCAAACCATGCCGCTAATTTCAGAAATTAGAGACAGAATTGATTCTGAAGTCATAAAGTTACCTTAAATTTTTGGAATGATTTAATGTGTTGAATGAGTGTGTAATTTAATAAAATTATTATTACAATAAAATAAAAGCTGCTATTTTGATTTTACTACAACGAGTGAAATATCATCATGAGGGATTTTCATTTTTCTAAATTCGTGAATAGATTTAATCAAATTATTTGCAATTGATTCTGCTGGTTCGTTTTTATTTTTTATAAGTGATTCACAAATTCTTTCATGTCCGAAAAACTCACCTTGCTTGTTCATTGCTTCATCAACACCATCAGAATAAAAAATGAAAATACTTTCTTTTACAGGTAAACAAACTTGTTCGATTGATGACTCAAATATTTCACCTTTTTCCAGACCTATTCCTATTCCTTTAGAAATAATACTGCTTATTGATTTTCCATCAAATCTTATTAATGGGGTGTGTCCTGCCCGGCAATATTCAACACAATCTTTTTCTACATTGAATAAAGCGATAGCGACAGTGATGAAAGAATTTCTTTCTATTTCATTAAAAATTTCCTTATTGATTTTTACCATTACTTCTTTGGGAGAGATATTCTCTTTACAATAAAGCCGAATCATGGTTTGTAGTTTTGTCATGTAAAATGAAGCAGACAATCCTTTACCTGATACATCTCCAATTACAATAAAAAATTTATTTTCAGAAACTTTGATTATATCATAATAATCTCCGGCAACTTGCATAGCAGGAATCATTTTGCCAAAAATTTCAAAATTTCTGAAATGCGGTATCTTTCTCGGTAAAAGGCTCTCTTGAATCTTTCTCGCATTTTTCAATTCACTTTCAAATTCTATATTTTTTGCTTCAGCCAAATATAAACGTGCGTTCTCAATTGAAACAGCAATTTGATTAGAAGCAGCAACAAGCAATTCCAAATCCTTCCCGGCAAATTTTGATTTGGAATGCTTTAACCCAAAAACAAGTAAACCAATTATGTTTGATTTTACTCTTAATGGAATTACTGTATAAATTTCTTCTTCGTACAAAATCTTATAATCTTCAGGGAATGTAATTTCGAATTCTTCCCTTTCAATTACAGGCAATTGTTTTAATTTTATTTTCTCTTCAATTGAACCGCGAATCAACTTGTTTTTATTAGACAAAAACATTTTTTCGTAAAACAGTCTCTGCCCTATTTTTAATTCAAACTTATCTCTATTTTCATCTATCAAAAAAATTCCAAATCTCTCTAATTTTAATGATTCGATAAATGTTTCTTCAACAGATTTTAAAATGTTGTTAAGCCCAACAATACTTGATATTTCATTGCTGAATTTTAAGATCACTTTTTGATATGCAAACTGTTCCGGATAAAATTTTTGTGTAAGCAGTTCTTGAAATTTATCTTTTGTAGATTGAAACACCATTGCAAAAATTATAAATATTGCCCCGGCAATTATTGCTTGGTAATCAGTACCAATCGCAGAACTAATTTGTTGGCCAAGCAAATAAATTAATAGGAAATAAATTCCTGCTAATGATACAGTAGCGATTCCATACACAATAGCATTTTTGAAAACTTCGCTAACATCCATTAATGAATATCTGAATATCGAATATCCAAATGATACGGGTAATAATGCTATAACAACAATAGGAATAAATAATTCCGGATTATTAAAAATTGCACCGGTAAAAACATTTGCGATAGTTACCGTATATAACAATGATGCGATCAATAAGGTATAAGCAACGACTATAACAAATATTGAGTTTCTTTCATGCTCTGTTTTAAGATTAATATAGCTTTTGATGAGTGAGATAAAACCTGTAACAAGAGCAAAGGTCAATAATACATTAAAAACTATTGTTATATAATAGAATGGCAACCAATTTAAGATAAGATTAACAACAACATGATATATAAGCGTCAATGAAAAAAGAATCACCGGAAATCTTAAAAGGACTTTTTTAACTATTTGTTGTTGAATCAATTTGTTAGGCTTAGGGAAAATCCAAAAGAAATAAATCAAAATAAAAGGAAGATACGAGAAAGCAAACATAGTTATAATATTTGCAATAATTGTTGCGACAGGATAATCAAATATCGGATTACTGCCTGGCGTACCTATTAGAAACAAGCTGCCGGTTGCCAAAATAGAAAGAGCTCCAATTCTATAAAACATCATTTGGGTAAAACCTTCCGGTTTAGCAAGAACAACAACATAACCTACGATTACCCAAAAAATAGCAAAGATAATTATACTTACACCTTGAAAGTTGATAAGCTTTTTAATCTCTACTTTTGTTTCAATTATGTGTCCGTCACGTGATATTTTATAGTCTGCAGTATCACCTTCAGCAACTTTATTAAGTATGATCGATGCTTGGAATAAATTGTAAATAGAATTCCCATTTATTTCTAGTAACCGATCACCATCTCTAATTCCCGCATTATAAGTTACACCTTCAAATTTGACTTGATCAAAAACTATTATTGTTGAATCAGAAGTAACCTCTTTTGTGACCCACAAACATTCATCATTTGATTGCTGGGGTACATATAGTTGAAAGTATAAATTTGCACAACCAAGTAACAATAAACCCAATGTTAAAGGGGTTAACAGCCTTCTTCTGTATTTTCCTATTTGATCAAAAATATTTTTCATGAATTAATTTACTTTGATAACAAGGCAAGTAATGTCATCAGATTGGTCGGCTCCTTTGGTGAAATCGAATACATCATGTGTAATTGAATCTAGAATTTCATTTGCTGAATTCAATTTTACTTTTGACACAAACTCTTCAAACCTTTCATCTGAGTATTCACTAAAATCGTTATCCATAGCCTCCGTTATGCCATCTGTAAATAGAACAATTAAATCATCCTTTTGAAGCGAAATAGTTTCGGATAAATACGGAATAACTGTTGCCATTACCCCGAGTATCATCCCACCTTTTTTCAGTTTCGTAATCTCGCCGTTGCGAATTAACAAAGGCGGATTATGACCGGCATTTACATAAGTAAATTCTTTGTTCTCATCATCCAGTTGACCCCAGAAAAAAGTAATAAAGCTACCGTCAACAGTATTTTCAGAAACTAAATCATTGATTAAGTTAGACGCCTTAACCAATTCTATGTTCTGTTTACAAATTGATTGAAGGAAAGCTTGCATATTAGCCATCAATAAAGCAGCTTGCACACCTTTACCGGATACATCAGCAACTGCAACTGTAACCCTACCGTCCTCAAGTTTAACTATATCGTAATAATCTCCGCCAACTTGTTTAGCTGATTTATTAAAAGCTGCTATTTCAAAGTTTTTAAGTACTGGGACCGTGTCGGGCAGTAAATTACTTTGGATCTTTCTTGCTATCTCAAGATCCTTTTCCATTTTTTGTTTTTCAAGGGCTTCATCAAAAAGGCGGCTGTTTTCAATCGATATAATTGCGAGGCTACCAAGTGAAGATGCGTATTCAATATCTGATTTCGTGTATTTGAGATTATTCATTCTGTTTCCAAGCAGAATAATCCCTTTTGTTTCACTTTTAATTTGCATCGGAATGATCAAACGAATTCCAATTTCAAACAACTGCGGAAAATTTGATTGTATCTCATTTGCTTCAATTACGTTTCTAAATAATTCAGTATCACTTTCATTTATAAAATCGAGGTATTTTTCATTTTTTATTTTTGATTCAAGAATATTAAACTTTTCTCCGTCATGAATTAAGACTGAAAATCTTGAAACAAAAAGTTGTCCGAGTATAGAAAAAACAAGTAATTTGGAAATCGTTTCAATATCTAAAACACCACTGAATTCTTTACCCAAATCAAATAGAGAACTTAATTGATTAACTTTAGAATCTAAGTTTCTATTAACTGATTTTAATTCTTCAACGGTTAGCGAATTTTCAATTGCAGTAGCACCAATGTTCTGAATAGTCTTCAAGAAATTTTTATCATCATCATTGTATTCAACTTTATTTAATTTTTCACCAAGAATAATTATTCCTAATACTTTATTTGAAGAATAAATCTTTTGACACAAAGGATATTTGTGCTTACTCAAATATTCTTTCAACATATCTTCTTGGTCTTCATTATAAAGATCAATTAATGGAAAATCCGTTAGCTCTCCTTTCTTTAATCCTTTGTGAAGTTTGATTTCTAATTTCCCTTTTTCACACATTAATGCAATCAGACCTTTTGTAGTGTGAAACTTCCCGAAACAAGTAAGCAATATGTTGTTTAATATGAAATTTAATTCAAGTGAGGAGTTTATGAGACTGCTGAAATCCACTAATGCAGAAAGGTTTCTTAATGCATTATTATTTTTTTTGCTTTGCATAAAATTATTGGAAATACTTTACTAAAATAACCTGGTTACGGTTGTCGGAGAGATTTTTATACTTCACTTCATCCATTAATTTTTTCATTAAGAACATTCCCAAACCTCCAACTTTTTTCTGTTTATGATATTCTTTAATATCTGGCTCGGGAATTAAATCGGGGTCAAAATGTGTTCCTTCGTCTGTAATGGAAATTACAAACTTTGGATCTTTATAATTGAGAGATACGGAAATCTCACCTTCTTCGGAATACTTATAAGCATGCTTAATAACGTTGCTGCATGCTTCATCAACTGCTAGAATTATTTTTCCAATGGCTTCCTTAGAAAACCCAATGGCTTCCGCAGATGACTTCGTAAAATCCCTTACCTTCGAAAGATTTTCCGTAGTACTTTTTATTACTAATTCTTTTTTAAAATTTTTGCTGTTACTGGTCATTTGATTTATCTTCAAACTTATCTACAGCTTCTTTTTCATCTTTAAAAAATTCGTATAACATCGGGAAACCTAAAAGATCAAAAATGTTATACACATTTTCTTTCATGTTGGTGAATTTAATATCGCCCTTGTTTTCACGCATCGTTTCAACATATGCCATAAAAACTCCCAAACCGGCACTACTGATATAGTTTAACTCATCAAAATTAACGACAACTTTATAATTGTTGTCATCAATTAACTTGTTAAAAGCACTTTCAAGTTCCGGAGCAGTATGGGCATCTAAATAGCCCTTTAGTTCAATGATATTAACTACACCAACTTCCCGTACATTTACGTTGAAATCGGCCATTAATTATCTCCAGATATTTTATTATTTAATTTCCATTTAAACAGAACAAGAGTAATGTCATCATGCTGCGAGCAGTCTTTTGAGAAGGTGGATACCTCTTTTATAATTTCATTTGATAACACTCTTAATCCCTTATTACAGTTTCTTGTAATGACTTTCTCAAATCTTTTATATCCAAATTCTTCATGGTTGGCATTTTGTGATTCGGGAATACCGTCAGTATATAAAATGAAAATATCGTTATAATTTAGCTTAATTTCCAATTCTTTTATTGTGTTTGTAAACTTCTCTCCATAATCTAAACCTAAACCTATGCCTGGTGGAGTAAAATGTTCAACAACACTATCTCTGCAGATCATAACGCTATTATGACCAACTCTCGAAAAATTAACAACACCGGTATTTAGATTTACAACACCATAAACAGCTGTAACAAAACTTTTCTTTTCAAGGCTCTCTTTTAATATTTCGTTCGCTTTAATAAGTAGTTCTTTGGGGCTTTCAATAAGTTTAGAGAGTGACTCAAAAATTCCTTTCACTTCTGCCATTATAAATGCAGCTTGAATCCCCTTACCTGAAACATCTGCAATAACAAATCCTAATTTATCTTTTGGTAATTCAAAAAAATCATAATAATCACCACCTACTTCAAACGCGGGAATGAACAAAGACTCAACATTTAGATTTTCAAATTGGGGAGTTACATTTGGCAAAATTTTCTTCTGAACTTCACGCGCAACATCAAGCTCTTTTTCGAGTCTTTCTTTTTCAATATTTTCTTCAATTAACAAAGCATTTTCTAAAGCTACCGCTGCATAATCACCAAAAGCTCCAATTGCTTTATTATCATCATCATCAAAAGCCATTTCTTTTTTTCTCGCTACAAAAAGAAATCCGTTGGTTCTATTATGTACTCGCAAAGGTGCTACCCCCAGCGATCTAAAGTTAAACGTTCGAATATCGTTTTTTATTTCTACTTTAATTGAACTGTTATCTAGCGTTAATACTTCATCAATTTTATAATTGAATTTTGTTAAAACATAATTTGTAATCTTCTCTGCTTCAACGTAACCAATATTAAAAACAGAGTTAAGTTCAAATTTATCATCATTCTTTGTGACTAACCAGGCACTATCCGAGTTACAAATTTTTGTCGTTATCGTAGTTATTGTTTCAGCAAGCTCTTTGAAGTCGAATACTCTGGTAATTAACTTTGTCAAATCCATCAATGTGGTAACTTCTTCGGCTTTCCTATCAAATGCCTCAGCAGTGGGCAAATGAAATAGAGCAGTGAAGAAAATTATTCCAAAATATATTGCACCATAAATCATTATCAAGCTTATGAAAGTTGTAAAAGCTGGGGAGAAATGATTCAGTGCCGTTACAATTATTGACTCTTCTAAAAAGAGTGCATAATTAAGTCCGAACAAAACGGAGAGCACAACGGCAATAATTAATAAATAGATTTTTTGCTTTTTTACAAGAAATGCTATCCAAGAAACTTTTATTGAATTGATTGCAATTAATAATATAGTAACCACAAAAAAAGTATTATGAACAAACTCTAAATCACTGTCTAATAATACAATAGTTTTTGTGAAGGAAGCGATAATTAAAAAAGTAATAAGCGTGTTAAAATATTTACTGGATTCAGTTTTTTGCCTTAGAAAGGTTAATCCTTTAAAAGTAGAAAAGATGTAACCTATTACACATATAAAAACAAATAGAACAAAAATAGAAAACATCAAAAAGATAAAATTTCCTTTCAATGCTTGGAATTGACTTCCTTCAACAAATGTTGAACTGATGGCAATTGAAAAGAATAAAACGGCATTTAATATTCCGGCATTGAGTATTACCGTTAAAGGAGAGTTTATTTTTTTATTTACGAATTCACTTAAGTACAAATACCAAAAGTAACCGGCACCAAAAACTAAGGCATCATTAAAAAGGATCATTAATACAGAATCTCTTTCAACAAATATCATTTGATAGGCAAACAATATTATTGACGCAAAAATTGTATTTTCTAATTTTCGCGATCTTTTCACATTTGCAAAAGGTAAAGACATCTGTATTTCTTTTTATTTATTAAGCTTATTAACTTAAGACAAAATCATTTTATAGTAAACATATAGCTGTAGATTCAAAAAATTATTGGCAGGTTTAGTTTGACCTTCTTTTAGCTTTTCTTGCCTCTTCTTTAGCCCTTTTAACTTCCTTTTTTATTTTCTCTTTTTGATGCCAGTAAAGAGAGTCATTCCATTCACTTTCAAGTTCAATCGCAAGTGAATCCATTTTCATTCCGAATTCTTCCCATGTTTCTTCGTGTATCATCATAGATTCTTCAACCATTGAATCAATTGCCTTTATGTTCATGTCAAATTTGAAAGTGTAACTATCAACACTGTCTTCAAGAGTATTTATCATCATTTTCACTATTGGGCTTTCATCAGACGATAAACTAAAAGAAAGCGAATTTAACTTGTTTGTTATTTCTGCTATCTGGCTTTCAAGTAAATCAATCTCATTGTGATGCTGTTCAATGTTGTATATGGACTTAGGTAATGCAGCTTTTAAGTGTTTGGAGTTAATATCAAAAATAATTTTTTCATTATAATCTAACGGTTCATGTGTCAACTTAAATTCAAAATTTATATCTTCAAAAGCCAAGTCACGCTCATCCATATCTTCCAAATGAGTTAACCTTTCACTTAAGTGCAAATCATCAACAACACAAGGCAATTGAACAACAGTATCAGGAGTAAATACAATAAAATCTTTCATCTCTGCATTTAGAACATTTTTGATTGAAGATTTTATTTTTTTCTCTTCTAAATTAACGTATTCAGGAATATCCTTTTTTACCCTTGTGTAATTTATTTTTTTTGCAAAGTCGATTAAGTCTGTAACAACTGCATCACGAACAATACTGATTTTTGGATTAACCGCAACTGTATTGTGATCATTCAATAAAACGGATGTATAAATTTCTTTCTTATAATTGTTTAATACAGAATCTAATTCTTTTATCTGCTGGCCGTTCAATCTTAAATACTGAATAAACTTTTCATAATTTTTTGTATCAGGGTTTATTGCTACTGGCTTAATTTCAAAAGTGTTATTGCCGGATTCTTCATTCATTCCCAGCTGAAGAACTTTTTGTTCATTTTTATCAAGCGGTAAATTATTGTGTAAGGCAAAATTAAAAACGTCTTCGTTGGTCAAGTTTGTTCTAGTAGCAAGAGGTTTCAGATTTTGAGTGTAAAAGGCAAGTAAATTATCTTTGCTATTCTTCAATAAATTTTCAACATCCTTTTGATTATACTTAAAGAATATTAGAAGACCTATTGTAATTATTGTTATCGCAATATAAAGTCCATAATTTTTTAAGATTTCTAAAAAATTATTTCCTTTTGTTTTATCCATCATCAAGATTTCAATTCTTTTTGAAACGGCTCAAGTATAAATTTTAGGCTCTCTCTCGCTCTAAATATTCTGGATTTTACTGTTCCTACTTCGCAGCCTAGTTTATCTGCAATTTCTTTATAACTCAATCCATCTATATCCCTCGCAATAAGAGGGACTTTCAATTTGTCCGGGAGTTTCTCAATTCCTTTTCTAACCAATTGTGGAATATCAATATTTTCCATTTTTGTTCTTACGCTGAGCTCATGTTCCGAATCCTTGATAGGGACAAAAATACTTCGAACCCTTTTCTTGCGTAAATAGTCTCTGCATTTATTGACAGTAATGCGATAAAGCCAAGTAGTGAATTTAGACTGAAATCTGAAATCTTTTAATTTGTGAAACACGCTAATGAAGACATCCTGAGATATATCGTCAACATACTCTGCATCTCCCAAAGTTAAATAAATCAGATTTCTCACTTTGTCTTTATGGAGCGCCATAAGCTTTTCAAAGGCACCTTCATTTCCATCAATAAATTCTTTTATAAGAACAAAATCCTCATCTTCCACATCTGGTGTAATATTAAGATTCTCTTCGTTTTTTTCTTCTTTATTTGACATCTTAGACGATAGGGGTTTTATTATGTTCCAGTTATTTAGTTTATTGTAATTTTCATTAAAAGAAAATATCGAAAATACACTTTCTTTTTTTAAATAGATTCAATAACTTGATTGGCAATATAATTATTTATAATCAATAATTTATAGTAAGTCTCATATTTTATTAAAAACAAATCTTAAAGTACCGAAAACAAAAGAAATAAATTTTAAGGAGCTCCAATGAAAGTTAAACAACATGAAAAATACGGTGCAGCAGTATTAGAAATCAGAGGCAATGTTATGGGCGGTCCGGAAGCTCAAGATTTCAGCGACTTACTTCATGGACTTTTAGAAGAAGATAAAAAAAATGTTGTTATCGATTTAGGTAATGTTAAGTTTATGAATAGTTCAGGTTTGGGAATGCTAATTAGTGGTTTCACAACAATGAAAAACGGTGGTGGAATGCTAAAATTAGCTAACGCTACTGAAAAAATTAACAGCTTGCTTGTAATTACAAAACTTATTACAATTTTTGAAAATTTTGATTCTGTTGAAGAAGCTGTTGAAAGCTTCAAAAAAGAAGAAGAATAATACATTACTGAAGTAAGTTTTTTAATTTGATTATTAACTCCGGATAATTATATTCGGAGTTTTTGTTTTTCTATAATATGATTGGATTTAATATGAGTGTTAGTATTTTAGTTGGCAGTCAGTGGGGTGACGAAGGCAAAGGTAAAATTGTAGATATTTTAAGCGACAGATTTGATGTAGTAGCAAGATATCAGGGCGGTGCAAATGCAGGACACACAATTCAAATTGGTGACAAACAATATATCCTCCATCTAATCCCTTCAGGCATTTTAAGAGACAATGTTAAATGCGTAATTGGTAACGGTGTTGTAATTGATCCCAAAGCGCTGCTTGAAGAAATTGAATTTCTAAGAAAAAATAATATTGATATTGAAGGCAGATTATTTATCAGCCATAATGCACACTTGATAATGCCGTACCACAAATTATTAGATTCAATAAATGAAAGCGGAAAACAAAAAATTGGAACTACCGGCCGCGGTATTGGACCGTGTTATTACGACAAGTATGCAAGAAAAGGGATAAAAATTGTTGACCTTCTTAACCGTGATGATCTTGAAGCAAAGATCAGACAAAACATTGAAGAGAAAAACAATTTACTAAAGAAAGTTTACAATCATGATGAACTGGATGTTGAAGCAATCATCAAAGAATACACCGCTTTTGATGAAGCTATCGATCCTTATATCACTGATGTATCATCACTACTAAATAATGCTATTTCAGATAATAAAAAAGTATTAATGGAAGGTGCACAAGGAGCACTACTTGATGTTGATCACGGTACTTATCCATATGTTACCTCTTCAAATCCTACATCAGGTGGCGCGTGTATCGGGACAGGAGTTCCACCGACTGCTATTTCAAATGTAATCGGAATTGTAAAAGCTTATACTACTCGTGTCGGCTTAGGCCCTTTTCCAACAGAGCTGACTGATGAAACCGGGGAATATCTTCAAAAGCAAGGTGCAGAGTTTGGATCAACTACAGGCAGGCCAAGAAGATGTGGATGGTTTGATGCTTATCTTGTAAAATATTCAACAACAATTAATGGCATAAAAGAAGCGGCAATCACAAAATTGGATGTTCTAAGCGGATTGAAAGAAATCAAAGTTTGTGTTGCATATGAAATCAACGGGCAAAAATTAAAACATTTCCCTACTGATGTTTGTAAACTTGATAATGTTACACCGGTTTACGAAACTCTGGCTGGATGGGATCAGGACATCTCAAAAGTAGAAGAATACAATAATCTGCCAAGCGAAACAAAAGACTATTTAGATTTTATTTCAAAAAAATGCGGCTTTAAAAACAGTATAGTTTCTGTTGGGCCAAGAAGAAAAGAAACAATTGAGTTATAATTATTGTATTTACGGGATTAGAATAAATCTGAAAATAAAAAGTAACATCATTGATTACTGGAATTGAAAAATCAGTTATCCCCGCAGCTTCGGGTTCTTTTCGTATAAAAGTCGCTTTAATAGCAGTTGCAATAATTATCGCTCTAGCTACTCTTATTTACACTCAATTTCTTGTTCAAAAACTTCAAGCCAGAGAAAGAGAATCAGTTGAACTTTATGCGCGAAGTCTTCAATATATTATTCAATCTGATCCCAATACAAGTGAATATACATTTATACTCGAAAATGTAATAAAGCGAATCGACTTTCCGTTAATTTTAACAGATGCAAATGATAACATTTCTCTAACTGGATTAGATGTAGGAATAAGAAATATTCAATTTGATTCAACAATGACCAACGAAGCTTTGCTGGAATTCTTAAATGCAAAAGTTGAAGAATTAGGCGGTGAACATGAACCAATAATTGTAAACTTTAGTGATTCTTTAATACTCGGGAAAATCTATTACGGTGATTCTGAAATTGTTAGACAACTCCGTTACTATCCTTATATGCAAATAGTTATTGCTCTAATCTTTGTTTTAACAGCCTATTTAGTATTCAATTATTTGAAGAAAACGGAGCAAAGCAATATTTGGGTGGGTATGTCAAAAGAGACTGCTCATCAGCTTGGAACGCCAATCTCAAGTTTAATGGGTTGGAATGAATTGTTAAATATGAATCACAAAGATTCTGTAAAGGTTTTAGATATTACTGATGAAATGAAAAATGATTTGGACAGACTCAATAAAATAGCCCAAAGATTTTCTAAAATTGGCTCGCAGCCAGAATTAAAACAACATAATATTAAAGAAGTAGTAGATAGGGTGATTTTGTACTTCCAGCGAAGATTACCTCAAACCGGCAAAAAAGATGTGAAAATCACGCTTGAATCTGACGAAAATATTTGTATAAAATTAAACACAGAGCTTTTTGAATGGGTACTTGAAAACCTTATTAAAAACTCCCTTGATGCAATTGAGTTAAAAAGAGGACGAGTAGAGTTCAAAATTCATGAATCAAAAAAACATATTGATATTGACGTCACAGATAATGGAAAAGGAATTGTTCCCAAAAAGAAAAAAGATGTATTCAAACCCGGAGTTACAACTAAGAAAAGAGGCTGGGGATTGGGATTGAGTTTATCCAAAAGAATTGTTGAAGAATACCATAAAGGAAAGATATTCGTTAAAAGCTCTGAAGTCAATATTGGTACAACTTTCCGCATAACTTTACCAAAGTAATTTAGTCCTAAAATTTCCCCCTAATATTTATAAAAAAATGGGAACTAATTTTTGAATTTTATCGTCAAAGAAGATAAGAATAACAAAAAGTAGAAAAGTTCTTTTATTTAGGAA
Source organism: Melioribacteraceae bacterium (assembly GCA_028282005.1). Taxonomy (GTDB): domain Bacteria; phylum Bacteroidota; class Ignavibacteria; order Ignavibacteriales; family Melioribacteraceae; genus JANQIV01. Next base: position 21,931 of record JANQIV010000177.1, on the reverse strand, counting down.
GCCGGAAATTTGAGATTCTCGGAAATTAAAAATTTGAATTTGACAATCTCATTTAATCGTGAAATTAACAATTTTTTAATGGTATATAAATTGCTTAAGTTAAAATAAGTTTCACATACATACCCTCCTTGATGAACAATCCTTCTGCCGTGGACCGCCCTCATCCGCGGCAGTTGTTTTTTAAACCAGTTAAGTTATTTTAGAACTACCCATTTTACAAAGATTTGTAGCAAAAAAAAGAAAGATTATGAATGAAAAATTATCTTGAACTTGAAATTACCAAAATTCAAAAAGAAACCGCTGATTCACTCACAGTTACACTAAAAGAAAAAAACAACAAAAAAATCGATTTCGATCCGGGTCAATTTCTCACTTTGATATTTAATATTGACGGCAAAGAAGTAAAAAGAGGATATTCAATAAGTTCTACACCTTTTGAACTTCCAAGCTTAAAAATCACTATAAAAAAAATAGCAGATGGTTACACTTCTAAATTTTTGTTTGATTCATTATTAGAAGGCACTTCTATAAAATCATTACCTCCTTTGGGGGTTTTTACAGTAAATCCAAAAGAATCAAATAAAAACAAATATGTTTTTTTTGGTGCCGGAAGTGGAATTACGCCTCTGCATTCAATGATCAAATCAATATTAAAAGTTGAAAAAGAAAGTGAAGTCTATCTTTTTTACGGAAATAGAAACGAAGAATCAATTATTTATAAAAAAGAATTCGATAAACTAAATAATGAGAATAATAATTTTCGTATTACGCATATTTTAAGCCAACCTTCAGAAAAATGGATAGGAGATGTTGGGAGGATAAATTATGATAAAACGGATTATTTTGTAAAAAATTGCATTAATGGATTTGATGAAAATACCGAGTTTTTTATGTGCGGTCCGGATGGCATGATGAAAGATAACATGTCTGCATTAAAAAACCTAGGAATTAAAAGGAAAAAAATTCATCGTGAAATCTATCATGTTGAAATAGTAGACCAATCTGAAGAAATTGAAGAAAAAGAAAGGGAAGTAACAATCTTCTTCAATGATGAAAAGCATAAATTGTTAGCAGAACCTGGACAAAGCATCTTGGAAGTTGCACTTTCAAACGGACTCGAACTTCCGAATTCATGTCAATCCGGTAATTGCGGGACATGCAAAGCACGGCTCCTTTCCGGTAGATTAAAATTGGTCGATCAAACAGCATTGACAGAAGATGAAATTAAACAAGGTTATTGTCTCACTTGCATTGGCTACCCCGCAAGTGATAATGTAGTTATTCTTTACGAAGAGTAAAATTCATTTTTAATTTTACTCTAATATCATTACTCATATTCAAAAATAAAATTCGGAATATATATGTCTGCAGCTAAACGACCATCTTGGGATGAATATTTTTTGAAACTTGCAATGCTTGTCTCCGAAAGAGCAACATGCCCGAGAATGCATTGCGGATGTGTGCTCGTTAAAGATAAAAGAATTTTATCAACCGGATACAACGGTTCAATTCCCGGAGATGTTCACTGTGAGGATGACGGATGTTATATTGTTGACAACCATTGTATCAGAACAATTCACGCTGAGATGAATGCCTTATTACAATGTTCAATTCATGGTGTAAGTACTTCAGGTGCTACAGCTTATGTTACAAATATGCCATGTACAAACTGTGCAAAATCTCTTGTAGCTGCAGGAATTACTGAAATTGTCATTTTTTCTGATTACCACAACACTCAGGCTGAAGAGTTTTTAGCCATTGCAAATGTACCAATTAGAAGACTTGAGATGCCGAAAACAGAAATTAATTACGATCTGGATAGTTTTACTTCAGCAAAAAAGTTTAAATAGGTAAAACTGTCGTTTAACTAAAAGTTTATTTTATCTCAAGATTACAATTTTAAAATTGACTATCTTTGGGATTACAAAAAATCTAATGAAGAGATTATGTCCAAAATTACTAAAGATTATTTGAAGAAATATCATGATCCTGATAATTTTTTTAACCGTGAAACCAGTTGGATTGAATTTAACCGCAGAGTTCTTGAAGAAGCTCTAAATCCGACTCTTCCTCTTCTTGATAAAATTAAATTTATTTCAATATTTTTCTCGAACCTGGATGAATTTTACATGATACGTGTCGCCGGTTTAAAAGAACAGATCCGTGCAAATATTTTTAAGCCGACAATAGACGGATATACACCAATTGAACAGATTAAGTACATTGAACGCGAAGTACAAAAGATGCTTAAAAAGATCACTAAATTTTGGCGAAAAACGATTGTCCCTTCATTAAATAAAAATAATATTTTTATTTGTAAAATTGATGAGTTAACCAAAAGAGAACAGAAAGCACTCTCTGAATATTTCAATAAAGAGATTTACCCGGTTTTAACTCCACTTGCTTTTGACCCCGGAAGACCTTTCCCTTACATCTCAAACTTAAGTATAAGCTTCGCTTTACAAGTAAAAAAGCAAAACGGCGAAAAGCATTTCGCGAGAGTTAAGATGCCGGGAATTTTACCAAGGCTAATCCGGATAGAAAATATAATTGAACCTAAAAAGAAGAAGAGCACTGAATTCATTGCTAAATACGTTTGGCTTGATGATTTAATCAAATTCAATATGGAAAAGCTTTTCCCGGGTGTTGAAATTTTACACGCTTACAGGTTTAGAATTACACGAAACACAGATATCGAAATTCAAGAAGATGAAGCAGATGATTTGCTTGAATTGATCGAAGAAAACATTAAACGCCGGAAATTTGGCCCGGTCGTTCGCTTGGAGATGGAAAAGGATATGCCGGATTTCATGGTAGATATTCTCACTGAAAACTTAGAAGTTAGCAAAGAAGATATTCATTTTACCGATGGCCATTTGGGTTTAAGTAATGTTATGGAATTATATAAACTTCCGGCAGCACACTTAAAAGAAAAGCCTTTTCACGCATTGATGCCAACTGTATTTGATGAAGAAGAGAGCATATTTACTGTAATTAAGCAAAATGATATAATTCTTCATCACCCGTTTGATTCATTTAATCCTGTTATCAATTTCATTAAAGAAGCTTCTGAAGATCCTGACGTACTTGCAATAAAACAAACATTATACAGAGTTGGACCAAATTCACCGATTATTAAATATTTAATTGAAGCTGCGGAGAGAAAAAAACAAGTTGCTGTACTAGTAGAATTAAAAGCACGCTTTGACGAAGAAAACAATATTTTTTGGGCAAGAGAACTTGAAAAAGCAGGTGTACATGTTGTTTATGGTTTGGTCGGACTTAAAACACACGCTAAAATGACACTAGTTGTCCGCAAAGAAACAGAGGGTGTAAAAAGATACGTTCATATGAGCACTGGTAATTATAATGCGTCAACAGCAAAACTTTACACAGATATCGGTTTCTTTACAACGGATGAAAAAATTGGCTCGGATGTAGCAGAAGTTTTCAATTTGCTCACTGGTTATTCAGAGCAAAAGAATTACGATAAATTATTTGTATCGCCACTTGACACACGCGAAAACTTCTTGAAACTTATCCAAAATGAAATTGAAAATGTAAAAGCTGGGGGCGAAGGAAGAATCATCTTCAAATTAAATTCTCTGGTTGATCCGGATACAATTGCTGCGCTATACGAAGCTTCAAGTTATGGTATCCAAATTGATTTGATAATCCGCGGAATCTGTTGCTTAGTGCCGCAAGTGCCGGGGTTAAGTGAAAATATCCGTGTAAAAAGTATTGTCGGCAGATTTTTGGAACATAGCAGAATTTATTATTTCTATAATAATGGAGATGAGAAATTCTATTTAAGCAGTGCCGATTTGATGCCGCGAAATTTAGATAGAAGAGTTGAAACAACTTTTCCAATTGAAGATCTCAGACTTAAAAAATTCTTAAAGAAAAATATTTTAGATACATCTTTGGCAGATACCGAAAAATCCAGGATTCTTCTTCCGACCGGAAAATACGTGTTTAACAGGCCGGTTGTTCACCAGAAAAATATGAATTTACAGGAATGGCTAATAAAAGAAGCAGAATTTAATAACGGAAATTTATTCGCTAAGATTAAAAACTGAAATAGATTTGGTTTCCCTTTTTTCTTCTAAAAAATATTTTTAAAACGATTAGCAATATTATCTCTAAAATTGCTAAAATTCTCTTTACTTAAAATATTCTTTTTAACATTTTCACTAGCCCTAAGAATCCAATCTCTATGATATTTTTCATTCAATTTTTCCAGATAATAAGAATATGAATTTAATTCATCTATTTGCCTATTGGTATTTACTAAACTGTCAATAGCTGTAAGATTAATCTCTTTAACATCAAGTGAATCTTTCTTAACAATTTCTGCAATGAATGAAGAATCAGTATTAATATTATATTTTAGAGAATCCAAATCAAAATTTTTAGTACTATCGATTCTATTTATTGTAACTATATCCCCAGTAATAATGTAATTGTAAACCTTTCCTTTTTCTTTTCCTTTTTCACTATTAAGGCTGGTAATTTTATTCTTAAAGGCTTGGGTATTATTTTGGATTGTATCAGATTCTGATATAAAATTGAATGCTAAAGTATCATACTTAAATTCATCCAATTTTTCTATAAATAAATTAAACTCGTTTACAAATGATAAACTGTCATCGAACCAGTGAGAAAAAGTTTTATAATTTTCCGGGATAAAAGTCGTGTCGCTTTCAATTACCCAACGCAAAGAATGAGTTATTTCATTTAACTCTTTTATGGTTATTACAGTATCTTGTAAAATGTTCTGTAGTTCTTTTGTAAAGAAATTGAAGTCTGTTTTTCTGTAAGCATCTTTCTTACTGTTTGAATAAACCTCTATATCAAACTTTTTTAAATCTTGAATAAAGCGGGAAAGTAAAAAGTTTTTATGTTTCTTTAATCCGGTATTCCCTTTTAGCTTATTAATTGACTGAAGATAATTTTTATATGTGGAATCAATTAAATTTATTTCGTCAAATGATATCAAGCTATCCTTAGCAACCTTTTCATAAACAACATTTAATTCATCTGCATGAAATTTGACAGCTTTGATTTCATCATTGGTTAACAAAGAAAAAAACTCTTTGATTGCTTCTTCACCATATTCCCTTGCCCTATCAATTATTCCGGCATTTATTGCATTTGTCTCGAGCTTCGACACACAGTGTTTCTTTACTCTTTTTGCATCTTCAAAGTTGACATCCTCTGCAACAATAATATCAAATCCGGGAATTCTCTTTTCGGGAATGAACCAAGGATTAATGTTGACATCAAGAATTTTTGACGTGATTCCAAATAAATGGACAGTTTTCGTTTCTCTATCGTAATTAAATCTGCGTTCGTCTAACTTTCCAAAATCGAATCCGGCTTTTACACTTCCTCTTCCAATTAAGGCTAATTCTTTATCTTTTTCATTTTTAATATTTTTGCTAAAATTATTGTAAAATTTTGAGAAGCTTATATTTTTCTCAAATCCTTGGTTTAAGAATTCATTAAAATCTTCCTGATTAGCGACGTAAATCCTGTAATTAGTTAACACATAATCAAATAAATTTTCCAATTGCTCTTCAATAATATCATCCCTATCATCGTTATAATCTTCAAAATCTATTCTTTCATCCCTTAATTTTATTGCCCAAAACATTATTACATAATCTTCTAAACTACCCTTTTTTATTTTTTCATATTTTTGAGAAAATTCTTCTCTAGCATCATTCAATTCGTTTCGCACTGACCGAGTTCGTTTTCTAAAATCTTGCTCACCATAAGTAGAGACAATACTTTCAATATATAAATTACTTACTTCCTTTTTTAATTTGCGGTAATAATCTTGGGCCTTTTTATTTAGCTTATCTTTTTCAATTATATATAATTTTGATTCATCGAGGGATGAAATTACTTCTCCGTAATATTCGGCAGTAACAAGTTGCCCAATTGAACGGACATTAGAAACCATATTTGCAGTATCATTTAGTTTTAATCCGCTTCCAAAAATATCAAAGGGATTTATTAGAAAGACCAATGTGATAATGGCAACGATAACCAGTGCGTCAAATATTGTGCGCCAATATTTTGTTAATAAGCTAAAAATCATCCGTCTTCCTTTTCAATAGTAATTTTATCAACAATTAATTCATTGTTCTTAAAACCAATATGGATTTCTTCAAATCCAAGATTTAGTAGCAAACCATAAAGCAATGCTCTTGTTTTCTCTTGTGTTGTTTCAACAATGCCAATGTATTCAAGGTTATTTCTAATATCTATTTCAGCATCCCGAAAGTACTTTTCCTGATCATACAAATTAATCTCATTTAAGAATTTATCCGGATCTGATAGTGCTGAGTCGATTCTAAATTTGTCAGGTGGGTATGAGAAATTTATTACCTCTATTGGAGGCAGAGTTATCTCAATTGAGTTTTCATCTTCATCAATTTTGATATCATCTTTTTTCAGTTTCTTTAAATCAATTCCGGTTTTAATTATTGCTTGAGAATAAACAATAATTCTTGCTTCATTTAGTTTTATGAACCAAAATATTTTTTTAGTTTTGGTGCCGTGAACTAGTTTATCAATAGTAAATTCAGTCGTTGCCAACTTTGAAGCTTTCTGAATTTTACCCACAACCAATCCGCGTCTGTTACCGCATGAAGTAAAAAGAAAAACGGATAAAAGAAACAGTATGCTTAATAATCTATACATAATATTCGTATGCACTTTTTAGTTTTTCAACATATTTATTTTCTTTATATCTTGGGCCGTTATACCCATAGGCAAAGCTGTCCCAATCAAATTTTTCTGGTTTATTGCCGTCAATGTATTCAATTAAAACTGTGCCATGAGCTTTTTTGTTTTTTATAAATTCTATGAAATCCAATAAATGATAAAATTCTGATTCATGTTGTTTCACTGCAAAATCTTCAAAATCTTCGTAATAATATTTTTCCTTTATTTCTTCTTCTTTTTCATTTGAATTACTTTGTAAACGTCCTTTGATTATGTGTTCCAAGTTTTCACCTAACACTTGGAACTTACCCCAAGATGCAGAATATATAGCTGCCTGCTTGTGTATTTCCATTGCACGGTTTAGTCTTGAATACTCACCTTCCTTACCAATATAGTAATCCTTAGTCCACTTCTTGTAAATAATATCTTCATTACCCTTTACAAAATCTTCCGGATTTAAGTTAAATTTCTCTAACCACTTCCAGAATTTATGTCCCTCAAAAAGAATCTTCGCTTTGCCACTATTTAGGAAACCAGTACCGTTAGATTCAACTTCGGTAATTGCTTTTAACGTTGCTAATTGAATATTAAATCCCGTCTCTGTTTTTATTCTTTCTAGTGCAATTTCAAAGTACTCGTCTGTAATAAATTTATTGAATTGTTTATCTCTAACATGGGCATAGTTTTCATTGACTTCGTCTTCGGTAGTTTCGAAAACTCCACTAATAGTTTTTTTCAAATCACTTAAATTTACAGCACCTAATATTCCTTTGGGGTTATGTGTCTCTTGGTTTTGCGGCACATTCTCTTCCGCTTCAGCTGGAGTTTGGTCCGAGCTACCACCGTTTCCATTGCCTCCGTTTGGTGGATTACCATTTTGGTTCCCACTTCCAACATCTGGTATTTTAGGATCTTTTTTTCTTCTGGAACCTGGTTTATTCCATCTTTCAGATAAATACTTTAATGAACTATCACCAAAATAAAATGCAATCATCATTAGAAATGCTGTCTTAACAAATTCGAAGTGATCCCAGAAAAATGAGCTTTCATCAATATTTGTATCCATTCCCATACTAACAACTGTAAGTGCAATTGCAGCAAAAAGTAGAGTAAAAGCAATCATACCTCTTACAGTCCCTTTTGGTAAACCAAAGGTTTGGTCTTTAAATGGATTGCTCGTTGGAGCATTTAAAGCCAAATCCGGTACGTGCAGCCCTTTTGCTTTTTTATCTCTTGCTGCAAGAATCTTTTCCCAATCTTTGTCTGTTAAACCGTAATTGATGTTATAAAAATAGACTGCCCAAATAAAGTAGCGAATGAAGATACCACACCATAATAAGGCAATTATCAGAGCAATTGCGTTGTAAATATTTCCGTTATCAGCAATGATCATAAATGCACCGAAAACACCAATAACCAAAAATAGAATTGACAATGTGTTTACGGCTGAGAAAAACATTTTTCTATATGGATTCCTTTTGGTCTCTTCTGCTTTCCCTTCCTTTTCAAATTTTTGATACCAGAAATTTATCAACCAAAATGAAAAAGCCGCTACTATTATATAAGTGAGGGTAAGATAATTTTGTGCTTCCCATTTAACTATATATCCAATAACCGTGAATAGCACAAAAGCAATTACTCCAATCGCCCAATACTTGATCCATTTTTTTAAGTTATTCATTTTTATGTTAACCTATTTTTTAAATTACTTTTATTTAACCAATCTTCGTCGAAAATTTTGATTCGGACTTTTTTGTTACTATTTAGAAGTTCTTCAATTTTTGAGTAGAATACTGTGTAAGCTTTTTCAGAGTCTCTTATAGTGTGGGATTTGTTTACCGAATAAATTCCATCAGCAATTAGCAAACACCCTTTGGTATGTTTATGGTTATTACCGCAGTGAATGTAAATGTATGTGAAGTTTTTTACGTCTTTTATATGAATATGATATTTAAACCAGCTAAATCTGCCTCTGTATTTTTTAGTTAAAGGCGTTAGATGTTTATAAAATTCTAGTTCATAAGTGCCTTTTGGTATTCTGGTTTTGCCTGGAATTTTAACCTCCCGGAATGTGTCTTCCAAAGTATAGCAAAAAAATTCATCTTCCCAGAAAAGCAAACCTAATGTTGTTTCGTCATCATCAAAGTACCGTAGTACTGTTATGGTTGTACCATCGTAAGAATCAACTTGGTTTTCTTTATCAATCTTTGCCTGAAGTTGTTTAATCTCTACTTCAAGGTTTTCAACTTTCATTTTGTACTTTGATTCTTTCTCTTCCATTTCAGTTGTTAATTGTGCTGATTCATTTTGTGAATCACTCTTCGGCACTTTTGGTTTTGAATCATTTTCTGAATTATTCTCTTCATTATTAGCACTTTTAAATAAATCTGATACTGAGTCAAAACCTTTTTTAACTAACGCTACTATTGGTCCGATTAAACCAACAAGCCATAACCAAATATCAGTTAATAATTGGGGGTTAAACAAAAAGAATAGGACAGCAATAGAAATTAGCGCTACTAAAATCAAAAAAATAAAAATTTTTCATTTGCTCAAAAGTTATTTAGTAAAGAGATATTTATAATAGAACAGGTGAGAGGAATAGTTAATTTTTAGAAAAGTAAATTATAACAATAAGTATTAAGTAAAATTTTTAAGAACTAATATTTTAAAATACTAAACAACTAACTAGGAATGAAAATATAATGAAATAATTTAAAATACAATACCAAAGCGAGAGAAAAATTAATTTAATGATTGCTTAAACAAGGAATAGTTTTAGCAATATACAATATCAGTTAGTTTATAACTATAAATTTAGAATCATTTCTTATGGCTTTCACTTATGTACATTTTTTTCAAAATTGTATTATCCATTTACTTTGAGAAACGTTGGTCTTCAACCAATGTAAATCCTGTCTGAATCCATTTTATGTTAAGTCCTAACCTAAATGCATCTGGTTCGCCCCAAATGTAGCAGACAGTCTTTTCTCTCCTTTTTTATGCACTCCAAGTTTTAGAACATGTGTATTACTGGCAGCATAAGTTAATTGAGAAAGAGATACTTCATAATCAGCTTCGACTCCATCCTTACTTATAAGTTTGGTTCTCTGGCCTTGATTGTGCAAAACAAGCCCACGGTAGCCAATATATTTAGACTTTGAAGTCGAATCTGCATCTTCATTTTTTATTGCTGCCCACCCTTTATAAAACTTGCATCTCTTAAGAATTACTGGAGCTCCATCTTCTCGACCCATTAATAATTTACCTTCTGTATCGAAAATACTATCTGAAATCAAAATTCGATCCTTGAATAGTGTAATATTATCTTTAACAATAATATCTTTTTTGAAGTAATGGGAATATATTTCACATTGTCCGCCCCTATTAGAAGCAGTAAATTTATCACCATCTCTTACCCATTCAACTACGCACCCAGTTTCTAATAATTCCTCAACTCTTAATTTCTTAAACTTTTCCGGCTTCTTATGTACATCAAAAAATTCACTATCATTAGGGTATTTGTAAATTCGTAATTCAATAATATTTTGTTCTTCATTTTCATTGAACACATACAATCTTTGACGGAAAACTTTTCTTAAATCATTTCCTTGTGATTGCTGTACATGGAAAACGTATTTGCCAAGTTTAGGAAATTCAATAGGCGCAAAAATAGAATGCATATGAATATGCGGCTTAATATCTTTTCCTTTTTTCTCTTTAGCGTATATATCTTCTTCATGTTGTTCAAAATTGTTAAACTCTCCTGTAAACCAGTCTACTAATATTTCAATATCGGTTTGAAGCAGCTTATTTTTTGCTAAATTTTCATTTCCATCTGCACTTATTAAATTGATAAATACCAAATAAATGAATAATGAGATAACTAAAATTCTTGACATAAGTTTCTTCCTTTAGATCTAATTAATTATATGCGAAATTCATAATACTAAATTACAATATTCTCTTAAAATGCAGCTAAAATTTCAGAATCATTTCAAATTGCCCTTCACCTAAATGCATATTAATTTTTTCAGCAAATTTTCTAAAATCTTTATAAGCAGATTCACTATTTACGAATTTTACTTTTTTACTATTTGAATTTTCCAACAATGTTTTCATTAATGTAGTTGCCACGCCTTTTTTCCGGTAATTTTTATCCACTGCGATTTGAGGGATATCCCCAGTGTGTTTTTCAATAATTCCGTAACCTACAATTTTATCATTTTTAAACGCTGCAATGAAATTGAAGTAGCTTATCTTTCTTTCAATTGAAGCGATTGAGTTTTGCCATGCGGGTTCGAAATCCCAAAATGAAGTAAAAATACCCCAATTTGGTTTTTCAATTTCTCTAATTTCATAATTATGATTTAATTCTTTATCATCAATTTCATCTTTTGTATTAATAAAATAATCTAACTCACGGGTTATTTGAAATCCGGTTTTTTTGTAGAGTTCAAAAGCTCTTGTGTTTGATTTTATTACTTCCAGCAAATATTGCTTTATTTTATGTTCTTTTAAAACAGGAAGTGATTCAACAAAGATTCTCTTGGCTAATCCTTGTTTTCGGAATTCTTTTACTGTGCCTGTTCCGGTATCATATGCAGTTAATATTCCGTCCCATTCACCAATTCCATTTAAAGTAAAACTCACTAAATGACCATCACTAAAAGCACCGAACGATAAATTTAAATCACATCCCCTTCTCTCCATCATGTATTTAAGTTGATCCAAAGATAAATTAAGTGGTTCAACATAATCCGAAAAAGCATTTGTAAATGCTTCATGGATTTCTTCAATTGATGCGTTTGTAAGTTGCCTAATCTCTATCATATTTTCCCCAAGAATTATCAAAAGTAAATATTAGATTCAGACGTCTGTTTTATATTTTTGTTTTGGTATAATCAAAGCATTTTATTTTTTCTTCCTAAACGGATATATTATGTAATTAAATTATGTTAAAAAAAACCCTCATATTTTTTCTAATTTTCAACTACTCATTAATCGGAATGAAAGACATTCTGCCTTTGTTGAGTTTCCATATTAATTTTGATTTTATTGTGAAAGAAAAATGTGAACAAAGATTAGAAGTTGAAAATCTTTGTATGGGTAAATGTCAGCTAAGTGAAGAAGTAATTAAACAATTAAAAGAAGAAACGAAAAATCCGGAAAAGAAAAAATCGGCAGTAATTAAAGACACACAATTTCCTCATGTATTAAATAATATAACTGATGAGATTGAAATTGACTTTAATAAATACTCTTATTTCTCTTTTCAGTTGAATGTATTGAATAACTTCTTTGAACCTCAATCCCCACCTCCCAAAAATTTCATTTAGTCACCCGAATTTTATTAACAAATAATGGAGACCTAAATGAAAAATCTCAAGGGACTAATATTCCTTTTTGTACTACTATTTCTGTGCCCGGAAATTAAATCTCAAGATGAAGACAGTGTTAGAGTTTATTGGCTAAATCCGGTTGAAATTACTTCAAACAGATCAATTCATGGTGATGAAGCATTACCAATTGAAAAAGATAGATTATCATCAGTATTAAATAAAAACGGTTTCACCCTTATTAGAAAGGGTGTTTTCTTTGCACAGGATATCTATTCAGATGGATTTAAGAAAAGTGATATAAATGTTGTAATCGATGGCGAACGATATCACAGTGCTTGCCCAAACAGAATGGACTCTCCGCTAACAAGAGTAAATCCAATTGAGCTCGACAGAGTAGATTTAATGAAAACATCAGGTTCTCTCCAGAGTGGGCTAGCCGGCGTTGTTGCTTTTAACCGATCTGATATCGGTTCACCTTTAAAAGTAAAAACCGGCTTAAGTGGCTCAGCCGATGCGTCGCAATACTTTGACGGCGCTATATTAGTCGAGGCATACGATCACAGAGTTACTTTGCGATACGCTACAGGTAAACCTTATGACGACGCAGAAGGGAGATCATTCAAAGACAATTATAATTATAAAGAAATAAAAAACTTCACGCTTGGCGAAGTATCATTTAACGGCAAGCAGGGCAAACTTAAGTATGGTGCCGCATTTACTTATTCTGATGATATCTCTTTCCCGTACTTACTAATGGACGAAAGAGCGACACGAATTTACAGCGGGCATTTAAGTTACAGTAACAATAAACTATATTTTAATTACACCGACCACAACATGGATAACTCATTCCGCAACAGCATGATGAATATGAATGCGCGAACAAAAAATCTTACACTCGGCTTGGTTGGTGAATTTTATGAACTTTTCTTTAGAGACTGGCAAGCGGATAACAGAATGGTAATGCCGAATATGTCAATGTCAAATGAAGGCTTTGTAGATGTGCAACTACTTTCCGCAGCAGTTCAAAAAAAATGGGACTTTGGAAGTATTTACGTCTCATCAAAAGTAGGAGTAGTTGGAAGCTTTTTAAATGACGATAACAGACTTGATTTTCATAAAAACTTATACGCTGATGCAAAAAAGAATAGAATATTTCCGACATTCGGAGTTGCTGCAAGTTACACAAAAGCACTAAATAATAACTGGGGAACGGGTGTTATGCTCGAAGCAGCTTCGGAAGCACCCGATATTGATGCTCTTTATATCAATGTAAATAAACCAATGCAAAAGCCAAATTGGTCAGGCAACCCTACTTTGGATCAGCCAATCAGAGCTACTTTGAGGGGATCACTTAATTACAATAAAATTCGATTGGAAGTTTATGGAACTAATGTCTGGAATTATGTGAATTTTTCGAGAGCTGCAGTTGGTAATAAGCCTTACCTAACTTATAAAAATGTTAATGCAAATATGTTCGGATTCAATTTGAACGGTAGTTATAAATTTACTGAAGTAAATGCTTCATACACTTTTGCCGAAAACACAACCGACGATAGTCCTTTGTCAGAAATACCGCCGCTTCAAGTTACTACTACTTTAAAGTCGCCTGAATTTAATGGCTTTACCGGATTCCTAAAACACACTTATTCTGATGCACAAACAAGAGTGGATTTAAATGTTGATGAAACTTCAACACCGGCCTGGAATAAAGTAGATCTGGGAATTTCATATTTGTACAACGATATGAGATTTGCTTTAGAAATTGAGAATGTAACAAACGAACTGTACTATCAGCATTTGTCGTATCGCAGAGATCCATTTGCCTCAGGCATAAGAGTTTTTGAGCCGGGACGAGTGATCAGATTTAGTGTAAGATATAATTAAGATTTATTTAAGATTAGGGACAATTCATGAATTGTCCCTACAAATTGAAAGTAATAATTAATAACATTAGAAAAGAATAAATAGCCGTCGACAGCTTTTTGAGTTGGAATAACAAACAAAACTATTTATTACCGTTATTGCTTTCCTGGCTTTCACCCATTTCACGTTCAGCAATTAAATCTTCAAGATGTTCCTTTTCAGCAACCATTTCTTCAAGCGTCATAGAGCTGTATTCTTTAACCGATGTTTCAGGCAATTGTATTCCTTGTCTTCTTAAAAAGTCATCAACCTCAGGCTGATTCTTTTTATAAAAATAATATGCTGCCGCAGCCGCTCCAACGCCGACAACAAAACCACTAACATGTTGAGAAGTGATATTCATTTTTTAATTTCCCCTATTTATATTTTTTATTTATCAATTTTTATTATCAAGTAATCTTATTGGTATACCATTATTAAATTTTCCAAAACCTTCCAGTACTTCGCCGTGGTCTGAAGATACTTTCCTTATTTCATCGATTAATGTTCCTTCAATATTACCCCGATTAACAAGCGCTGCATTCATAATTAATTTAGGTAAAAAGTTAAATAACATCTTTTTACCGGGCAAGTGATTGATCGGAGTAACAACTACCTCGTATTGAGGTTTATCCTTTGAAGATGAACTTACCCGTATTGGTTTGATCTCAACATTTTTAGAAGAATATCGAACCAAATGACGGCCGAATGACGCAATCCATGTAAACAAGGTTGAAGGTAAAAACTTTCCTTGGGAGAACGAAGTAAGCAGATAAATAACAGAAAGAACTTCGGGATCAAAATTTCCTCTCTCTTTATACTCATCGTATCCGTGATCGATGATAGAATATGCAGTCCCTAATCCTGCTATCCAATCAAGAGCATTTCTAAAACCGGCTGCTCCCGGTATTATCCGGCTAAAAAGAGAAACAAAAATTAAGAAGCCTGATAAAAAAGCTGAATCAGACATTTCCAGATCTTTAATATCAGAATATACCCTTGCCGGTATCAATCCGTTTTCCAGAGAAATAAAGACCGCTACACGGATAATGAGTTCTTCCTGGCTGGTCTCAGCAGGGTCAAATTTTATTAAAACAGATTTAGTATGCTTGTTAAAATTAATTTCATAAATACCAGGATGACTTTTCACTGTATCAATCATTTCCTCAGAGGATTTAGGACTTATATTAACGCGCAGCCTAACTCTGCCTTTAAGAGTGTGAATAATTCTTATGATGATATGCTTGTTGTCTCTCATTTATTTACCCCGTTCAATATCGTGCAATAAAATCCGGGCAGAGTTTAATACAACCGCAATAGTTGTAGAGTTATGTAAAACGGCTCCCCAGAATGCGGGTATAACTCCCATGGCTCCAAGCAGCAAGCCAACGGTGTTTACACCAATTGAGATAGCAAAGTTTTGGCGAACGGTGCTCATTGTCTTTTTCGCCAACCGGATAATTGCCGGAATCATAAGAGGATCGTCACCGGTTATTGTTATATCCGATGCCTCCATTGCAATATCTGTGCGCGTTCCGCCCATTGCAATGCCAACATCAGCATAAGCTAAAGCAGGGGCATCGTTTATTCCGTCACCAACCATAACTACATGTACGCCTTTCGATTGCAATTGTAAAACAACTTCGGCTTTGTCTTCCGGTAATAACTCCGCATGAAAACTATCCATTGCCATTCTTCCCGCAACAATCTCAGCGTGCTGTTCAACATCACCGGTTAAGAGAATAATGTCATCCATCCCGTTGAAGCGCAAGCGGTTTAAAGACTTCTTCATATTTTCGCGTAACTCATCTTGAATGCCCAGCACCCCGATAAGTTTATCATTTTTAGCAACGTAAATTATGTTTTCGCCCCGCCTTACCATCTTTGAAACAGCTTCTTTATAATGTATAGTTTCAATTTTATTTTCTTCAAGAAAACGCCGGCTGCCGACTCTAATTTTGTCTTTGTTTATTTTCGTTTCAATTCCCTTAGCTAAATGAACATGTGTAGCGGAATGCTTTGGTATTTTCCAGCCAAGGCTTTTAACTTTATCTAAAATCGCAAGGGCCAAAGGGTGGTTCGACGTTTCTTCCGCAGCTGCAGCTAGTTCTACAATCTTTCGTTCGCTTATTCTTTTATCATTTGAATAAACACTAACTACCTTTGGTTTTCCCCTTGTCAAAGTTCCTGTTTTATCAAGTATAAGCGTATCAGCGGTATCAAGCATCTCGATAAAATTGCTTCCTTTAATTAGAATGCCGTTCTTGGCAGCCAATCCAATTGATGAAGCTAACGCCGTAGCTGTGGAAAGTCTTACACCGCAAGAGTAGTCGATAATCAACATACTTAATGCACGTGAAGGCCTTTTAGTTACAAGTAAAACCACAAGAGCCAGTAAAAAATTAACTGGTATAAATTGCGCTGAAATTTTATCAGCATAAGCCTGAATAGTTGCTTTTCTATGGGATGCTTCTTCTACCATATGAATTATACGCGCAACTGTAGTTTGGTCGCCTACCTTTTCAGCTTTAATAACAAGGCGTCCCCCTTTAACAACTGTACCCGCATATGCTTTGTCATTACGGGCTTTACTAACAGGCATAAATTCACCGGTAATTGAAGACTGGTCTACAGTAGCTTCACCGCTTACAATAGTTCCGTCAACACTTATTTTTTCACCGGTTTGAGTAACTATACTATCACCTACTTTAAGTTGATCCAGGGGTACTTTTGTTTCGCTTCCATCATCGTTCAGCCTCCATACATATTCCTCGCCCACGGAAAGCATATCGCTAATTGCTTTTCGCGTACGGTTCATTGAATAGGCAGTCATTAGCTCGGCAATGTCCGACAACCATATTATCGTGAGCGCAGAACCGCTGCTGCCGGTTGCGAGGCTTGCTAAAATCGCAGTGCTGGTAAGAGTATCCGCGTTAGGCCTTAAGTCTTCGAGCATAGATCCCAACCCACTCTTGAATATTGGCCAGGCCATTGATAGAGTTGTTATAAATGGAAGATTAAACACTTTTCCAAAGAGTGAGGCTGGCGGTTTTGCAACTCCGCGTCTTAGTAGAGCTAGCCCCAACGTAATTGTAGCTACCACCACCCTTTTGGTCATTTCCGGTATTGGTGCTTCCTGCAGTCGCCTTTCGTTTACTGTAGCCTTATGATGATGCTCCTTCTCTTTTTTATACGCTATCCTTGAATAAGATCCAATGATTGATTCACAGTTTTCTAATATATTTTCTTTACTGGTAATATCTTCATCAAAATATATAAGTACATTCCCGGTAATTACCGTAATCTTTGTCGATTTAATTTCTGCTAAATTATTTATTCTATCTTCAATCTCATCTACTACTTCACACAGATATTTTAACGCCCGGCAATGAATGCGTACCCTTCCGTGTAAAGAATGAATTACAACACAAGAGAGAAGAGGTTGTTTCTTAACTCCAAATCTCATCAGGTATCCTGAACTTCTTATCAATAATTTGTCCTTCCCTAGATGCTTTTTCCAGGTAGCTAATTAGTTTAATGCTTTTGTTACTAATTTTTTCATTATCTGTGTCTATGAATTTCATTAAAATTGATTCGGCAATATTTTTCACGTCAAAGACCCAATTCATTATCTGTCTTTCAGATATTTTATCATGCTTATAAGTAACCAAGATACTGCCAGTGGCATAAGTTATCTTAACTTGATTAAAGTGTTCAGGCAAAGTAAATCCTTTTAGTAATACTGATACTATTTCCTGAAAACGATCATCAACCTTTTTGAGCGCCGGAATATGTACACGAATTCTACCGGGTAAACGATGAATTACTCTAGGCCGCATTTGTATAATTAACCAGCTTTGCTTCAGATTCAAATTTACGAGCCTTTCTTATTATTCTGAATTAAAGAGTTATACGACCACCAAATCATAGTCACAGCGGCTGGCATTGTAAGGGGTTTAGAGATTAATTTAGCAATACCAAATAAGCCCAATGAAACAGAGACAAGAGTTTTCAAATCCAACAGGCCTTTTGTTTGAGAAAATACCGCGTGGTCTAAAGCTTTGCCAAACCGGTCAATCTCTTTACTTATAGTTGGAGACGGAATTCTTTCAAGCTCTTTTTCAAAACCTAAAAGCCTAATAATAATCGTAAATAAGAAATCAGCCTGCAGAATATTTTCATCAAAATGAATTAATAATGAGCCGGTTATAATGCTGTAATCAACTTTTTTAATTCCGTCAATCTTTTTAAGCTGGGCAGCCAATTCTCCAAAAACTTTTTCTTTACCAACAATAAGTGGAATTTGAAACCTTACACGTCCGGGCAGTAAATGTTTGGTAATAATAGGCCAGCGCAGTTTTAGCAAAGGAGGTCTATTGTTTTTATTGTTTTGTGAAAATAGAAATGTAAATAACATCCCGGTAAAGGTGTGCATTTAGGCTCCTCAAACTACTGTCAATATTGTGGATCAAAATTTAATAATATTATGAACAATAAGAAAATTTTGAAGGCTTCAAAGAATATCATAAGTGAAATGTGATAAAATATTTTGTACTAAAGAAGCTATTATTTACCTGAGTAAAAACTTGGCAAACATTGAAGGGAAATAAAAGTTTTATTCAACTGTTTTTAATTTTGAATAGTAATTCAAAACCTCCTTTTCTCGGTAGAGTTTTTTTAATTCTTGCAGGCAGGCAACACACAAGCAATCTTCGAATTGTGTTTTTATATATGCTTGTTCGTCAAGTGTCAATTGAACAGTAAAGCATTGACACTGGGTAATGTTACCTGGTTTGCATTCAAATTCAATTCCACAGCGTGGGCAGTTTTTAATTTCGTGTTTTATATTTTCATCCATGGATTTGATAAATAATCTACCCTCCAGAGATAGAGAATTTTCTGGAGGGCTAATAATTATTATATCTTTTAAACTTTATGAACTTTCTATTTAATTAACATCATTTTCTTTATCTGGTGAAAATCGTCCGCAGTTAACGAGTAAAAATAAATTCCACTTGATAGATTTGATGCGTCAAATCGAGCTTCATAAACACCTGCTGGCTGTAATTCATTTACTAAAGTTGTTACTTCCCTTCCCAATGCATCGTAAATTTTTAAAAGCACATTCTCAGTAGTTGATACCTGATATCTGATACTTGTAGAAGGATTAAACGGGTTAGGATAATTTTGTTGTAAAGCAAATTCAGCAGGCAGTAGATCTGTATCTTCAACATCGGTAATTGAACCATAATTGAAAACTACTCTACGCGGAGCAAAACTTGTTTCGTATGTATTTTGTAAAGATCCGTCACTTGCGTAAACTGTTAATGAACCGTTTGAAGCAAAATCTTTTGCATCCAAAATATAGTGGTTTTGATTTAAGTAATCAAAACCATAACCGTAAGTTAGAGCAATTCCCGCATCACTCACTACTGATTTTACCTCGTCGTTGGCCATATTCAATTCAATAATATCATTTGTTGATCCTTTGAAATAAACATTATTGCTATTTTTATCAATGCTAAGATCTTTGCCGAAACCAAATCCCGGAACAGTAAATGTATCAACTTTTTCATAAGTTGTTAAATTAACTTTATAAATAACGCCTACGCTTTCATCTCCGGGGCAACCGACTAAAAGATGATTGTCATTTGTTAATGCTAATGATGACGGATTTTTTTTAACATTTATTGTTTCTATTACTTCATCTGTTGCGGCATCAATTACAGTTACTGTTGAATCTTCGTCACCACCGAAAGCACTATTGTTAGCAACAAAGATTTTATTATCAACACCAAGAATCTCTTGTGGGTAAACACCTACTGAAACGTCTTTAACAAAACTAAAATCGGCCAAGTTTAGAATAGACACATTGCTCGCAGGCCCATTTGTTACATAAACTTTGTCATTAGCAATTGCAAGCGAATACGGGTTAGTTCCAACTTCCTGAGATGAAATAACAGTTCCGTCTAATTCA
This sequence comes from Melioribacteraceae bacterium, assembly GCA_028282005.1. GTDB lineage: Bacteria > Bacteroidota > Ignavibacteria > Ignavibacteriales > Melioribacteraceae > JANQIV01. The sequence continues at coordinate 1,972 of JANQIV010000177.1, read as the reverse complement.
AGCTTGTAAATTTTCCCAGCACCACCGAATGAACCTTGTTCTGTTAGATACAAGTTCTCTTCATGAATAACCAACCCATCCGGGAAAACACCGAGACCCAGGTTAAAAATATCCTGGGTAAATGTTGAAGATTGTACATCCAAATGTGAAAGCATTGCAGGCCCCGCGCTAAAGCCTCCTTCAGATAAAACATAAACATCAGTCAATTGCTGTGATGATATTTGTATGGTAAATATTAATACGAATAGAACAGTAAGGATTTTTTTCATTTTATCTCCATGATTAATAAGTTAGCGATATTGTAAATTGATAATTTCTAAGCGGCATCGGATAACCGGTTATAATTTGGTAATCTGCATTTGTAATATTGTTTATCTCAAATCGTGTTTTGATAATTGCATCAAAAAGATTAAGCGAGTAAGAAATATTTCCATCAAGTGTATTAATTGGCGAAAGGTCTACTTTGTTTGCAAAGTCAGAATACCTTTGCCCAGTGTGTGAGTAGAAAAGGTTTACTTCAATGATTTTGTAATTAACACCAAAATTTATATTTACAGATTGTTTTGGTAAAAACGGAAAAAACTTGTCTTTGGTGGGATCACCTTCAAACGACTGACTTGTTTTCTTAGAGTTTGTAAATTGAAATGCCGTATTAAAATTTAGGGCAACATCTTCTTTAATTTTTTTCGATAAAGAAATTTTCACAGAATAATTTTTTGAAATTGATTCTGCAACGTTTATAGGTGACCAAATAATACCACCTTGGGGCCTCCAAACAATTTTATCTTTGGCTTCAATAAAAGTAAACGTTAAATCAAACTGTCCGTTAATAAAGGATGAAAATGAATAAAGTATCCCAGCTTCGGCGTTAACCGACTTCTCAGGTTTCAAATCTTTATTACCACCGGCTTTCCAATAAAGATCATTAAACGACGGTGACCTGAAGTTCTTACCAACATTACCTCTTACTCTCAAATCAAAATCTTTTGTAGGTTGGAAATTAAAACCTACTTTATATGTCACAGCATCATCTTCAACGTCGCTAATAAAATCATAACGAACAGACGGAAATATTTTTAAGCTTTCGTTTATGTCGTAAAATGAAGAGATGAAAACCGCATGCTGGTTTCTCTTTGTGCCGGGTTCGACTTGGTCAGCATCTATAACAGCATGTGCGAAATTATAACCGGCAGTAAATCCAAATACTTTTTCGTTGAATTTCAACTCGGATGAAGCCGAATAAACAGTGTTCTTGAAGAAGTTATCGATAAACGGTTCGACAGAATATTTCATATGACTATTTTGATAATTAATACTTGAGCGAAGATTTGTTTTCTCCGACAACCTATTTTCAACTATCAAAATATTATTCCAGATTCTATCCAACTGCTTTGTCGGCGGCGGAGTTCTGCCGGTAGCAATCCCAGGAATTTCTTTATCTTGATCTGAGTAACTTGATATAAACCTGATTAAATTTGATTCATTAAAAATGTATTGCGTATTTAATCCAGCGTCGTAAATTTCGTAAGCAGAATTCTGTCTTTTCTTTTTTGTTCTCTCATTATTTCTTTCAAAATAATATTCAAAGTCTCCGTCCGATGTTTCTCTCGTGTAATATATCTTCGAATTGAAATTCTTTGCCTGTGCGTAGAAACCTATGTGCTTCCTTTCAGTATTAAACGAACCACTTGTAAAGGACGCATCTACTTCATAATTCTTATCAAGCAGTTTTCTGTTTTTGGTAATTATATTTACAACACCACCCAGTGCATCACTACCGTAGATTGAACTCACACCGTTATTAATTACTTCAATTCGTTCAATATTCTCTTTAGGAATAAGTGTTAAATCGATATGTGAATTTTGAAACGAGTTTAATCTCACTCCGTCCATTAAAATGAGAGTGTGTTCCGCACCAAGCCCGTTTACAGAAATAGTCTGCAACGCTGAAGATGCTCCATAAGATTTTATA
>JANQIV010000236.1 GCA_028282005.1 Melioribacteraceae bacterium | reverse complement strand
TGTTATCGTCATCCCCTCCGGAAGGAGTAACATCAAGTCCGGGAAAAGGATTTTCAATCGGCACATTGTCAATATCAATCGTGTTGAAATTTTCATCAGTGGAAATTACCAGATCATTCCGGTCAACTTCAGTGGCAATAATTATATTTTTTTGGTTTGGAACAACTACGCCGTTGGTTAACAATTCTTGAGTTTTTTGAAGCACAACTGCAATCGGGGAATTTTCCTGCACAGGCAAACTGAAACGCTCGCCGCTTCCGAGTGAGCTTGGGCTGTTTGTTTCACCAACAATTTTGCCGTCAAGATTATAAAAAAGAGTTCCGATAGTAGAGTAAGTGTTTTTTAGTGTATTAAAAATTAATTGAGATTTTACTTTTTTTATTCTCTCTTGAAATTGATCCATTCTGATTGGAGTTTTATAAACTACCAACTGCCAAACCGTCAACTGGTTTTCAATGCTTTTTATTTGGGATTGATCAATGTAAGATATTTTATTTGGAGCGTCTTCTATTAATAACCATCTTTTGCTAACTCTTTGTGAGTAGATAACGCTAATTAAAAGAATGAAAAAAATAAAATTTCTGGTGAATTTCATTTGCTAAATTTTTGTGTAAAGTTAAAATAAATATATAAAAATAAAACAGAGCAGCAAATTATGTTGCTCAATTGTATCAATCACTTTCCAAATTTTGTGCGTCATCCAGGTCTCTATATCTACCTGAAGCACGTTTATTTTTGAGCAGATCGTTGAGTCCTATAAAATCTATTTCAATATCATCAATTTTTACGCTGCTTTTTCTATTATAACATTCATTAAATTCAACACCATCAAGTTTGTTTAATACATCAATTCTTACGGGTTGATAACCAAATTGAATAACATTTCCTTCCTTAATAAAATCAGCTACAGTTAAATTAAATTCTGAGAAACCGAATTTATCAACTACTTTTAGCAAATTATGCGCGTTAGCCTTAGTGGGATTAATCCATATATCCAAATCACCTGTGAAACGGGGATAGCCATGAAACCCTACTGCATAACCGCCTACAATCAGGTACTCAACTTTGTAGTCTATTAATAATTTTACAAACTCTTTGAAGTCTTTCGTCAGCATTCTTAAATTCTATGAATTGTGAGCGCAAAATTTCAACAGCATTAATTCTTTCTTGATAAGATTTCTTCAACCAAAATTTTTTTTCTCTTTCTTCGTTACCAACCGAAGTTATTTTAAGAGCTTTTTCCATTGCTAGTCTATCTTAATTATTTTGTAAAATACTTTTTATCTCGAGCAAATTCAAAGAAATAGTTATGTCACGGTGTGGCTAGTGACAGCTATGTAATCTAATTTACTTTATTGCTTTGAACTATGATTAAAGCAAACACAAACACTACTACTGATATTACAATATAGAAAATACCATAATATTTATATCCAACTTCAAACTTGCTTACACTTAATTGCTTATGAAGTTTTTTAATATTAAATAAAATAAAATTTATGCTATAACTTATAGCTAGAAGAAAGACAATAATTTGCTTTTGATATTTAATAAAAATCAAAAACTCACTTAATAATAAAACTAAACTAATAATGTTAAATGCGATAAATAAATTAAAAGCAACTATTGCAGACATTGTCACATTCCATTTACCGAACTGACTTAAAAAATCATAAAAAGAACGGAATACGAAAATATAGAACTTCATTATTAGTTTATTTGATGTTTATTTTATATTGCCATTGCTAAATACTCAACCAAGTATTTTTCATGATACTTATTAATAACAACTATTCTCCATAAAACTCATTCCACCATTCCGGCTGGCCTTTTAAATATTTATCAAAATAAGCAATTAGTGTTTTTGTCCATTTCTTTCTTTTGTGGTATTCCATAATTAAGTGCTGCAAGCCTTCTACTTCAATCATCTCAACATCTTTACCTTGAACCTTTAACGCGGAGTACATGTTCCAGCTTTCTCCCAAGGGTACGTTTGGGTCAGTGTTGCCGTGTGTTAATAACAATGGGGTTGTAATTTTATCAGCATTATACATCGGGCTGTAATCAACGTAAACTTTTTTATTATTCCACGGGAAACTTTCAGCGGCGGCAACAGAGTTATACCATGCACCCCAGTAGCCTTCGCCCCAGTAACCGGTTAGCGCACTAATGCCGGCATGCGAAATAGCAGCGGCATAAATATCGGTTTTAGTGATTATGTTCATTGTCATAAATCCACCGTAAGAAGCACCAATACATCCAACTCTATCTTTATCAACAAACGGATGATCTTTTAAAAATGCCTTCGTTCCTTCAATGATATCTTTGCCGGCAATATTGCCCCAATCATTCACATGCTTTGAGGAATACTCTTGTCCGAATCCAGTACAACCTTGCGGCTGAGGAATGTAAACAATGTATCCGTTTGCGGCCCAGATGTTTGCCGGATACCTGCCCTCAAATGTTCTTTCGACCGGACTTACACCACCGTAATAATTTACAATTGCCGGGTATTTTTTATCTGGATCAAAATTTGGCGGATAATAAACTCGTCCTAAAATTTCTACTCCGTCACTGTTTGTAAAATAGTATGTTTTTACATCACCTAATTGGGTGTCTGCAAATTCATTTTTGTTGTAGATCTGTAATTTGATAATATTTCCGCTATCAAAGTTTTTAACAAAAGCTTTTCTTTGAATATTCGAGCTTTCTCCGTAAAAAGCAGCAACCGGATTCTTTTTCGCAAAAGAAATTGTACCCAAAACTTCAACACCCATGTCAACCAATTCGTATTTATGTTTAGTTAAATCATATTTATACAAATTTTGGTACGATGAATCTTTTGTTGTAAAATAGACAGCATTTTTGTCTGATGTAAAATACGCTGCTTGTTCTTCCGGTTTAAATGTTTTTGAAATTGCTTTCACTTCTTTAGAGTTAAGATTATAAAGGTAGGCCTGGTTATCAAAGTCATTCGGAAAAATTCCTTCAGCAGTATTCACACCAATCTTTCCAAAAAATTGCGGGCCTGCAATCAGTAATAAATCTTTGCCATCCGGCATCCAATAAATCGCATTCGTGAAAAATCCGCTCAATAATGAATCAGCTTTAAAAGTTTCTAAATCAACAGTGTAATAATCTGTTCTGTAAAAAGGCCTTTCTTTTACACCATAAATTGATTTGCTAATAATCATCTTCTTTGAGTCCGGACTAAAACATCCAAATCCAGCAGAAACTTTGCCGGATGTAATTTGTTGGTTTGCACCTGTTGAAACATCCAACTTATATAGATGGGTTACATCGTTTCCCCATGGCCATCTGTCTTTTATATAATTATATTTTTTTGTTAATGAATTGTCAGGCTTGTATGGATTGTTTACCATGTAAACCATAAACTTTCCATTCGGTGCCCATTCAAATCCGGTTAAGTTTTCGATGTTTGACAAAACTTCACGCGAAGTTTTTTTATCGTAATCATAAATCCATATTGACGATTTCCCTTTTGATCTTGCTGAATATGCAAATACATTTTCAACCGGCGACCAATCAACTTGATTGATATTTGAAATTCCTTTTAGTGATTGTAACATTTCACCGGATGCAGCATCATAAAGTTCAAACCATGAATCTGTTTTATCGAGTTCTAAATTTCTTTTGGTTAAATTGACTGCAACAACTTTCCCGTCTGGAGAAATCGACACATCTGATATTTTCTTTTTATTTAAAAGATCTGCAACGTTCGTAAAATATTTTGGACCAACTGTCGTAGTGAAAGAATCAGAATATTTTTCATCTACATTAAATGATGCAGAGATTTCCCAAACACAATCATTTTCTTCTGCCAATAATGTTTTAATAACTACTAAAGATTTTCCGTTCTCAAATTTTAACTCTGCACTATTAGTCTTTACTTTGCATTCTTTATCAACCTTAGCATTAGTTATAACACTTTTTGCGTCGTAAACAACTTTATAATATTGACTCCCATTAACCTCTAATTTTGTTTTGAGAAATCGATCAGTGTTTACATAAAACCCTAAATAATAAACACCACCTTTTTTTCCTTTTTCCAATTCAATTTTATTTCCGCTTTTCTTTTCCCACCTTAGTTTTTCGACACCAATAACTACTTGCTCACCTTCCTTTGGCCACCATTGCGAAATATAAATTTGATCTGTTTCTAAATTGTTTTTTAGAGCACTATTAATATCATCTGCAAAGGCTGGCACATTAGATTTAATAGGGCCTAAAACCAAATATTCGTTTACTTGAATTGTTTTATCTTCAGCAAAAAGATTGATTGAAAAAATTGTTATTATTAATAAAGTATTGAAAATTGATTTCATTTTGTCACCAAGAATTTTTAAGAATGATTTTAAAAATAGAAAAAATTGTTGATCTAAAAATGAATAGTTTTACAATTATATATCATATCTTGACATTAGTGTATTGTTATTTTATTTTTTCGCAACACATTTCGGGCATCCATGTTAACAGAATTTGGTAAGATCTTAATTTTCTTAATACTTGCTGTTGTTTTTGTACTTATCGCCATCTTTGCTGCAAAGTTTGTCAGGCCTACCAGACCCACAAAAGAAAAAATGAAAATCTACGAATGCGGTGAAAACCCGGAAGGTACCCCATGGATTAAATTCAACATGCGTTTCTTTGTTGTTGCTCTTATCTTTTTGATCTTTGATGTTGAAGTTGTGCTGCTTTTCCCCTGGGCTTTGACTTATCAAGATTATGGAATTTACGGATTTTTAGTTGGTATAATATTTTTGTTAATTCTCGGCTTGGGTATGGCATACGAATGGCGCAAAGGAGATTTGGAATGGGCGCGTCCGCAACCAAAGCCGCCTAAATTAGATGAGTTACTCGGCAAGAAATCTGAAGCCGAAACTAAACAGACTGAAGAAGTGGAAGCTTAATGAGCGAAATTGAAAAATTGAAATACGGCGGGATCGGACTTCACGATAGAGAATTTGGCGACTCAAATATAATTATTGCAAAAACCGACGACTTATTAAACTGGGCAAGATTATCATCACTTTGGCAGCTTGGTTTTGGGTTAGCCTGTTGCGCAATCGAGATGATGGCTACCTCAGCATCACACTGGGACTTTGATAGATTTGGAGTTATCCCCCGCCCAACCCCAAGACAATCAGATGTAATTATTATTTCAGGAACAGTGACATTAAAGATGGCATTGCGTATTAAGAGATTGTACGAACAAATGCCTGATCCAAAATATATTATTTCTATGGGAAGCTGCGCGAACTGTGGCGGACCTTATTGGGAACACGGATATCACGTTTTAAAAGGTGTTGATCGTGTTATCCCGGTTGACGTTTATGTACCCGGTTGTCCCCCAAGGCCGGAAGCACTTTTAGAGGGCTTATTAAAACTACAAGAAAAAATTAGAAACGAGAGTTTTGCTAAAAAGAAAGCATGAAAACTACTGAAGAGATTTTCGAAATATTAAAAAATAATTTTGCCGAAGATGTTTTAGAGTTGGTTGAAGACCTGCCTACTGAGAAATTCATTAAAGTTAATCCACTCGCTATTTACAAGATCTCAGATTTTTTGAGAACAGAAGACGGGCTTAAATTTGATACTTTGATGTGTCTTTCAGGTGTTGATGAAGCTGACGGTGAAAAAGTAAAAGATGAAAATGACAATGAAGTAATAAACGGCGGCAACTTAAGCGTTTATTACCATTTAGACTCAGTTGAGTTAAAACAAAAAGTTACGATTAAAGTTGAAACACCACGCGATAATCCTGAAGTAGAATCAGTAGAAAATGTTTGGAAATGTGCTGATTGGCATGAACGTGAAGCATACGATATGTATGGAATAAAGTTTTTGAATCATCCAAACTTAATAAGAATATTAATGCCTTATGATTGGGATGCAGGTTATCCGCTAAGAAAAGATTATCAAAACCCGGAATTTTATAAAGGAATGAAAGTTCCTTATTAGTAGCAAGATATGAGTATCAAGTAATGAGATTATTTGATGCATAATTATAAAGAATTGAAAGTTTGGCAGAAGGCAAGAGTTTTAGTTAGTGAAATTTATAAAGTAACTGAAACTTATCCTAAAATTGAAAAATATGGTTTGATCTCGCAAATTAGAAGAGCAGCAGTTTCAATTCCATCGAATATTGCTGAAGGCAGCGGGAAAAGTTCTCAAAAAGAATTTATAAGATTTTTAGAGATAGCTAATTCATCAACATTCGAATTAGAAACTCAAATGATTTTATCGCAGGATTTAGGTTTTGTAAAAATAGAAGACTTTGAAAAATTACAAAACCAAATAACTGAAATACAAAAAATGATTTTTGGTTTGATAAAAAACTTTAAGAAAAATCTTGATACTTGATACATGATACTCGATACTAAATACAGACGAATGAAATGAGTCTAAAAACTCAAGAGATGGTACTAAATATGGGTCCTCAACACCCTTCTACTCATGGGGTTCTGAGACTTGAGCTTGAACTTGAAGGTGAGCTGATTTTAGATGTTAAGCCTCACATTGGTTATCTACACAGATGTTTTGAAAAACACTGCGAAGCGATGACCTATCCTCAAGTAATTCCTTACACTGATAGAATGGATTATCTTGCAGCAATGTATAATAATTTTGGCTACGCTGTCGCAGTTGAAAGAATGCTCGGAATTGAAGTACCGGAAAGAGTTGAGTACATTCGAGTTATTATGGGTGAGCTACAGAGAATCGCTTCTCACCTTGTTGCTATCGGAACTTACGGAATTGATATCGGAGCGTTTACTCCTTTCCTTTATTGTTTTAGAGATCGCGAAAAGATTCTTAATTTATTTGAAATGACTTGCGGTGCACGCCTTTTATATAATTATATGTGGGTGGGCGGATTGTCGCATGACATTCATCCAGACTTCCAAAGATTAACAAAAGAGTTTATTGATTATTTCAAACCGCAAGTCAAAGAACTCAACAATCTTCTTTCATATAATAAAATATTTATTGATAGAACAGCTGATGTTGGTGTTCTTCCTTTGGATACTGCAATTAATTATGGCATTACCGGTCCGAACTTAAGAGCCAGCGGATTGAAGTTTGATATACGCAAAGATGATCCATATTCAATTTATGATAGATTCGATTTTGACATCCCGATTGGTGAAGGTACGCACGGTACTGTCGGTGACTGTTGGGATCGGTATTACATTAGAGTTTTAGAAATCGAACAAAGCATTAGAATTATTGAGCAAGCGATAGATAATATTCCAGAAGGTGATGTTCAATCAGCAATTCCAAAAAGAATAAAACCACCTAAAGGAACAATATACACACGCGTTGAAAATCCAAAAGGTGAGCTTGGATACTTTATAATTAGTGACGGCTCTGTAAATCCTTGGAGAGTTAAAGTACGAGCTCCTTCGTTTGTTAACTTAACCGTGATGGGTGAACTCTGCAAAGGCCATTTAGTTGCGGACGTAATTGCAATTTTAGGAAGTATTGATATTGTACTTGGAGAAATAGATAGATAATGTACGAAATTCTAACAGACATAATCGGAAATCAAATTGTAGCATACGTAATTGCTGCTGCATTACCATTGTTTGTTTTCATTCTTCCGTTTGCTTTAGTAGCAGTTTTGGCTGAAAGAAAAGTATCCGCTTTTATGCAGGATAGACTTGGACCAATGAGAACGGGTCCTTACGGCTTATTGCAGACTGTTGCCGATATTCTAAAGTTAATCCAAAAAGAAGATATTGTTGCTTCGGATACAGATAAAAAGTTATTCAATCTTGCTCCCATTTTGGTTTTTGCAGGGAGCTATGCTGCATTCGCTGCAATTCCTTTCACAAGTGCTTACATTGGTTCGAGCGCTGATGTAGGCATTTTCTTTATCATTGCCATTTCAAGTTTAGTTGTTGCCGGAATATTAATGGCAGGCTGGGCATCAAATAATAAATATTCATTACTTGGCTCAATGAGATCCGTTGCACAAATTATTAGTTATGAAATACCGGCCGCATTAGTAATTTTAACTATGGTAATGTTGACCGGCACATTGAGTTTATCTGAAATGACAGAAATGCAGACACAGTATTTCTGGAATTGGAATATTTTCGGTGGTGCTGAAACCGGCATAGTAAAAATCCTTTTAATTCCTTTTATGCTTGTTGGCTTTATAATTTTTTATATTAGCTCACTTGCAGAAGTAAATAGAACTCCTTTTGATATTCCTGAAGCTGAATCTGAATTAGTCGCAGGTTATCACACAGAATATTCAGGAATGAAATTCGCAATGTTCTTTTTAGCGGAGTACGCAAATATGTTTGCTGTATCTGCAATTGTTGTTGCGTTGTTCTTCGGTGGCTACCATTCTCCTTTCGGATATCTTGGAAATGCAATCGGGATTGATTGGCTCATTCCAGTTGAGCAACTATTCTGGTTTACAGTTAAAGGAACATTTTTCGTAATTGTTCAAATGTGGTTGCGCTGGACATTACCTCGTCTTCGTGTTGATCAGCTAATGAATGTTTGCTGGAAATATTTAATTCCTTACGCGTTTGTAAATTTAATCATCGTTGGAATTTTAACATTGTTATGAAACAATATTTAATAAATACTTGGCAAGCTATATATACAGTTCTTGTTGGAATGAAGATTACATTCAAACATCTTTTTGTTCCATCTGTTACTATTCAATATCCTGATGTTAAACAACCGATGGTTGACCGTGTACGCAACCGTTTGTTTGTTAACATGGATGACTGTATTGGCTGCGACCAGTGCGCAAGGGCTTGTCCGGTAAATTGCATAGAAATTGAAACTGTAAAATCAGTTCCACCGGAAGATTTAGGTAAAACTTCCCAGGGTAAGAAGAAAGCTTTATGGGTAACAAAATTTGATATAGACATTGCTAAATGCTGCTACTGTTCATTGTGTGTTTATCCCTGTCCTACAGATTGCATTTATATGACAGACTCATACGAGTTTTCAGAATTTGAAAGAAACGATTTAATTTATAAGTTTGCTACCTTAACTCCGGAAGAGACAGAAGAGAAAAAAGCAAACTTTGAAAAATTCCAGGCTGAAAAAGAAGCAAAGAAAGCTGCCGCGGCTGCAGCCAAAGCAAAAGCAGCAGCAGAAAGTAAACCGGATGATAAAAAAGAATAACTAATGAATCTATACGATTACATATTTTATTTATTTGCCTTGCTCACAGTTGTTTCAGCTCTCGTAGTTGTTACTTCTAAAAACATTGTTCACGCTGCCTTCTCTCTCATGTTTACTTTATTTGGAATTTCGGGATTATATGTATTACTCGGTGCTGATTTTATTGCCGTTGTACAGATTATTGTGTACATCGGGGGTATTTTAATTTTACTTCTTTTCGGTGTGATGCTCACAAACAAAATCACAAATGTTGAAATTAAAACCGGGACGATTAAGACTATCCCAATGGCAATAATAACGGGCGTTTTTGGCGCATTGTTGATTTCAATTATGTATGGTACAAAATGGAGTTCTGCTCCTCCGGATAATATGCCGTCAACATTACAAATTTTAGGCAATACTCTTTTAACAGAATATGTTCTGATTTTTGAATTACTTGGAATGCTGCTGCTTGTTGCTTTAATCGGTGCGGCATCAATTGCAAGAAGAGGACGAGAATAATGCTCGAAGTTGGTTTAAATCATTTTTTAATAATTAGCGCGATTTTGTTTTCGCTTGGTATTTACGGAATTGTTTCGCGCAAGAATGCTATCATGGTATTGATGGGTGTTGAGTTGCTGCTCAATGCTTCGAATATAAATTTTGTTGCCTTTGCAAGATATGGTAACCTTGGTATTGACGGTCAGATTTACGCTTTGTTTGTAATCATACTCGCTGCGGCAGAAGCGGCGATTGCACTGGCTATTGTATTAAATATTTATAAAACTTTCAGCAATGTTAACATTGACGAAATTGATAATCTAAAAGAATAGAATATGGCTGAGATTACTTTAATAAATTTATCAATTCTCATTTTATTCCTACCCTTGATAGGGTTTGCAGTACTTTTATTTTTTGGAAAAAAATTTCCTAAGCTGTACATGTTCGAAGTAGGGATAATCTCTTTAACATTTATTCTCACATTAGTCGTTCTATATGCTAAGCTATTTATGTTTCCGCATAATGAAATAATGTATAGCTTTACATGGATTGATTTTGGCAACACTCCCATTGTTGGTGATCTCAAAATAGAATTAGGAATTGAAATTAATAACATTACAGTGCTGATGCTGTTTGTTGTTAATTTAATTAGCATGCTTGTTCATATATTCTCAATCGCTTATATGAAAGGCGATAAAAGATATAACCGCTACTTTGCTTATCTCGGGATATTTACATTCTCTATGCTCGGGATCGTAATTACTCACAACCTTTTGATGATGTACATTTTCTGGGAGCTTGTTGGTTTATCGTCTTATTTACTAATTGGTTTTTGGTACGAAAAGAAATCAGCTTCCGATGCTGCCAAGAAAGCGTTCCTTGTTAACCGCGTTGGTGATATCGGAATGTTCTTGGGAATTTTAATTTTATTTACCCATTATAAAACTTTTACTTTTGATACTATCTTTTATCAGATATCTAACGGAAATTTACCGTTTGATAGCTCTGCATGGTTGACTGCTGCCGGAATACTAATATTCATGGGAGCTGTTGGTAAATCCGCTCAATTCCCTCTTCACGTTTGGCTGCCGGATGCGATGGAAGGCCCTACACCAGTTAGTGCATTAATCCATGCTGCTACAATGGTTGCCGCGGGTGTTTATCTTTGCGTAAAAATATTTGTGCTGTTAACTGCAGATGCAATGTTAACAATAGCAATATTTGGAGCCGTCACTTCATTTGTTGCCGCAACAATTGCTATTACGCAAAATGATATTAAAAAGGTGCTCGCCTACTCCACTGTTAGTCAACTAGGCTACATGGTAATGTCTGTCGGTATTGGCGCTTATGCTTTTGCTTTCTTCCATTTAGTTACACATGCTTTCTTTAAGGCTTGTATGTTTTTGGGCTCTGGTTCTGTAATTCATGCGATGCACCATGAGCAAGACATCAGACAAATGGGCGGACTTAAAAAGAAACTACCGATTACATACATTACTTTTTTGATTTCAACACTTGCAATTTCGGGTGTGCCTTTAACAAGCGGATTTTTAAGTAAGGATGGGATTCTCGCCGGGACATGGGCGTTCGGAAATTTAACCGGACATTATTTAATTCCAATTCTCGGATTCACAGTTGCACTTCTAACAGCATTTTACATGTTCCGATTAGTGATTCTTACTTTCCACGGTGAACCGAGAAATCAAGAAAAGTTTGATCATGCACATGAATCACCTGCTGTGATGAAAGCACCGTTAATTATCTTGAGCGTGCTTTCAATATTTGTTTTTTATACTCCGAATCCGATCTCACCGGATGCCGGTTGGTTCTTGGGTGATTGGGTTAAAACACCTACAACTGTTACTCCGGAAGAAACAAGATTTGATTTTATGATTGAACATGGTGAAAGTCATGGCGACTCACACGGAGAAATTGTTCACTCAACAAAATACACTGAAGAAATGCATCACGTTCACTACCCAGCTCTTGGATTATCATTATTGCTTGCGGGCTTAGGAATTCTCTTTGCATTTATTCTTTACCAATGGCGTAAAATTGATCCGGATAAAATTACTGACAAAATCAAACCGCTTTATAATTTCTCACTCAACAAATGGTATGTTGATGAGGCTTACGACAAAACTGCAATTGGCGGCACATTATCGTTTAGTAGATTCATGTCATGGTTTGATGCAACAATTGTTGACGGCATTGTGAATTGGTCGGCTTATATAACCCAAGGTTTTTCTTACTTAAGCGGATTGTTCGATAAATTCGTTGTTGACGGACTTGTAAACTTCTGGGCATTCTTTAGTGGTGTTATCGGATTCAGTTTTAAAAAATTGCAAACAGGTCGAGTACAGACATACATTGTATTAGTTGTATTCTCAATAGTAGTTTTGTTTTTTATTTTTTGATATAGCCTTCAGCTTTTAGCTAACAGCTATCAGAGGTTGGAATGCAAGATTTTAGAAATTTAAAAGTTTGACAGAAATCTCATGAGTTATCATTAGAGATTTATTCGATTACAAAAGATTTTCCAAAAGAAGAATTGTTTGTAATCGTGAGTCAAATAAGAAGGGCAAGTGTTTCAATTTCTACAAATATTGTTGAAGGATGCGGTAGAGATTACGATAAAGAATTTGCAAGATTTTTGAAAATCTCTTTTGGTTCAACAAGTGAAGTTGAATATCTATTTCTTTTATCAAATGACTTAGGATATTTGAATTCGGATTTGTTTCAATCACTTTCTGAAAGAGTTATAGAAATTAAAAAAATGTTGTCGGCATTACTCAAAAGACTTTCTTCTGAAAGCTGATGGCTAATAGCTGAGAGCTAAATAAACAGGGTTTATGATATGAATGGATTTCCAATATTATCCTTGATAACGTTCCTTCCGGTTGTGGGAATGATCATAATTTTATTTCTGAAGAAGGAACAGGCAAACTTAATAAAATACACTACGCTTGTTGTTACGGCTGTTCAGTTAGTATTCTCAATCATTCTTTTAATGAATTTTGATTACTCTGCTGCGGGTGTATTTGAACAAGGATCATTTCAATTTATTGATAAATTCAGATGGATAGAAATTAAAGATATATCATGGTTGGGTACTGTAAAAGTTGATTACTTTTTGGGTGTTGACGGCTTAAGTGTTCCGATGGTTTTACTTACTTCGCTTATTTGTTTGATCGCTACTATTTCTTCTTGGAATATTCCCCATTCAATAAAAGGTTACTTCGCTTTATTCTTGTTGCTTGATTGCGGTATGATGGGCGTGTTTGTTGCATTAGACTTTTTCTTATTCTATATCTTTTGGGAATTGATGTTATTACCGATGTATTTTTTAATCGGTATTTGGGGTGGACCTCGTAAAGAATATGCGGCTATTAAGTTCTTCCTTTATACATTGCTTGGCAGTATTTTTATTTTGTTAGTAATGATTGGCTTGTACTTCAGTGCACATGAAACATTAGCAGACGGATCAAAAGTATTTACATTTAATTTGCTTGCTTTAATGGATTCAGCAAATTACACATCGGACGGAATCCTTTCGCCATTTAATCCAGGTAATTTAAGATTCATTGCATATATAGGTTTGTTCATTGGGTTCGCTATTAAAATCCCTATGTTCCCTTTCCATACTTGGTTGCCAGACGCACACGTTGAAGCTCCAACTCCGATCAGTGTAATTTTGGCCGGTGTGTTATTGAAACTTGGAACTTACGGAATTTTAAGAATCAGTTTTCCAATCTTCCCTGAAATCACAAGAGAGTTAGCCTGGTACATTGCTCTCTTCGGAATGATAAATATTATTTACGGTGCACTTGTTGCTCTTGCCCAAAAGGATTTTAAAAAGCTTATCGCGTATTCCTCTGTTTCACACATGGGGTATGTATTGCTCGGTATGGCTTCCCTTTCAGCTACAGGTGTTAACGGTGCGATATTACAAATGTTCAATCACGGTACAATCACTGCGATGCTCTTCTTGATTGTTGGTGTGCTTTACGATAGATCTCACACAAGAGGATTAAACGACTTTGGCGGACTTGCGAATCAAATGCCGGTTTATACTGGCTTCGTAACAGTTGCGTTCTTTGCGGCTCTTGGCTTACCAAGTTTAAGCGGATTTATTTCGGAAGCACTTGTTTTTGTGGGAGCTTTTGGTTCTGAGGAAATTAGAACACTTACAATTATTTCTACTTTGGGAATATTGTTAGGCGCAGCTTATATGTTATGGACATTGCAAAGAATATTCTTCGGGAAATTGAACGAAAAATGGAATCAGCTTACAGACATTGATACTCGCGAATATATAATGTTCATTCCTTTGACAATAATAATAATTTTCTTGGGTGTTTATCCATCGGCAATGTTGGATATCATGAATTCATCTGTAAATGCATTAGTTGAATTTGTTTCAACCGGTCTTTCAAATGTACAATTAAGTGGATTTTAAGATTACATGAATTTATCAATCTTATACGACTCATTAGCATTAATAAAACCTGAAATAGCGATTTCCATTGCTTTGATTCTTTTAGTTTTATTTGATTTGATTTTCCATCACGATAAAAGAATAATCAAATACATTGCTGGAATAAGCGTTCTTGTAACATTCTATTTTGTTTATGAGCAATTCGGATTGAGAGGATTCAGTTTTCAAACAGATAATATCGATCTAATTACGAACGGAATGGTTGCTGTTGATGGATTCGCTTCCTTCTTTAAAGTAATTATTCTACTTTCAACTGTATTTATAATTTTCTTCTCAAATTCCTCTTTGGAAATCCAACAAAGTAACGACAGAATTGGCGAATACTATGCTTTAATATTCGGAATGATATTGGGCATGTTCTTTATGGTTTCTGCCAATGATCTAATTTTGATTTATTTATCACTAGAATTAATGTCGCTATCATCATACGTACTTGCCGGATTTGTAAAGATAAGAGATAGAAATTCAGAAGCTTCACTTAAATATATAATTTACGGTTCGGTTTCTTCAGGACTAATGTTATTTGGAATCTCTTTAGTTTTCGGATTAACTGGAACGACAAATTTACTTGCTCTCAAAACCTTTTTGCTTGCTTCGTCTGTTAACCCTGTAGTATTTGGTTTTGCAATAATTTTAATTGTTGCCGGAATCGGTTATAAAATTTCATCAGCCCCTTTCCACTTCTGGACACCTGATGTTTACGAAGGAGCTCCAATTACGATAACAGCATATTTGTCGGTAGCAAGTAAAGCCGCCGGTTTCGCATTGCTCGTAAGATTTATCAAAGTTGCGTTTGTTTATCAAACAGATAGTGACGGCCACTGGGTAATGCTTCAAATTTTTGATTGGCAAACATTGATAATCATCTTGTCAATATTGACGATGACACTTGGCAACTTTGCAGCTCTTTGGCAGAACAATATTAAAAGGTTGCTGGCCTACTCAAGTATTGCTCACGCCGGCTATTTGCTACTTGGTTTAGCCGTTTTATCTGATCAAGGTGTCATTGCATTGCTAATTTATTTCTTCTTCTATTTATTGATGAACCTCGGTGCATTTTATGTTGTAATGCTTATCTCTGATAAAATCGGTTCAGAAGATATTCATGATTATAACGGAATTGGACCTGCTGCGCCATTCCTCGGAGTTGCATTAACTATATTTTTAATCTCGCTTACCGGGTTGCCGCCTACTGCCGGATTCATTGGTAAACTTTATATATTCATCGCTTTGGTGGATGCTAAAATGATTGCTGTAGCGATCATTGCTCTGTTAAATACTGTCGTTTCACTTTATTATTATGTTAGAGTTTTAAAGCACATGTATTTAACAAAGGTGGAAGAACAACGAGCCCAAGTAAATATAAGTGCTTGGAATTTAATTGTTGCACTTTTACTTTTAATTCCTGTTTTAGTATTTGGAGTTTACTTCTCTCCTATCGTGGATTTTGCTCAAGCTTGTAATTCACTTCTAAGCGGAATTTAATTCAGAAAAAAATTTGCTTTTATTTATTGATTTATTTAAGTTTATATCGGACTAAATAAGTCGTATATGTTTAAGATACCGAAAGCAGTTGAATATTCTATATTAGCTCTCAAATATATTGACGAGAATTCTGAGCAAAATTGTGTCAGTGCTAAGGAAATTGCATTAAACGCAAATATTCCTTTTGACTTGCTTGCTAAGATTCTACAGAAACTGAATAAATTTGAAATTATTCAATCAGTTCAAGGCACCAAGGGGGGTTACGTCTTGAACTATAAACTGGGTTCTATCAGCCTGAATTATTTAGTTTTTATTTTAGGATACAACATTCAAGTCACAGATTGCATGGTTGATAAACCTACTACTGATGATTGCGGAAGAGTTGAAAATTGCTGTTTGAGAAGCCCCCTATCGAGTATTCAAAATAAAATTATTGATCTTTTTGAAAAGACAACGGTCGAAGAAATTTTAATAGAAAACGGAAGATAAAATGAATCAGCTTGAGCATTTAAAAGAAAACAAAAAAAAGTTTTTCATTTTCATGAATGAAAAGTACCCTGTGATTTATAAGTCAAATATTTTTCT
>JANQIV010000111.1 GCA_028282005.1 Melioribacteraceae bacterium | reverse complement strand
GAAGAGCTCTATTAATTTGGGTAATGGTAATGGTACTTTACCCCATTCTATCAGCTTATCCACAAGAATTAGTTTACAGAACTTTTATGTTCCACAGATACAGAAATTTGTTTACCAGTGAAAAAGTGAAAATTGTAATTAGCTCTTTAGCTTTTTCATTTTTGCACATTATTTTTGATAATTATGTGGCTGTGATTCTTTCATTGATTGGCGGATTTTTGTTTACCTTTACTTACCGAAAAAGCAACTCTCTTTTCACTGCTGCTTTTGAACATGCTATTTATGGGTGTTTTGTTTTTTCTGTTGGTTTGGGAAATTATTTTTACGAAGGTAGGCCGAGTTAAAAATGAAAATCAAGTTTTTAGTTTCATTCGTTCTTCTTTTTGCAGTTATTAATTCTCAATCTAAATACGAATGGACAACGAAATTTGAAAGTGATTCATTGCAAAGGCCTAAAATCGGATTAGCATTATCCGGCGGTGCTGCACTCGGTTTTGCTCACATCGGGGTATTAAAAATTATAGACTCTCTTGGAATTCCCATAGATTACATTGCCGGTACAAGCATGGGTGCAATTACTGGGGGCCTTTATGCAATAGGATATTCGGGAGATGATCTTGATTCTATTGCAAATAATATAGATTGGGAAAAAGTCTTTAGTGATGAGCCTTCACGTAATTTACAGCCTTATTTGGAAAAGAAGTTTACAGGCAGACATCAAATTAAGCTTGAGCTTAAAGGTTTTACCCCAACAATTCCGCAAGGTGTAATTGCCGGACAAAACGTAATGCTGGAGCTTTTGCACTACACCCATGCTTACGACCAATATGAAAACTTTGATCAACTCCCGATTCCTTTTCGTTGTGTTGCAGCAGATCTTATTTCCGGAGAAGAAGTAGTTCTCGGCAGAGGTTCAATCGTTAAGGCTATCCGGGCTTCAATGTCAATCCCGTCGATATTTAATCCGGTTGATTATGGCGACTCATTATTAGTTGACGGCGGGATAATAAATAATTATCCGGTTGATGTTGTTAAAGAAATGGGCGCGGACATCATAATTGGACTACGTTTAAAATTTCCTGAGTACAAAAAAGAAGATTATGATAATCTTTTCAATATAATTGATAAGATTGCAGACATTCCCCGCAAAGAAAAATTAGAAGAAAATGTAAGTTTGACTGATGTATACATCGAAGAAGACATAGAAGGGTTTTCACTTGGCGATTTTGAAAATTATAAAATAAATCAAATAATTGATCGGGGAATAAAAGCAGCATATGAAAATCTTGATGAACTGGTTGAGCTGAAAAACCAGTTAAGTAATTATAATTTTCGTTATGAGCAAAAAGGTGTAAAAGAAAAGTTGAGCGGAGTGATTCACAGAATAAATATTGAAGGGAATGAGAACCTGGAATTCTCTTTCATATTTGATTTACTCAGAATCAATCCCGGTGAAAGTTTAGTACTTGAAGAATTAGAAGAAAGGATAAACGAAATTTATGGGCTGGGCTTTTTTGAATTGTTGACTTACGACGTTAAAAAACTTCCGAACGGTAGAATTGAACTTACACTCAATGTTAAAGAAAAGCCTTTAAGAAACATGCTCATCGGTTTTAGATATGATGACACTTATAAATTGGTCGGATTGCTTGGTGTAAATATAAATAACTTTTTAACTGACGGGTTAAGAATAGAGTCTGAACTTCAATTCTCGGGATTAACAAGATTCAACACTAAGATTTTTTATCCTTCTCGTTATTTGAATTTACCAGCCTATCCTTTGTTTGAAATAAATCATAAAAGTATCCCTATCGGAATTTATGACAACGGTAAAAGAATAGCGCAATACCGTGATAGATCGTGGTCTATTGGTGCGGGACTTGGATTTCCTCTTTCGAGATTTTTAAATTTTGAAGTTTTACTGAATCGAGAATACATGAACATTACTGCCGATATTGCATTGCAGGAAAATCCGCTTGCTTTCCCCGATTGGAAAGATAACCTTGTCCAATTGTTGGCTCGTTTCAGGCTTGATTTACTTGATGATAGACTTATACCAAAAAATGGAATTGAGTTAAACTCAAATTTTGAATTGAGCAGTAACACCCTTGGTTCGGAAGAAAGCTTTGGCAGGCTAGAAGCTACTTTTGACTGGTATCATACTTTTTCTGAGGTTCATACTTTACGTTTATCGGCCGCTCACATGAATTCTTGGAGAGGAATGCCGGTATACAAATGGTTTTACTTTGGTGGACCGGAAACTTTTGTAGGGCAGGATTACAATCAAATAGCTACAAGTAAATTTACCATGACAAAGGTTGAATACAAATACGCTTATAGAAGAGATATTTTCTTTAAAGCAGTATTTAATGCAGGATTTGATTACATAATAAATGACAATCCTTCAGAGTTTTTAGATAAACCCGTTTACGGTTATGGTGTGGCTATTGAATTTGATTCAATTCTGGGCCCCATTCAGATTATGTATTCCAAAGGTGATGAAGACATTGCAAATCCCGGTAAAGAAAGAAGTTTGATTCATTTTACCGCCGGTGTAAAATTTTAGATTTGAACCACATTTCAAATAGCAGCATCATTTTATTATATTTATCAAGTCAATCCCCCAACAAAAAGGTTTTATCATGAAATCAATTTTTACGCTTGTAATTTTTTGTAGTTTATTAATCTCATCAAGTTTTATTGCGCAAGTAAGTGAAAAAAATCCGATTAACAAAAAAATGATTGAGTCTGCTGAAGGAATTATTGGCCTTGAATTTACTGACGCTGAAAGAGATTCAATGCTTAGTGATTTATACGATAATTTGAATTCATACAAATATATTCATGAATTTGGATTGGATAATTCCGTAATGCCTGCTGTTCAATTTAATCCTATTCCGGTCGGATTTGAGTTTCCGGAAGGTGAAAGTGAAATTATGCTGAGTGACTATTCGGATACTAAAATGCCTGATGATGAAGATGAATTAGCGTTTTATTCGATTGGTCAGTTAGGCCATTTGATTAAAACAAAACAAATTTCATCAGTTGAGTTAACCAGATTCTTTATTGATAGGTTGGAAGAATATGGGCCAAAGTTGGAATGTGTAATAACGCTGACAGAAGACTTTGCACTAGCTAGAGCTCGTAAATGTGATGGTGAAATTGCCGCCGGAAATTACAAAGGCCCTCTTCATGGTATTCCCTTTGGTATAAAAGATTTGCTCTCAACAGAAAAGTTTAAAACAACATGGGGAGCAACACCATACAAAGATCAAATTATTAATGAAAATTCAACAGTAGTAAATAAGTTAACGGAAGCCGGTGGAGTAATGGTCGCTAAATTAACCTTGGGGGCTTTGGCTTGGGGCGATGTTTGGTACGATGGCAAAACCAAAAATCCATGGGATATAACTAAAGGGTCAAGTGGGTCGTCAGCTGGAAGTGCATCGGCAACTGCAGCCGGCTTAGTGCCTTTTGCTATTGGTACAGAAACTTGGGGGTCAATTGTTTCGCCTTCAACAATTTGCGGAACTACCGGATTACGTCCAACTTATGGAAGAGTGAGCCGTAAAGGTGCAATGGCATTGAGCTGGACGATGGATAAAATCGGGCCAATCACTCGAAGTGCTGAAGATTTGGCTATTGTTTTCCATACAATTTATGGTCCGGACAATGTCGACCAAACACTTTACGATGTGCCTTTTAATTATTCTCCTGAGATCGATTTCAGCCAATTGAAAATTGGTTATTTAAAAAGCGATTTCGATGATGATTATGGTTTTAAACAAAATGACTCGCTTGCTCTTGAAAAATTAAGGGAGCTTGGTGCTGAGCTTATTCCAATTGAGTTTCCTGAGATTGATGTTTATAATTTGGCATTTGTACTTTCTGCAGAAGCAGCAGCAGCTTTTGATGAATTAACAAGATCGAACAAAGATGATTTATTGATTCGCCAAATGAAAAATGCCTGGCCTAATGTTTTTAGAATGGCTCGTTTGATTCCGGCGGTTGAGTACATTAATGCCAATAGAATTAGAAATATTTTGATAAATAAAATGCAAGAAGTGATGAGTGAATTTGATTTATATATTGCTCCTTCGTGGAACGGCAGCAATTTGTTGTTGACAAATTTAACCGGTCACCCTTGTGTCGTTGTACCAACCGGATTCAATGAAGACGGCTCATTATCAAGTATTACATTTATGGGTAGATTATTTGATGAAGGCAGGTTAATAGCGTTTGCAAAAAAATATCAGGATGCAAGCGGACATCACTTAAACCATCCTGATTTATCAAGAATAGATTAGAATTCATTTACGAGGAAGGTTGTTCAGTTGAATGGTCTTCCTCTTCTATTATAACTGCGTCTTGCGTGTCGTACTCTTCTCTCCGGATTACTTCCACTTTGAAATTTACAAGCATGGTTGCAAGTGCGCCTACTGCTGTTAATATGGGAGCACACACAGCACTAATTACTCCGACTGAAACGGGAACTTCCATGAATACTCTATCCTTTTCGTCTTTAATGATAATTCTGCGGACATTGCCTTCTTTAATTAATTCCTCAATTTTATCTAATAATTCTTTGCCTTTTGCTTTGAATTCGTTCATCATGTCAATCTCCTTTCATTATGTTTAATTCATTAGATGTAAAAAAAGGTCTTTTGTTCCCAAATTGATATTTGCAATTTTTAAATAACTTTTGCGTCTAAAAAGGGAACAGTTCTGGAATTTATTTGTAAATGTTTTGTTTAATCAAGTACACTAATTCAGGGAATTCATGAAATCACTATTTCGTAAATTGAACTCGTCTATCATAGTTTTATTATTATCATTATTCTTTTTTGCATGTAGTGAATCTGAAGATTCACCCGTTGAACCGATTAACCAGCGAGGGAATTTACTGCAATCCTCGTCTACTGCAACTTATTCGGTTTCATTTTTGACAGGCCTCTTCAGCTCTTTCGGAATTGATGATACTTTTGATGTAAACCTTATTTATGATGTGGAAGTCTATAAAATCAATTATCAAACTATTGGACCAAATGGTGAAAGCCAAAATGCATCGGGAGCAATATTTGTGCCAAGTGGCCAAAACAATCTTTCTCTGATTAGTTTGCAGCACGGTACACAAGCTAATAGATCGCGTGTCGGGTCAGTAAATCCGTTTAGTTCTCCTGAAGGATTGTTAGCTGCTTCTTTAGGTTACTTTGCGGTTGTTCCGGATTATTTGGGACTTGGTGATTCCCAAATGCTTCATCCGTATTTAAATGAAACAGCATCAGCAAGCGTTGTTTTAGATATTATTAGGGCAGGCAGGGAATTCGCGAATCAAAATAATTTTACACTTAACGGACAAGTATTTTTGGCCGGTTATTCTGAAGGAGGTTATGTAACACTTGCAGCACAAAAAGATATCGAATTAAATCACTCATCTGAAATAACTCTAACTGCTTCAGCACCAATGGCTGGCCCGTATGACATAAATCTAACAGCAAGAAATTTAATAGAACAGGAAGTTTATGAGCAGCCTTCATTTTTGGCATTTATTATTGTTTCTTATGATGAGTATGAAAATTGGAACAGAATTGATGACATTTTTAATTCACCTTATAATCAAAATGTAGTTCAGCTATTTGACGGTTCTTTATCCACAGAAGATATAAATCCTCAATTAAGCAATAATATTAGTGAACTATTTACATCAAGTTTTATCAATAATTTTCTGAATGGGACTGATACTCAAGTGATAAACGCCTTCTCTGCAAACAGTTTGTTAGACTGGTCTTCGAATGTGCCTACGAAATTTTATCACGGTGATGCTGATGAATTTGTCCCGTTTGAAAATGCAGTCGCTGCAAAAGATAAATTTATTGCAAACGGGAATACTGATGTAGAGTTAGTCTCGATTCCGGGGGGTACACACGCAACTTCAATATTCCCAAGTATTTTAGGGGCTGTAGAGTGGTTTGATACTTTTAGAGTAAATACACTGGCTGCAAATTAGTTCATTGAAATAGCTATCCTAGTATAAAATCTTTAGATTGCATTTTGAATAGAATACCAGGTGTTTAGTGAAACACAAATATCAACTTCTTGTTACAGAGTGGATACTTATGATTATAGCTTGGGCTTTAATTGTTAATTTCTACGCATGGCTTATCATATCGAACATGGATCTGTATTTTAATATCCAGCAATTAAGACTCTCTGAACACCACGGTATTTTAGTTGAATACTTATATTCAGGAGTACAATACCTTGAAGGTTTGTTGTTTGGTATTATATTCGGGACACTTTTTACACTTGTCAATTATTTTACCGATCACTCAGATTTTAGAAAATATTCTTATGGCAAAATTGTTCTCTTAAAAAGTGTACTTTACATATTTGCCATTTTTATTTCGGCGACAATTATTTATTGGGTCTTTTTAATTTTTAAAATTCTTCCGGAAGGTTTATCACCAAATTTGCTTTGGGATAATGCAACAGCCGGTTATTTTTCATCTACAATTGTTTACATAGCATTTTTTATTGTACTCACAAATTTTGTTCTTCAGATTAGCAAAAAGTTTGGACCCGGAGTGATACTTGATTTGTTTACCGGTAAATATTATCGTCCGAAAGATGAAGAAAAAATATTTATGTTTCTTGATATGAAAGGATCCACGGCTATTGCCGAGAAACTTGGTCACAAAAAATACAGCCAGCTTGTTCGGAATTGTTATCACGATTTAACAAACGTGGTTCTAAACTATAATGCAGAAATATATCAGTATGTTGGTGATGAAGTTGTGCTTTGCTGGCCAATTAAAAAGGGATTAAAAAAACTAAATTGCATAAATGCTTTTTTTGCATACGAAAGGGCGCTTAATGAAAATGAAAGTTTTTATTTAAAAAATTTCGGAGTTGTACCCGAGTTCAAAGCAGGTATGGATATGGGGCAGGTCACCGTTACAGAAATCGGTGATATCAAAAGGGATATTGCTTATCATGGTGATGTGCTTAACACTGCATCAAGAATCCAAGAAAATTGTAACAAGTTCGGTCAAAAATTGTTAATTTCCGAGAACATTGAAAGACAGCTAAATTCTTTAAACGGATTATCTAAAAGTTTTATTGGTGAAATTAATCTAAGAGGAAAGGAGCATATAGTAAAAATCTACGGTATTAATTTAAATTAATTAGAAGGTTGGTTATGTTAAATCTGAATAAATTGAAAATAGAAAGGGTGATGTCAGAGTTAAAGAACATGTATTCTCGCAATTACGGTTTGATGGAACCGGAATTTGGAAATATACTTGCATGGTCCGGAAATCTCGCTCTTGAAATAATTTCAAACTCAGATGCACTGTATCACAATGTAGATCATACTATAATGGTAACAATGGTTGGGCAAGAGATTATTAGAGGTAAACATTTAAAAGAAGGCGGTGTTGCTCCTAATGATTGGCTTAATTTTGTATTAGCTTTGCTTTGCCACGACATTGGATATGTAAAAGGAATTTGTAAGAATGACAAAATAGATACTGTATGTGACGGTAAAGGAAATTCTATTAAAATAGATCCTAATGGAACAGATGCTCAACTCTCCGAATATCACGTTGATAGAGGTAAAACTTTTATTATGGAAAGATTTGCCGAAAGGCCTTTGATTGACGCAGAAGCTGTTTCGTCGTTTATTGAAATGACCCGTTTCCCATGTCCTGATGATGAAGAACATAGGCCTACTTCTACTTTAGCAGGATTAACCAGGGCTGCTGATTTTATTGGCCAGCTCGGAGATCCGAATCATTTAAACAAAACCGCAGCTTTGTATTACGAATTTGTTGAAACCGGAGCAGCCGAAAAATATGGTTACAATAGTCCCGGTGATATTAGGAAAAAATATGCAGAGTTTTTCTGGAACAATGTAGAACCATATATTCGTGATGCAGTCAAATATTTAGAAGTTACACAAGAGGGCAAACAATGGGTTGCCAGCTTGCATTCACACGTTTTTGATATTGAACATTACAGAAAGTAATTTTTTCGTGCCTGAAAACGGAAGCAATTTTAAAAACCCGGTAACGCCTAATCAATTAAGAATGGATCTCGCCGAGATTGGTATTCGTCCCAAAATGAATTTGATTGTTCATTCTTCTTTGAGCTCAATTGGCTGGGTAATAGGTGGAGCACAAACCGTTGTTGCTGAATTGATTAATGCTGTTAGCAAAAATGGGACATTAGCCATGCCTGCAGCAACTCCGCTTAATGCTGATCCTGCTGACTGGTCAAATCCCAAGATCTCCGCTGAATTGATAGAAGTTTTTAGAGAAAATTTACCAGTATTTGATTCCCAAACGACACCGACTACTTTAGGGAAAATTCCTGAGACCTTCAGAAATTGGCCCGGAACATTAAGAAGTAATCATCCCTTGGAATCGGTTTGTGCAAGGGGGGCGAATGCCGAAGAAGTAACTTCGGAACATCCGATAGCTTTTTCTGAAAGTGTGGGTGGCCCTTTCGATAAACTTTATAAACTTGATAGCTGGATTTTACTTATTGGTGTTGGCTTCAATCGTTGCACTGCCTTGCATTATGCTGAATCGTTGGTTAGTAAAAGACGAACAATGACTGTAAGATTTGCTGCAATTGAAGATGGACAAAGAAAATGGATTGAAGTACCAAACGTTGCTGACGATAATGATACGTTATTCCCTGTTATTGGTAAGAAGTATTTGGAATCCGGTAAAGCGAAACAAAGTTTGCTAGGCGAAGCTCGTTCTGTACTTTTCCCTATGAGAAGTTTAGTCGATTTTGCTGTAGATTATTTCGAAGAAGTTCTATAATAATTTTTCCCAATTTGTACTCTCATAAAGTTATAAGGGATAACAATAGTTGCTATAATAGACATTATCAATGATATTATAAAAACAATAGATTTGATTGATGTTTTCTTTCCCACTATTTTTAAATCGAAATAAAAAACACTAATAATGGAGATGAGAAAATGACAGAATTAAATTTAATTGGAATCGAGAAAGAAAAAGCTGTGAACGTTTCAAATACGTTGAATCAATTACTGGCTGACTATCAAATTTATTATCAAAATTTGCGAGGATTTCACTGGAACATTAAAGGTGAGGATTTCTTTGAATTGCACGTGAAATTTGAAGAACTTTATTCTGATGCAGCATTAAGAATTGATGCAATTGCAGAAAGAATATTGACATTGGGATCAACGCCTTACCATAGTTTCAATGAATATCTCAAATATTCTCAAACAAATCCGGCAGAAAATATTTCAAACGGAAGAGAGGCAGTAGGAACAGTTCTCCAAAATATTCGCCATCTTCTAAATGTTTTAAATGAATTGAAAGTAAATGCTGAAGATGCCAATGATCAAGGTACGTCATCATTCACTGACGATATGATCAACTCATTTGAGAAAACAGCATGGATGCTTAACGCATATTTATCTTAAGAATATTTGATTCCTACCTGTTTTTATGCGGGTAGGAATACAATTCAATTAATTATGGGGGATAAAATGATAAATGACAATTTTTCAGTTGATCAAATAGATCACGTAGAATTATTTGTGCCGGATAGAGAAGAAGCTGCTAAATGGTATGAGAGAATTCTAGGTTTAAAAATAATTGAAGAATTCAGGCACTGGGCTGTTCCAAAAGGTCCATTAATGATTTCCACTCCTAATGCGCAAACAAAATTAGCATTGTTTATTGGCGAGCCAAGAGGCAGCAAACCTACCGCAGGCTTTCATATTACCGCTTTTAGAGTAAACGGAGAGAGGTTTTTACAGTTCCTTGATAGATTGAAAAACTTTCAAGTTTTCAGTGAAAACGGAAATCAATTAACAAAATCAGATGCACGTGATCATGGCAAAGCTTATTCAATTTATTTTAACGATCCTTGGGGACATAGACTCGAAATAACAACTTATGATTATGAGTTTGTAAACAAAGTATTGAAAAGGTGAGCTATGTTCCGATCCGAAAAGAGAGATATAATCATTCCCCAAAGTGAACATGCAAGATTGGCTGCTATAATTGCCTCACATTGGGGAAACTCTGAGTTTGATAAGCCCCCATTTGATTTTAATTCATTTGTAGAGGGAGTCGCTTTACATGATTCAGCTTACGGCATGATAGATAAATTAGAGTTGGGGAACTTAGCTACAGATAAATGGATTGATGTTGTTGAAAAAGGAGCACAGCTTAAGTTTGACAACCCGATAGTTACCATTATTGTTAAATTGCATATAAAAAGATTAATTATAAACGATGAGTTCCCAAGAAAGAAAGAAGTTATTGAAACTATTGATACTGATATAAATTCAAATCTTAAATTGACAAATAACACCTTAGATGATTTTTTATGGGTAGATAGAATCACAAACTTATGTGATATGGCCGCTTTTAATTTCTCTTTTGAAAGAGAAAAAAAAGTTAAATTTCGAATTCGTCCCAAAATAAATTCAACTGAAGAAAAAACCATTACTGTTAAGAATTTGGATGGCGGAGTTATAAAAATTAATCCTTGGCCTTTCTCAATTCCAGAAATTAAGGGATGGATTTATTCCTATGAGGGTAAAGAATACCCTGAAAAATTAGTCCAATCTGTTGTCAAATTTTTAATAATTAATTAAAATTAACTGATTTGGTCAAACATTTGCGATGAAATCCAAACAACTATAACTTGTATGTTTACCAATTTAATTATTTTTGAATAAACTCTTTCGAATAATAAATATGGGTAATAATGGATAATATCAATAATGAACCAAAGGCTCTTGATAACGAGAGTTTTGAAGACACAAGCATATTGGATTTATTTTTTGCCCCCCGCAGATTTTTTAACACCACACTTAAAAGGGGTAATAACCCTTATCTTATAGCTATAACTATAATTATTGGCATATCTACTGCTATTGACAGATTTGATCAAGAACTTTTTAAAGTAGAAACCGGCAAAACAAGTATGCTAGTTAATTTTGCAGAAACCTGGGTAGGGTTCTGGATAGCATCAATTCTAACGGGACTAGTAAGCGCAATTTTTATCTGGCATTTAGGTGGTTGGTGGTACAGAACTAGGCTTAAATTTTCCGGAGCGGATGATCCGGATAAGTACACCTCAAGATATATTTACCTTTACGCATCATTTGTTAGTTCTGCACCAGTAGTTCTGATTGCACTCATCTACACTTTGAGCTACTCAAATTATATTGAAGCATATAACCGTGATGTTTATTTATCTCTTATCGCATTGTTGTTCCTTTTTTATTCACTGTATATAAGTTATTCCGGTGCGCGAAAAATGTTTACACTTTCTAAATGGAAAGCAAGATTTTGGTTAGTAATTCTTCCATCATTATTTTATTTATTTATACTTGGTGCGTTTGGATTCTTTTTACAAAAATATAATGAAGATCAACATACCAGCAGCAGAATAATCCCTGAGGACAGGATAATTGTTTCAACCGACAATACTTGTCAAATAAAGCTTCCAGAGAGTTGGTCAATACTGAAAAATCTGAATGACGAAGCTAGCTTGCAAGTTGGCAGTTTAGAGAACGATGCTTACGGTATTGTATTTGTTGAGAAGAAAGAGGAAATGGAAGAACAATTAACAGTACATGAATATTATGATATTATTACAGAAAGTATGCTGTTTTTGGTAAATAATGGTGAAATAGTTGATTCAGATATTGCTGATAATCAGGAATTCAATATTAGAAAAGGCAAAGTCTATGGGGAAGCTGACTATATGGACATAGTCTATTTCATTAACATTTTTGAAAGTGAGCACAATTACTATCAACTTCTTTGCTGGACTCAAAAAGAATTTGATGAAGAGATGACACCGGTATTTGAAGAAGTTGCGGCAAGTTTCCATGAAGTAAAGGATAACATACAATAAACATATTCGAGCCAAAAAAAGAAATATTGTAATTCCCCAAGGTTAAAATGCAAAACTTTCTAAAGTTATCACCTCACATTGGGGAAATTCTGAATTTGATAAATCATCAATCAATTTTGATTCGTTTTAGCTAAATCCTGATTAAATAATGCAATCAAACTAATAATTGCCTTCCAAAACAATTAATTCAGTATTACTATTTTTCATATTTTTCAAGCAATAATTAAAATAAATCGGATTTTCTTAATGAAAAAATTCTTATGGAGTGTTCTGATATTTACTTTTGGTTTAGCTTGTTTAGTAATAATTATTGAAGTGTTTTCAGATGACTCTAGGTTTGGCCCAATTTCGATAATTGTGTTAAGCTCTTTATCTCTTCTAATTTTGTTTTCTTCTATTTCACTTTTATTAATACAAAAAGGAAAAAAAGAATTTGTTATAAGATCAATGTTGCTATTTGGTTCCATAATATTTGTTTACATATTTCTTGATGTACTAGCAGGCATAATTTTGGTTGAAAAGTTCTCAAATGCTTATTTGAAGGACGAATTTAGACACCATAAATTGAAACCTTCTACAATATTTTATGTCCCCAAGCCTGAAACTAAAATCTTTATGAAAACCAATAATTTAGGTTTTAGAGGGAAAGATATGAATCCAATAAAGAAAAAAAATGTTTATAGAATACTAATGCTAGGAGATTCATTTACAATGGGATATTCTGTTGAGAATGAAAATACATTTTCTGTTTTAGTCGAAAAGAAACTCAATGAAATATTGACTAAAAGCAAGAAAGATGAAAAAAAAGTAGAAGTAATAAATGGGGGAGTAAATAGCTACAGTCCGTTATTATCCTTTATTCAACTTAAGGAAATAATTCATGTTGTAAATCCGGATTTAGTAGTTCTTAATTTTGACATGAGTGATTTAATCCAAGAACAACTTTATAGAAGTATTGCTAAATATGATTCCATTAAAAATGAATTTAAATTCTCAATTAATAAAAAATCAAAAAAAATAGCAGTTCAATGGATTGAAGAAAATTTGTACTTAACAAGATTATTACTCTACTTTATTGAAAATAAAGAAAACTTTTCTGCAGAACTTACTGTTAAAAATGTTGTTAGATTAGCTAATCCTCAGCTGCTAGAACATACACTTAAATCAGATAACAAAGATAGAACTAAACAATGGAATAATATTTTTAAGAGTATTTCCCGAATTAAAAAATTATGTGATGATAATTATACCGAGTTTATTTTGACAACTTATCCATGGGGGCATCAAGTAAGTTTAGATGAATGGAACCCTGGTAGAGATAGATTTATTCCACAAAACTCTGATATTAGCGACAAAAGTATTGAAATATTAGAGAGTTTTACAGATGAAAACAAGATAAAATTTCTAAATACTTTTCCGGCATTTCGAAATTATGAAGGTGAAGAACAAATTTATTTTGACTATGACATGCATTGGAAACCAGCAGGCCATAGGATAATGGCTATAGAATTGGGAAAAATAATATCAGAAAATTATCTTCAAATTGATCGGTAAGGTGACATTTATTGCTAAATATTTCGAATAGATTTACTAATAACAAATTTCTTTTTTATGAAAAGGTTAATAAAAATATTTTTGATGCTGATTTTTATCTTAGGATGTTCTGAACGTGAGTCTAATTTTGTTGAGAATGATTTAGTTGATTTCAATCCTGAAAACTCGCAGTTATCCGGAAAATTGGAAGGTGTGCTTTCTGAGATAAACTCACCTTATCATGTAATTGGAGATATTTTTGTTGATTCTTTGAGCACATTGGAAATTGAACCTGGTGTGAGACTTCAGTTCTATGACTCAACTAGTTTTGAAGTTTATGGTTCAATTAAATGTGAAGGAACTAAAAATAATCCGATCATTTTTACTTCGTTCCAAAATAATTGGGAAGGATTCCAAATATTCAATTCAAATCAAAAAGTTAATATTGTATTTACGGTTTTTGAAAATATAATTAATGAGAACAGAGACACTTGTGAGCTAGGAGCTGTCAACATAGTTGGTTCAGATGTAATAATACAGAATGTAATCTTCAGAAATAATTTTTCTCAAAATGGCGGTGGATTATCTATTGTAAACTCTGTTGCCGAAATAAAAAATAGTATTTTTGATGATAATGCCGCCGAAGTTTTTGGAGGTGCATTTTATTTAAAGAACTCAAAGGTAATTGCCATAAACAATACTTTTTTCAGCAATAATACTGGTAACCTTGGAGGTTCAGTTGTGCTTATGGATTTTATTGAAGCTGAGTTTCAAAACAATCTTTTTTATGAAAATTCTGCCAGAACCAGTAATGCTGATATTGCAATTGTTTCAGGTGATTCCACTAAATTTATTGAAGCTTACAATTTCTTTGGCAACGAAACTTTAGATCCCAAATTTATCTCTGATGAGAATCTGCACTTACTTGGAAACTCCCCATGTATTAATGCCGGAAATCCCGATCAAGCATTTACGGATTTTGATAACACAAGAAATGATCAAGGAGCTTACGGGGGCCCATTAGGAGATTGGTAAAAAAAAACAAGATCACTCATCAGTATTTGGTTTTATCGGCATCCTGGGGTGCTTATTAAAAGAGAAAGTGAGCTGCTCAAACCAAGAACCATTCGACGTTTCGATTCCCAGCTATACGAGACTCCTTTG
>JANQIV010000095.1 GCA_028282005.1 Melioribacteraceae bacterium | reverse complement strand
TTAACATAATTAACATACTTGCACCTGAAAATATTTTCCATTTCTTTGAAAGACAATATTTTGTCTCCAAACCAAAATTCCGGTCCGGTAATCGAACCAATTCTTTTTGATCCCAAAATATTTTTAACATCATCACCTGTTATTACTTCTTCGCATGAAATTAAAATTCTTTGAATAATGTTTTGAAGCTGCCTAATATTGCCCGGCCAATCGTATGACTGCAATAATTCCAAAGCTTCATCATTAACAGAAGGCTGAGGAAGATTCATTTCACTACTGTACCTGCTTATAAAATGATTCGTTAATTCAGGTATGTCTTCAATCCTTTCCCTCAAAGTTGGGACGTAAATATTTATTACATTCAAGCGATAATATAAATCTTCTCTGAACTTTTTTTCTTCAACTGCTTTTTCAAGATCAATATTTGTTGCGGCTACAATACGAACGTTTACTTTTACTTTATCTGTTCTTCCTATTTTATCCAATTCCCCTTCCTGTATTACGCGCAGCAGTTTTACCTGGGAGGACATGGGGAGCTCGCTTATCTCATCTAAAAATATTGTCCCGTTATTTGCAACTTCAAACAACCCCTTTTTTTGATTAACTGCCCCGGTAAATGATCCTTTTACAAATCCGAATAATTCGCTTTCTATAAGATCAGAAGGAATACTGCCTGCATTAACCGTAACAAAGTTTTCATACTTCCTTTTGCTGAGATAATGTATGTGAGTTGCTACCAACTCCTTGCCTGTTCCCGAGGCACCCGTAACCAGTACAGTTGCATCTTGTCTTGCCGCCCTTTCCATTTGCTTTAACAGGTTTTTAACAGGAAGCGAGCTGCCGATTATTTTTTTATTGTTCAACGTGGTATTAATTGATTCATCCAACCTGGAGTTTGATTTGGACCTGTCTATTTTTAATCTCTTTTTTTCATATGCATTTAGTATTGACAAAAGCAAATCGGTCGGCTGATAAATATACTCTTTAATATCCGACGGATACTTTGTACAAAACCACATTGCACCTGCTTCAATAAGTTTATTCGCAAAATCAAAGTCAGTAATGTTGATTGTCATTTTTGTAATTACA
Organism: Melioribacteraceae bacterium; assembly: GCA_028282005.1. Classification (GTDB taxonomy): domain Bacteria; phylum Bacteroidota; class Ignavibacteria; order Ignavibacteriales; family Melioribacteraceae; genus JANQIV01. The sequence continues at coordinate 1,163 of JANQIV010000095.1, read as the reverse complement.
ATAATCTGGATATACGGGTCAATGGCTTTTAATCTTCTGATCAGTTTTTCACCTGACAAAGGGCCTACTATTTGGTAATCCAAAATAATCACATCAAATTCATCAGCCTCATTTTCGAGAAGGTTAATTGCAGATTGACCGGCGGCTACAATTTTTTTGATGATTAATTTTTCAGAAAATGGTTCAATAGTTCTTTTGATTCTGTTTACATCGTATGTTTCATCTTCAATCAACAATAAGTTCACTTTCTTATCAAAGCGCATTTTTTTAATCCTCACGATTTAAATGTCAGTTTAGGTGTTTGATTAATAATGTAAGTTTGCTGCCTGTGTCTTGAAGATTTTCTGCACTGATTTCCCAACCACACCTTTTTGAGATTTCATAAGCAAGGTAACAACCGTACCCGCAGTTTTTTTCTTCTTCTTCCTTGGTTGAAATATTTTCAAGAAACAAACGCTGGATCCCGTTCTCATTTTTTTCCAGCAAATCTTCTCTGATTCCGTTTCCGTTATCCTCTATTGACAATACGGAATGGTGCTCATCCTTGTTATACTTAGTGTTAATAGTAACTTTTACAAAATCGTTTTGAGAATGGTCAATAGAGTTCTGAATTATCGGTTCTATTATTTCCCAAATTACAAATTCGTTAACTTTAAGTTCGGGCAAAGAATTGTCCAGCTTTAAATCAAATTCAATTGTTTTGACCGGGTAAGAAATTCTTAAAAATATATTGTCCACTATAAATTTGAGAAGCTCATTTAAATTCGTTTTGAAGATCTGTCCCCTTATAGTTTGAATTGGGGGATTGTACCATTTCATATCATAAATTACCCGGGAAATAAAATTTGCATATTTTGAAATCCTGTACCGGACTTCCTTAAAATTGGACTCATTGATACTTTCTAGGTCTTCATTTATAAATCCCATAACTTTTTCAGCTTTGTGATGCGTGTGATAAATTCTTTTTGTAAACAGGTATTCTTTTTTCTGTGCAAGCTGTTCAAGCAAGTGATCTTCTCTTTCTTTGTAAAGCAGTTCTCTAGCATCGTCCCTGTCTTTTATGGTGTAAGCTGAAATATAAAACATACCAAGCAGGCCCAGCAAAATTAATGACGAGAAAATAATAACCGTCTTGTTAAAGCTTGTGAGTATCTGCTTGCTTA
>JANQIV010000071.1 GCA_028282005.1 Melioribacteraceae bacterium | reverse complement strand
TAAGCAATAATGGCATTAACATATTGATTGATATCTAAATAAGCTTGGCGAGCGATCAATCGTTAATTTTATGAACCTGTCGACGGCTAAATCTTCAGGTCGCGCAAAAGAAGTTGGAATAAGAAAAACATTAGGATCATCATTCAACCAGCTTATTAGGCAATTTCTTTCGGAATCGGTTATAATGAGTTTTATTGCTGTTTCTCTTGCTGTTGCAACTGTTTACTTACTTTTACCTCTTTTCAACGAAATTGCTCAAAAGGAATTATCCCTCAATGCTTTCGCAAATCCAATCATCATTCTTTCTTTAGCTTTATTAAGTGTTTTTATTGGTATTCTAGCCGGAAGTTATCCGGCATTCTTCTTAGCATCGTTTAGACCCATCGCAGTTTTGAGCGGAAAACTTAAAAGAGGTTCAAAAGGATCGAACCTGAGAAGTGCATTAGTTATTTTCCAATTTTCTATTTCAATTATTCTTATTGCCGGTACAATGGTTGTTTACAACCAACTACAGTACATCCAAAATAAAAACCTTGGTTACAATAAAGAACAAGTTCTAATTGTTCATAAAACCGGTGACTTAGGCGCTAGAGTTTCCAGCTTCGTAGATGAATTAAAATCAAGTCCTGATATTATTAATGCTTCAAATTCCGGGCATGTTATTGGCTCAAGCTTCGGATCATATACTTTTAGAATGAAAGACCAACCTGATCAAGCACCAATTTTGATGTGGCTGACTTTTGCAGATACAGATTTTGCAGACACTTATCAATTTAAAATTAAGGAAGGCAGGTATTTTTCAGAAGATCGTGTAACTGATTCAACAGCAATTGTTGTGAATGAAGCTACTATTAAAACAATGGGCATAAAGGGCGATCCGATTGGACAAGAAATTACATTTGTTGGTGGCGTTTATAACGAACATGCAGCGAGAATAATTGGCGTTGTGGAAGATTTTCATTTTGAATCTTTCCACACGGAAATTAAACCTTTGGTTTTGAATTTATGGAGAGCCGGACAATATGGAGGATATGTATCTGTTAGAATTGCAGCTAATAATATTCCGCAGACAATAGATTTTATGAAAGAGAAATGGCTTGAATATGCAGGACAACAAGCATTTGAATATACTTTCTTAGATGAAGACTTTGCCGAAATTCATGCAAACGAACAAAGAACAGGAAAATTATTCACAACATTTTCAATACTGGCAATATTCGTGGCGTGTTTGGGGCTTTTAGGTTTGGCTGCATACACAGCAGAGCAAAGAACTAAAGAGATCGGCATTAGAAAAACATTAGGTGCGTCTGTTACTTCAATACTAGTATTGCTTTCCAAGGAGTTTACAAAGTGGGTTGTTGTTTCAAACTTAATTGCGTGGCCGGTTGCATATTATTTAATGAACAATTGGCTTCAAGATTTTCATTATAGGATAGATATTGGCGCCTGGGTTTTTGTCATTGCCGGTCTAGCTGCGTTATCAATAGCAATTATTACAGTTAGTACTCAAGCATTGAAAGCTGCAGTAAGTGATCCTGTAAAATCGCTTAAGTATGAATAATTTTTGAAATTCTTTGTGTCTCAGTGACTCCGTGGTTTTCTTTAAGCACAGAGTCACTGAGGAAAATTTTATTACTGTTTCTTAAAAGTGAAGTTATAAAAATGAAAATCCGGATTGGGTAAATCTATTTTGAAGCTCTCAATTTTACCGTCTTTATCAACCGAAAAAGTAACTAATCCTTCAGGCAAAAACGGGTCATTAAATTCTATTTTGAATGTATCGTAATGCCAATGCATCATTTTAGATGTGAATAGTTTTTCAGCGGGCAGTAGCTTAATTGTTAATTCATCATTTTCAAAATTTATTTCTGCTTTGCCGTACATTTCGTCTTCATATGTACCGGCATATTTATCTAAATCAAAAGTTGGCTTTGTACCTTCAATCCTTGAATCATATAGCTCTTTTTTCTGTTTTTCTTTTCTTGCTACTCTTTTGTTCAATGCTTCTTTAATTTTTTCAAATTGGTCAACTTCGTTATTACCTTTCAAATATGCGTCAAGTACTGTATTTACAACGGCAGTAACCATGTAGCCTTCATCGTTTGTTAAAGCAATTATTCCAAGGTTATCCTCAGGTACAAAAGCTATTCTTGAAATAAATCCCGGTAAGCCACCGCCGTGTGCGATAATTTTTCTACCGGCATAGTCGCTTAAAAACCAGCCGCATGCTGCATTTGCGAAATGTCGTCCGCCAATTTCGTCACCTTTGCCACCATTCAAAGCTGTGTGAGATCTCAAAATATATTCAACTGATTTTTGAGTTAGTAATTGTTGGTCTCCCACTCTACCTTCGTTTAACCAAAACTGCAGCCATTTTAAAAGTTCATCAATATTAGAGTTTATCGAGGCTGCGGGGCCAACACCATCGTAATCCAAAATTTCCTGCACTTCTTTATTTAGATGAGGCATTGCGAAGTTGCTGTTTTCATTAAATGCAGAAGTTGATGTGTTTGTTGTTTTCATTTCAAGCGGAGCAAAAATTCTTTCTTTAACAAACTCATCCCAGCTTTTGCCTGTTACTTCTTTTATTACTTCTCCTGCAACAATGAACATCAGATTAGAATAGCCGTAAGCAATACGAAAACTTTTCTTTGCAGGCATCAATGCAAATCTTTTTACAATTTCTTCACCTGTATAATTTGTGCCGTACCAAAGTAAGTCGCCGTCAAAAGTATTGTAGCCTGCACGATGTGTTAGTAAGTCAACTATTCGTAACTCATTATTTACATAGTTATCACTTAATCTTAACCACTGAAGATGATCGATTACTTTATCGTTCCAATCCAATTTACCTTCATCAACAAGCATCCCTATACAAGCTGCAGTGAATGCTTTTGAAAGTGAGGCTATTCCAAAAAGTGTTTCAGAATTAACTTCTGTATCTTTGCCAATATCTTTTACACCGTAGCCTTTGCTAAATACTATCTCTCCATCTTTAATAATTCCAATAGCTAAGCCTGGCAGATTAAATTCCACTAACGCTTCTTCAAATTTTTTATCAAGTTCATCAATATTAACATCAGTTTGAGAATTAATAAAAGGTGCTAAAACTAAAATAATTATTAATAACTGTTTAACTGTTCTCAATGCAGTACTCCGATATTAATTATTAAATAAAATTTCGTAATTTTTCTCTTTTCCTTTTTGCCACCACTCTCGCGGAATAATGCTCCAATTGCTATTTGCTTGTGGTGAAACAGTTCCCTGCTCTTCAATCCATTTCATTATATGAAATCTTAAATCCTTTTCAGATACTGATTTAATTCTACTATTTATTTCGCCTTTAGATAAGCCAACACCTTGTATTAAGTGGCCTCCTCCGCCATTGCCACGATATGAATTTACTGCAACAGAATAAATGTTATCAAAAACAAACGGCTGCCCGTTTGATAGAGAAATTATTTTTATTCTTTCTCCGTCAAGTTTCGAAACATCAACCGAATAATCTATCCCGGCGGCACAGTCAAAATTAAAATATGCATTCTGAAGTTTGGGAATACCTCTGCTGTAAACAATGTCACCGTCTTCATCTTTTTCAAACTTTAAAAGGTGATCATCTTCATCAGCCATTGTATTTAACCAAAGCGAATATGAGTATTCCAGATAGTCTTTTATTTCGTAACCTGATAATTCTATTGTGTATAGGAGATTTTCATATTTGTAGAGTTTGAACATATCCCTTACATAAAGCTCCCCTTCATTAATAGTCGAATTAAATGTTAACGGTGCAGCGAATGAAATGTCCGCACCACTTAATTCTAATTGAACATTTTGGATAAAATCAACAAAAGCCGAGCTTCCAAAGAGAGCATCTTTTGACGAAACTGAAGAAGTAAAATTTCCGATTGGACGGGAAACATATTCTTTGACTGTTTCATAACTTGCATTGAACCTGTTCATAAATTCTTTATCAACTTCATAATTATCTGCTTCAATAATTCTTCCCGAAATATCCTTTTCCCAGCTTTGGGTGTCTTCATTAAATTCTAAATTGACTTCTGCAGCCGTAGCTGTTCTTGCACTGCCTTCTGTCCCCAAAATTAACACATCTTCGCCGTCAGGATTTTTAGCTTCAAAGTTCCAACCCTGGTGATCGTGCCCAGCAAAGATTATATCAAATCCTGAAACTTGTTCGGCAACCAATTGCGAGGCGTTTTCATTCTTAGGGGTATCTGCTGTTTCGCCACTGTAGGTCGGGTCAACTCCCGCATGGAACAATCCGACTATTAAGTCAGGACTTTCATCTTCCTGAATAGTCTTTACCCATTTTTTAGCGGACTCGATCATATCTTCAAAAACAATTCCTTCCCAAATTTTTTCGTTTAACCATTTGGGTATACCCGGTGTAATCAAACCAAGAATCGCAATTTTCACACCTTTTTTTTCCAATACAACATATGGTTGAAAGTAAGGCTCCCCGGTATTTGTATTTACTGCATTAGCTGCGAGCCAGGGCATTTGTAATTCATTTGTAAACCTGTCATAAACTTCGTGTCCCGGCTCTATGTCATGGTTACCGACTGTAGCAGCGTCATAACCCATGTAATTCATTACTTCAGCATAGAGGTGAGGAATGTTTGGGTTCTCGTAGTTGTAGTAATAAACAGTGGGCTGCCCTTGCAGTATGTCACCCCCATCAAGCAGAATTACTTCCTGGTCTTCGTTTTCACGTTCTTCATTAATGTAGGATTGCAGATTTGCTAATGAAAAATTTGTTTCTTTGTTGTTAATAAAATCATTCGGGAAGACCGCACCATGCACATCGCTTGTTTGAATAAACTTTAGTCTTACTTCTTGCGAAAAAATCAGAATAGAAGTAGAAAATAAAAAGACGGCAATGCTGAGAAAAAGTATTCTTTTAATTTTCATTTAAATTTTAATTGTAATTTGGCTTTTTAGTGGTTATTAATAATAAAGATATTTTTCGGGGTAAGCAATCTACAAAATGAAATGACGATAGCAAATTTAAGCTATCGTCATTAAAAAAATATTTAATAGTTTACTTAAGGCGAGACAGCTAAGCCAATTCCTTTAGCAGTACTATTTGCCCCCATAAACCATATTTTATATGTACCTCCATTAAACAACACAGAAGGGCTAATGACCATTAATTCATCCCAACTTCCACTAGAACCATTACTCAATACCGGGTTTTCAGCATGTTTAGTCCAGCTTGTTCCGTCAGACGAAGATGCATAGCCTATTATTCTTGCTGATCCTCCAAAACCTTCATACCACATTTTATAAGTTGTTCCATCAAAAATAACGCTTGGGTTAGCCACGAAAATATCATCCCAAGAACCTGATGAGCCAGCACTTAGTACCGGATTTCCAGAATATTTACTCCAGTTAATTCCATCTTGAGAAGTTGCATAACCTATAGCATATGACGAACTGTTATTTCCCAAATACCACATTTTAAACATATGATCTTCATAAATAACACTAGGACCATAAATATCATTATCATCCCAGGAACCTGAAGTTCCAACATTCATTACAGGATTGCCGGAATATTTAGTCCAAGTGATTCCATCTTGAGAAGTTGCATAACCTATTGAATTTGTACTACCGTCAGAAGCTGAAAACCACATTTTATAGTTTAAGCCATCAAACAATACTACGGGTCTTTCAACATCAGCATCATCCCAGGATCCTGATAAGCCTAAATTTAAGACCGGGTTACCCGAATACTTCGTCCAATTAACACCATCTTCAGAGGTAGCATAACCAATTCTGTAATTTGATCCATCAGAACCGCTGTACCACATTTTATAAATTTCACCATCAAATAATACTGTAGGATCAGCAATAACATCATCATCCCAGGAACCGGACGAACCAATCTGTAAAACAGGATTGCTAGCATCTTTGGTCCAGTTAATTCCATCTCCTTGTGCCCAACTAACGTAAATTGACAAATCTCCTGTAGTAGAAGCAGGAGAAAGCTCTATAGCAACATAGGTTGTCTGATTGTTTATGATTTCCACATCTGCTCTGCCACGATAAATTACTGTTCCAGCAGAGTCTTTAGCTTGAACTGATAGCTGCCAATTTCCTTCTGCAACATTGAAAATTGTATCTGTAGCTTCTCCATTTCCGACAGTCATATCCGACTGAAAGGATTCAAATCCGGATCGTGTTAAAAATGCTGTTACAGTACTAACTTGCGAATTGGTACTATTTGTTTTGTGGAAAGAAAGTTTAATATTTCCAAATTCCTCTGTTGTATTCGGAGTGTTGATTCCCTCATGTTCTTCATTACATCCCGAAAAAATAAAAAGTGTTGAAAAAAGAATTATTACAACATAATAAATAGACATTTTTTTCTTTGTCATTTTAACAATTCCTCTTAAAATATTTGCGATTATTGACTGTATAATTAATAGTTTATAAAAATTACTAAGCTTCATTACACTTAATTTTCTGAAACTTTTTATGGAGATGTAGCATACCCATTTTTGTGGGCAGAACCATTTCTTCCTGTATACCACATTTTATATGTAATACCGTCAAACAAAATTGAAGGAGATAAAACTCCGTCAACATCCCAGGTACCTGTTGTTCCAAGATCAAGTACAGGATTACTTACATACTTAGTCCAAGTTTTTCCATCAGATGAGGTAGCATAACCAATTCTGTAATTAGTACCATCATAGCCTGAGTACCACATTTTATAATTACTTCCTACGTATAAAACTTCGGCAGCAGTTACATGCAAGTCATCCCAGGTACCTGTTGTTCCAAGATCAAGTACAGGATTGCTTACATATTTAGTCCAATTAACTCCATCAGATGACGTTGCATAACCGATTTTGCTGTTAGTACTATTGTACCCTGCATACCACATTTCATAATTTGTTCCATTATAAAGAACTGTAGGATTACCGACTCCATTTGATTCCCAAGACGTACCTGCTCCAATAATTGGATTTCCTGAATGTTTCGTCCAAGTGATTCCATCAGACGATGTAGCATATCCAATTTGTTCATTGGTACCATTATAACCGGTATACCACATTTCATAACTTGTACCGTTAAATATTACTGTTGGGTGATATACATAAGTATCTTCCCAGGAACCTGGCGAACCCAAAGTCAGTACTGGATTACCCGAATATTTAGTCCAATTAATCCCATCGGATGAAGTAGCATAGCCGATTTGATAGTTAGTTTTGTAACCAGCGTACCACATTTTGTAAGTTGTCCCATCATAAATAACACAAGGATTATTTACTAGCTGATCATCCCAGGATCCCGCCGAACCTAAATCCAAAACAGGGTTAGATGCGGATTTAGTCCAGTTAATTCCATCACCTGCTCCCCAAGTAACATTTAAAGCAAGGTCACCACTAGTTGAAGCAGGAGCTAACTCAATTGAGACATAAGTTGTTTGATTATTCAATACCTCCACATCTGTTCTACCGCGGTAAATTACATTGCCCAATGAATCTTTGGCTTCAACTGTTAACTGCCACTTTCCTTCAGCAACATTATATACTACTCCCGAAGCCGACCCACTATCTACTGCTAAATTTTTCTGAATAGATTCATATCCCGATCTTGTTAATAATGCGGTTACAGTATCCACATCATCAGCTTGGGAATTAGTATTGTTTGTTTTATCAAACGAAAACTCAATGCTTCCGACTTTTCCTAACTGGAGAGATGTATTTGGAGAGTTGATTCCTTCATGTTCTTCTTCACAACCAAAGAAAGAAAAAAGTGCTACAAAAAAAATTACAGCAATACGGTTAAAAAAGGGATTTTTAATCATATCTAAGACTCCTTTTATGGTTTTTGATGATATTAAATTGGTAAATATGATTGTTGACAATAAGCTAGAAATAAATTTAAATATTTAAGAATGTGTCATTATATTATCGAAAAAACTTGAGGAATTTTAATATTAACTTTAAATAATATTAAAAAAAGTTGGATAAAAAATGACGCTATTTAATTAGCGTCATTTTCTTCCGAAACGAGTATTCACCAGCAATTAACTCATAAATGTATACACCGTTAGAGAGATTTGAAGCATCAAAAGTTACTTCGTATTTACCGGGATATTTTCGCCCGTTAACTAAAGTTTTAATTTCTTTTCCGAGAATATCATAAATCTTTAGTTTAACATCACTTGCATCTGAAAGTTGGTAGCTGATAACTGTACTTGGATTAAATGGATTCGGATAATTTTGGTTTAATTTAATCTTAGTCGGTAGTTCATCAACTGAACCAACATCCGTTACATCTTCGCTAAAAACAATCATTCTCAAATTATTGGCAGTGGTTCCACCCTCTGAAACATAGCATGTATCTCCTGATTGCGTAAAAGCAATTCCGTTTGGCCTTACAAACGAACAGTTTTGTAAATCACCGTCAACAGTTGTTCTTTGACCATTGCCTGCAAATACTTCAAGTTCCCCAGTATCGGTACTAACTCTATAAATCCTATCAGTACCAATGCCGGTAGCATAAATATATCCGCGATTATAAGCACTATAACCTATTGCCCAATTGGGATTAGCGCCTTGAGGTACCTGTGCTAAGAATTCAACACTGGCAGCATTGAACGAATCATCTAGAGTAATCTTAAATATTCTTCCGTTATTAAAATTAGAAGAATATAAAATACCGTTCTCATCAAAATCCAAGTCAACAGGATTACTTATGCCTCCGCCCGAGGTAACAACCTGCTTTGAACTACCTTCATTCGAAATTTTATAAATTGTATTAGTACCAAAAGAGGCAACAAAAAGGTTATCATCTTTATCAAAAGCAATCCCGGCTGAAGTAGTGATATTGGAAGCAAAAATTCTATCTTCGCCTTCAGGTGTTATTACTCTTATTAAGTTCCTCGAAAAATCAGAGACATAAACATTGCCTTTGCTGTCAACTTCGCTGCAAACGTTGTTAGCAAAGTTTGAAGATAATAATGTTACCTCTAGCTCAGGTGGAGGTGATATTTTATGTAAATTATTACCATAAATAGATGAATAAATATTTCCTTCTTTATCAACAGAGAGAGCATCACGAATGTAGGAAGATTCTCCGGAAATAATTGTTGTGACTGTTCCTGTTTGAGATAATAATATATTTGAAGTGAGTAAAAAACAAACAAATAATAGAATATGCCTTAACATATTTCCCCCGATTTTTTTGAAAAGCCAAATTTAGGTTGTAAGTTTTCAAGAATCGAAAGACTTCAGGAAAGCGGGCTAGTTTTTATTGACAAAAGCCGAAGGAGTTGTGTTTTTCAGTTTTTTGAATGCGCTATTAAAAGTTGTTTTCGAATTAAAGCCAGAGTCGTAAGCCAAAGAAAGCAGAGTCACTTCTTTGTGTTTTTTTTCTTTTGTGTGATTTATGAATTCTTCAATTCTGTAACTGTTTACAAAATCAAAAAAATTCATTCCGTATTGTTCATTAATTACTCTCGAAACATTTTTTACGTTTTCATTTATTTCGTCGGCAAATTCACCAATAGTTAATTTTGGACTTAAATACAATTTTTCATTTATCATTTTCTTTTCGATTTTCAATTTTATTTCTTTCAACCTATCGTCACCTATTTTGGATTGCTCATATTTTTCGGTTTCAAAATCAAATGTGATAAGCTCAGGTTTCTTTATTGCGATAAATCCGATTGTGTAAACAATAAATGTTAAAAAAAGCCAAATAGAATTATACCCAATAATAATAAAGTACGGCAAAGAATCGCTTATTAAAGAAATCCAACCAATGAGCCAAGCAGTATTTGCCAGTGTAATCAAAGAAATAATTATAAAAAGATAATTTATGCCCTGGTAAAATGATAAGTGTTTACTTTCCAGCTTTTTGTATTCTTTAATTTTTTTGATTGTAAAAAAGGAATACAAATAAATCTGAATAATTGCTACGACTTGAAACCACGGGAAATATGCAAATTCTCCACTTGCCAATTTTTTAATTATTTCATTAGAAGAAATAAAATAATAAGGAAGCCAAAGTATAAATTGGATGATTGACGGAATAAAATGAAGCCATAAATAAGACGGGAGTTTTTTAGCTAACAAAGTGTGAACATATAAAAATAAAATTGGAGCATATAACAGTATTAGTAAATCTGCAGTGTATCCGACGTGCGGAAATTGAATAAAAATTTCTTTTATTGAAGTTATTCTAGCTAACAGTGTTAGAGTGACTATTATAATAAATATCTTCAAAAATATGTTTGATTTACTATTGGAAGATTTTGATCTCGAAATACCAAATAATAATAATAGTCCCTGAATAAATCCGGCAAATATTATCAACAAATAAATCTCGTCGGAAAACGCTTTCAAATCCTTGTCCTTTTGAATTCGCAAATCAAATTAAAAAAATAATAAAAATAGTTCGATTTCCTGAAAGCGGACTTTAAAGAATAGCAAGCCGGCCGGATTTCTCCGTACCGGCTTGTTAAGCGGGGTAACTTTTTATTCGTAGCGCAATGATTTAATCGGATTTGTAATTGCAATTTTGATCGCATGGTAACTTACGGTAAGAATTGCGATAAACAATGCCGCCAATCCTGCAAAAGCAAGTGTTAATAATCCGACATCCGTTCTAAACGCAAAATCTTCAAGCCATCCATTCATGTAGTGATAAGCAACAGGCGCCGCAATAACAAATGATACTAAAATCAGTTTTACAAATTCTTTTGACAGCAACACAACTATACCGCCAACCGAAGCACCCATAACTTTACGCACACCAATTTCTTTGGTTCTTTGTTGTGCAGTGAATGCTGCCAAGCCAAATAAACCTAAACAGCCTATCAATATTGCCAAAAATGCAAACACACTGAAAATCTTTCCTATTCTTTCTTCAGCATTGTACATGCTGGTAAATTCTTCGTCCATAAAAGTGTAATCAAAAGGCTGACCCGGTGCAAACTCATTCCACCTTTCTTTTACAAATGATATCAATTGAATTGTATTTTCAGTGTTAATTCTAAATGCGACTTTAGAAGTGCTTCTGTCTAAGAAAAACAAAACAGGCCCAACAGTATTTCTTAAAGATTCAAAATGGAAATTCTTTACAATCCCGATCACGTTATATTTAACAATAGTCGCATCTTCATTGGAATCAAATTGACCAACAATTTTTCCAAGCGGGTCTTCCCAACCAAAAAACTTAGCAGCAGTTTCGTTTAAAATTACTGCGGACGAATCGCTTCCAAATTCCTTTGAAAAATTTCTTCCTTCTATTATGTCCATTCCCAAAGTTTCAACATAATCGTAATCCACTCTCCAGGACTGCATAACAGTAATATTTTTTTCATCAGGTACACCGTCCTTAAAAGTGCCATTCCCACTTCTCCAAGATTCTGTCGGTAAGAAACTCGAAACCGTTCCCGATACTACATTTGTATTTTGCAAAACTTCTTCTTTGAATGATTCTACTTGATCGCCGAGAATATATGCATCATTTATAATTAGAACCTGCTCTTTGTTAAAACCGAGTTTTTTGTTTTGTATGTAATTAAGCTGGTTATAAACAACTGTAGTACAAATTATCATTATAATCGAAGCTGAGAACTGGAACACTACAAGTGAGCTGCGCAAGAAACCGCTTTTAGCACCCATTTTTAATTTGCCTTTCAAAACTTCAACAGGCCTGAATGCAGAGATAAATAGCGCAGGGTAACTTCCGGCAAGTACGCCGATAAACAAAGTAATAGAAATAATTCCGATTAAAAGTTGACTGTTTGAAAGAATTGAAAACTCCAATTCTTTGCCTGCAAGATTATTAAAATACGGCAGCGAAAAGGTAACTATTATCAACGCTAAGAGAGTTGCAACAACACTTATTACTACTGATTCAGTTAAAAACTGGGTGATAAGTGACCTTCGCTCAGAGCCTAGAACTTTTTTAATTCCAACTTCACGGGCTCTTCCGGCTGAGGTAGCGGTTGATAAATTCATAAAATTGATACAAGCAATTATCAAAATGAATAATGCTATAGCCGAAAAAATTATTACATATTTTATATCACTGTTTGGCTGTATTTCATCCATTAAATCAGAATACAAATGAATATCTGTTAATGGCTGTAAATAGAATCCGGTTTTTCCACCACCTTTTTCAAATTCCTCCAGAGATTTACCCAAAAACTTTTGAATTTCAGGGCCAATATATTTTTGAATCATTCCTGGAAACTTTGCTTCAAGCGATTTGTAGTCAGCATTTTCATTCATCAATAAATAAGTAACATATTGCATGTTACCCAACCAAAATTGCTCCTCACTTCTGCGGCTACCGGCAAGGGAAATTATAAACTCAGCTTTATAATGCGAGTTGGTTGGAATCTTGTCAAAAATACCTGTTACCTGGTAATCTTCCCTGTCGTCAAATCTCATTGTTTTGCCAACCGGATCTTCATCACCAAAATATTTTTCAGCCATTTTTTTGCTGATCACCATTGAGCTTGGTGCAGTTAATACCTTTTCAGGATTGCCTTTAATTAAAGGAATTGTGAACACACTAAAAAAAGTAGAATCTGCAAAAACTACAAAATCTTCTTTAAATGTATTTTCACCATACTTTACAAACCAATTTCCACCGGTTCTTAATCTAACTTGATTTTCTACTTCAGGGTAATCAGCTAAAATCGATGGGCCTGTCGGCGCTCCGAGTGAGGGTGCCTGAAATTTGTTTCCACCTAATTCGAAATCAGCTACAACACGCACAATTCTATCCGCATTTTCATTGTATTTATCATAGCTTAATTCGTTTTGAACAAATAGTAAAATTAGAAGACAAGTTGCGATTCCGATTGCCAAACCGGATACATTTAGAATCGAATAGAATTTATACTTTAGTAAATTTCTTACTGCAATGGTAATGTAGTTTCGAAACATAAAATCCCCGCCTTTTTTATGGTTAAAGTTATAGACGAGGATTTTTTAAAAATGGTTACAAGGTATTTTAAATATTTTGAAAAGACGTGAATAAAAACTCATTTAACGGTTTTGCAATCTTATACAAATTAAAAACTCTCTTTAAAACATCATCTTCTAAAATTTCTTTTTTAGTCAGATCAGCAAAATAATAAAATTGTTTGTTGGCGATTAATGGCTGCTTTTCAAATGCTTCTTTAAATTCCGGTGGAATTCTTTTATGCTGCTCACCTCGGATTTCACCAAAATTATCAACAAATCTTTTACCTTTTATTAATTTATTAAATTCTTTCAAATTTTTAGCGATTTGTTCACGCATTGCCTGAAGCTTCTCTTTTTCAATTTCATAAAAACCACTGTAAATTCTTCCCCCTTTTGCACCAAATTCAATGTACATCCCCGGAGTAGTAAAATCTTTTCTGCCGCCGCGTGAAACTACCGCTGAAGCGTGTGTTTTGTATGGAGCTTTGTTTGGAGAAAATCTCACATCGCGGTGGATTCTAAAAATTGCGTCTTTGGGTTCAATTGTAACCAGCGGGTCATCAGTTGCAACAATGTTTATTGCATCTTGAATAAAATTTTGAAACGGTTTTTTAACCGATTCTTCGTAACGCTTTTTATTTTCATTGAACCAATCGCGGTCATTATTTTTTTCGAGATCACTGAAAAATTTGAAAAAGTCTTTTGTAAAATATGACATTATCCCTCCACAGATCTTTTATAAATGAATTTATATTCTTCAGGTTTTTCTTTTCCACCAATCATAACATAAACGTTAAGCTCATCCTTTGAATTTTTTTCGAAAGTGAAACCGGCAAAATATGCCCTGTTCTCCTCAATTTTCACAAGAGGAAAATTAACGGTTTCATCTTTTTCTTCCCATCCTTTTAAATCAGGATGAAAATGTCTCAACCTAATTATTAGTGATTCGTTTTCTTCAATGATGGCGTAAAACTCATAAAATTTTACTTTATCACCCACAATTGATTTAAACATGCACATCATTGATCCGCCGGATGGCGATGACCAGATTTCTTCAGTCTCTCCGCCAAATGCTTTACCTTTCCAATACCCGGCTATCCAGGCAACATCGTTTATTGATGCTTTTGGTGATGTGTTACCTTCATCTAAAATTAATGTGTTTTCAGATTGAGATGATTGGGAATAAGTAAGCCCTGAAATAAAAATCAAAAAACATAACGCTAAAAATGTATGTCTCATGAAATATTTCCTTCCAGAAAGTTTTTATAATATAAAAAAATTACTGAAACCTTAGTTACATTAAAAAGTATTAAATTGTCATTTCGAATCCCGGGAGCGGGATGAGGAATCTCAATGACATACAAAGAGATTCTCACGTCGCTTCGCCTGCCCTCCGAACTTAGTTCTTCGGAAGGCGGGCTCCTCAGAATGACAATTCTTGAGTTTATAAATTCAGAATTTATCTAGGCGAGTGAAATGCTACTTTGTTTCCTTCAGTATCGGTAAAGAAAGCCATGTAGCCAATCTCGTCAGAGATTTTTGTTTTAGGCATTACCACTTTTCCGCCTGCATTTTCAACTCTTCCCAACGGGTTTGATAAATCTTCACCGCCGTTCAAGTAAATTACAGCGCCTTCTTCCGAAGGTTTATGCATTTCACTTTTGCATAATGCTCCGCCAACGCCGTCTTGTCCGCCCATTGGCAAGAAAGCCATTTCCATTCCCATTACTTCCTGCTTGTGAAGTTCACCGTCCAAAACCTTTCCATAAAAATCAGACGCTCTTTCGATATTGCTTACCGGTATTTCAAACCAATTTATTGCATTTGCCATTTTGTTCTCCTTTTATTTAAATTATTTTTATCCCATTGAATGAAGCGCAATTCTGTTGCCTTCGGTGTCGATGAACTGTGCATAAAAACCGTTTTCACCGATTGAGGTTTTTGGTATTAATATTTTCAATCCCGCTTCTTCAACTTTTTTAAGCGGTACACTTAAATCATCGCCACCATTTAAATAAACTACAGCACCTTTATCCGAAGGCTCATAACCTTCGCCTTGAACAACTGCGCCGCCAACTGATCCTTCTGCCATACCAGGTAAAAAACCCATTTTCATACCTGGGTGCGGTTCAGTTTTTTGAACTTCGCCTTCATAAATTTTGCTGTAAAAATCGCAAGCTCTGTCAAAATCCGTTGCCGGTATTTCAAACCAATTTATTGCGTTTGCCATAAATCCTTCTCCTATATTTTATTTTTTATTATTCTTTTGTGTGTAATGCTACTCTGTTACCTTCTGTATCTTCAAACTGAGCAACAAAGCCGTACTCACCAATACTCGTTTTCGGCTGTAATGTTTTTCCACCGTTTGCGTTTATTAATTCCAATGTTTCTTCAATGCTTTCAACACTGAAATAAACTACCGTACCTTCGTGTGACGGAGTGTATCCTTCAGCCTTGATAAGCGTTCCGGTAGCGCCAAAGCCTTCAGGCTCCATCGGGAACCAAGCCATTAATAAGGGTCCCATCTCGGTAATTGTTAATTCATAACGCAAAATGTTTTGATAGAAAGTTTTTGCTCTTTCCATATCTGTTACAGGTATTTCAAACCAATTTATTGGATTTGCCATAAAATCCCCCTTCTCTTTTTGTTAATGATTATTTATTTAGTACAACTTATAATTAATTACAAAATACAGAATTGTCGTTCCCGCATGTTGTTAGCGGGAATCTCCTAATTTTGAGTTTCCGGTATTCCGCTTTGCGAAAACCGGAATGACGAACCAAAAAATTATTTCTTAAAAATATGTTCTACTGAATAAACGTTAACTTCAAACTGTACTTTACCGGATTGGATCAGCTCGGTCATTGCTCTTCCTTCTTCAACTTCAAAGTCCGGACTTTTCATGCAGTTCAAATGGTCTTCAACTGTTTCCCATTGAAGATATGTCAGCAATGAATTTTCATCTGTACTCAAATGAGCTGTTCCCGAGATAAATCCTTTCTGCTTTGCGAAGATCGGTAAGTTTAATTTTGAAAGCTCAAGCACCCTTGCTTTCAATTCCGGGTCAAACTTTAGCTGTACAATTACAGTTACAAAATCTTGATTTTCCGAAACTGATATTTGATTGCTCATAAATCCCCCTCTTTTATGGTTGGCAAAATATAGTATTCTATGCTTCTCACAAGGGCATTATTTTAAAAAACATAATATCTTATTTTAACTATTTTTGCGATTTTGGGAAGATTATTATAATTTTCAGTCCAATTCGCCTTTAAAAACGTAAAAGTCTATGACAAAAAAAGAAAACTTGTTTTCACTGATAAAATCATTGTCAAAATCCGAGAAAAGGTATTTTAAACTGTTTGCGTCAATGTCGGGGTCTAATAACAACTATATAAAATTATTTGACGAGATTGACAAGCAGGAGATTTACGATGAGCAAAAAGTTAAAGAAAAGTTTAAAAACGAGAAATTTATAAAGCAGCTTCACGTAACGAAAATTTATTTATCCAACTTAATTTTGAAAAGCATGCGTAATTTTCATTCGACTATTTCAAAGTCGGCTGAACTGAAAGACTTGCTGCGCGATATTGAAATACTCTTTCAAAAGGAATTATTCAACCAGTGTAAATACGAAATTGATAAGGCAGAGAAAATTGCAATCGAATACGAAGAGCTGACCAGCCTGATAGAAATACTGAATTGGAAAAGAAAATTAGTTTTAGCTACCAAAAACTTTTTCCAGGGTAAAAATGAAATACTGGAAATGCTCGAAATAAAAGACGAGTCGTTGAAAAAGCTTACAAACCTAAACCAATATTGGAAACATACATTCAGTGTTTTTGAAGAATTCAATAAAGGCGAAAAAGATTTCAAAAAGTTTTTAAACCAGCCGTTGCTCAAAAACTTATCCGACGAGGAATTGCTGCAGTCAAAGGTTTTGTATTGCCACATTATGTTTTCTTCGGAGATTGTGCAAAGCAACGATGATAAAGCCGTTGAACATCTTGAAAATTTGATTGAGCTTTTGGAAAGCAACCCCAAGCGTGTAAAGGACGATCCGAGTTCTTTGATCACCGCGTTGAACAACCGCATCGGGACATTGCTGAATAAAAAGGATTACAAAAACATAACCCCGCTAATTCAAAAAATCAGAAACTTGCCTGAAGAATATGCAATAAAGAATAAATCAAAAATTACATTTAAGATTTTACTGCAGACGTACAATGTTGAGCTCGAGATGTACCGCGATACCGAGAATATTGAAAAAGCAAAAGAGCTGGTTTGCAGCATTGTTGAGTTCATTGAAAAAAACGAAAGTATTATCCCGGTTGATTACAAAATGCTATTCTATTACCAGATTGGGCATGTTTACTTTTTGGCGGGTGAATATTCAAACTCGCTGAAATGGCTGAACGAAATTATTGACAACCGTGTAAACATTGCCCGCGAAGATATCCACAGTTACGCTAGATTTTTGAATTTGATTATTCACTACGAATTGAAAAACATTTACGTGCTTAAGTACGCGGTTGAATCGTGCAGGAGATTTTTAAAGAAAAAAAGAAAGCTGCACAATTTTGAAAATGAGCTGCTTAAATTCTTTGCAAAGCTGAGTGTTACTCTGCCGGAAAAACACCCAGTGCTTTTCAGCAGACTAAAAGAAAAGCTCTTTGCAGAAACAGAAGAAAAAATAAAAAACGATGCGCTCGACTACTTCAATTTTGAGAAGTGGATTGATGGGAAGGTGAAATAAAAAATCCAATATCTTCTAATTACTTATTTCAATTCACTAATTATTTTAAGTTCTTTTTGATTTTAAGAGTTGGATACGAAACAAATAACTCATTTAACTCTTTTGTTAAATTCTCCATTCCTAAATCTTCTCGAATATCATTATAGATATTTGAATTTAAATTATTATCATAGATTAATTGTAGATCTGTTTTGTCGATTTTCGTTTTACCCAATAAAAAAAACGAAAAATTAAAACAACTTAACAAGATATTTCTTGGAAGCAAATGAGCATATGTATTAATCAAAATAAAAAATTCAAGATTATTTTTACTTAGAGAATTCATATCTGGGGTTGGTTTATCGTCAACTGATTTAGATAATTCAAGTCCAATATACGCATGGGACTTCATTAGCTTTTCATAAATTATTAATTTCTCTTTGTAAATTGTTTGCTTAATAGATTCTTTTGATTGATAAACTTGATAAACTAAGGTTGAAATAATTCCGACTATAATTCCTATTAAACCTAATACAAATTCCATTGATTTTTAGAAGCTAATTTCAAAAATTTAATATTAAGAAATTTTTTTTAAATTTGAAATAAATTAAAACTACTCAGACCTTAATTATCATTTTTTGGCAATCACAAAAATCGAATCACTTTTCTCAAATTCTTTGTAATCATAAGTCTCAAGAATCTTAAAATATTTTGCAATTAACTCGAGCAGTTTTTCACGGTTGTGAAATAGAAAGAGCATTCCTTCCATTGTAAACTCTTTATCGCCAATCCAAAAAGTATGTGCAAAAATTCCTTTTGGTTTTATTACACTTTGCTCCCGCTTCAATGATTCTTCCAACTCGTCAATTGTTAAATGGTGCAGTACCTTATTTGAAAACACACAATCAAATGTTTCGTTTGTGTCAATGGCAACTGCATCCAGTTTTAA
>JANQIV010000063.1 GCA_028282005.1 Melioribacteraceae bacterium | reverse complement strand
TCACTACCTGTAACTACCAAACCTCTTTCAGCAGCAAGTTCTCTTGTTTTTTCAAGAACATCGTGAGTGGAAGTAACTTTATAGTTTGTCAAGTTTATTGAAATCTGAGCGCGGTCATATTCATCAACCATCCAGCCGATTGCTTTTGCATTTTTAAAGATACCAGGCTTTTTAACTGATTGTCCTTCCGGTTTTTTCGGATCAATTCCGTTTTGATTTAGCAAATCAACTAAATCGTAGCCATGTACTTCTTTGCAGTGTTCGATTGTTTCTTCAATTGTTTTTCCATCAAAATCACAACTGCCGCAAGGGTAATTCCCTTCTGTGTATTTTAATATTTCTGTACCCTTAAAATAAAATGGCTTCAAATTTCCTCGGCGTGCTGAGCGTCCTTTTTCTCTTAATTCAAAGGCAATGTCTGTTGCGTATTTTGATTCACGTGTGTTCAAACTGATATTGTAAGCAATCAAAAACTCTCTTACGCCAATTACTGTGGCTCCTGCTGCAGCATTGAATTCCGCCGGGCCGAAATCAGGTTTCCACTCAGGTTTTTGCAATTTTTCTGCTAAAGCTTCGTACTCACCTTTTCTGACTTTGGCAAGATTTTCTCTTTCAGGAGTTTGCGCAGATTTTTCATAAAGATAAATTGGAATGCCCAATTCATCTCCGACTCTTTTAGCAACTTCTTTTGAGAGTTCAATACACTCTTCTGTTGTAATTCCGCTTACAGGAATAAAAGGACAAACATCAGTTGCACCCATTCTCGGGTGTGAGCCTGTATGTTTTGACATGTCAATTAATTCTTGGGCTTTTTTAATAGCCTGGAAAGCGGCTTCTTTAACACCGTCAATGTCGCCCACAAAAGTAACTACTGTGCGGTTCATATCAGCACCGGGATCAACGTCCAATAATTTTACGTTTTCAACTGCTTCAATTTTATCTGTAATTTGTTTTATGATTGTTAAATCTCTTCCTTCGGAGAAATTCGGGACACATTCAATTAGTACTTCACTCATTTTAACCTCATTTTCAAGTGTGAATCAATTTTAAAGTAAAGTGAAAAATTAAATTTTCGGGAAGTGGAAATCAAGAAATAAGATGATGAAATATTATTTTTTAAGCTGTCGGCTTTTTGTTATCAGCTTTCAGATAAAAATCGGTTTAGGGGTTTCGCTTTGTTCGATAATTACAAGATTTGAATATTATTAGGAATTACCTAAAACATCTTCAATTACTTTTGGAAGAAACGGTCTGCCCCTTTCATTCAAGGCTGTTCCGATGATTCTTCCTTTTACGATAAGTTTGTCGTCCGGTTTACGATATATATCCTGCAGAAACCCGAAACGTATTTGCGAGACTCTTTCGAAGTTTAAACCAACCCAAAATTCATCGCCGCTTCTCAAAGGGAATTTATAATCCAACTCTGCCCTTACTACTACAAGATTTATTTTTTCAGCTGCAAGTTTTGCAAAGTCAATTCCGATGTCGAGCAAATACTCATGCCTTGTGTGCTCAAGATAATTTTGATAAACAGAGTTATTTACAACTCCCTGAATGTCGCATTCGTAATCGCGAACTTTGAAATCTAGTTTGTAATTATAATTGTTCACTATTATTCTCTCTTTTGGAAGGCTGAAAGTTATTGTCAAAGAAAATATTTGTCAATCAAAAATCAGAATTAAAATAAATACTTAAGGCCGGTGACGTAAAAAAAAATTATTGAATAAGATCCCCGGCCCATGTTTATTTAAAGTTGATACCCAAAATTAGCTAATATTCCATTTGCATCAGCCGGTCTGCCCAACACCTGGTAATATTCATGATTTCCGTTTACAACAATTGCGTTACCTTCAGAGCCACTTGCAATATTATGGTAACTGTCTTTCCAGGAAATTGTGACGGAATATAAAGCTGGTTCCAATTCCCATGACTTATCAAGTGGATTATCTTTGTTAACCGTAAATGTCTCATCTAGAGGGGTGCCGCCTGGCGTTTGAGAAAGCCAAACTCTAACTGTTAAATCTCCTGGATTAAATGGCCTTACTTGCACTTGCAAAGAACTCATTGTACCTCCTTTTATATTATTAATGAAGTGTAAGGTGTGAATAAATACTAATATAATAAGATTTTAAATCTTTTAAAGAGAAAAAAAATTGATTTCAACAAGGTATTTAATTCTAATAACGCAAATGTCTAAGAGGAACCCAGCCGAACTCGCCGAACATTTTTTCGCACCAAGCCCAACCGTTTAGCTTTCTGTAAACTACCAGCTCATCACCAACTAGCACGCTAAGCTCTTTTGCAGAATAATCGGTTTGAGCAGTCCCGGTATTTCCAGTAATAGAAAGCAACTGCTCAGGTACCCATCCTCTTTTACCGGTTTTATTTTCACACCATCGCCAGTTCTTCCAATCAGGATTACCCGAGTATTCGTTACCAACCAAAACTGCTTCACCTTTTTTTATAAAAATCGGTTCTTCATTTGTAGAATGAAAATCTTCAATAACTTCGCATTTTAGAGGAGCCATATTAAGCAATAGTTTTATTTACAAAAATAAATACTTTGCAATTTTGTTGGTGTTAGAATAACGTTAAAAAATTATTAACACAGTTTTAAGTTGTTAATTACTTAATAAGAGTAATATTTAAAAGGAATTAACAATTCAAGTTAATCCCTTTCAGGCTATTTTATTATGGAGGTAATTTCTATTTCAATAAAACCATTTTTTTTGTTTCTATAAAATTACCAACATTTATTTGGTAATAATATACCCCCGCTGAAAGATCAGTTGCATCAAATTCAATTTCATAATTTCCGGCTTCTCTAAAATCATCGACTAAAGTGGATATTACTCTTCCCAAATTATCATATACAAATAATTGCACATTTTTACTTTCTGATAGAGTAAAATGAATATTTGTAGATGGATTAAATGGATTGGGATGGTTCTGAGAAAGTTCAAATATATTTGGCATACTACTTTCGCCAGATAAGCTATTTAATAAGTTCCTTTCCAACTCAATTTCAAAGTATTCGTAGGTTCCATCATAATCAATTTGTTTTAATCTATAATTTAAAACATCAAAATGTGCTGTTTCATCAATAAATTCATAAGATTTAGGTGAGTTACTATTTCCACTACCTAATACAAAACCTATTTTATTCCAGTTTTCCAATTCATTTTTTCGTTCAATTTCAAAACCGTAATTATTCACTTCTGTAGCCGTTTCCCAATTCAATTTTACATTACCGTTTTCTTGCACACTTGCATTAAATGAAACTAATTCAACAGGCAAAAGTCCTGCTCCGCTTACAGTGAATTGATAATTACCACTTGTATTACTTATTGTAAAGATTCTAATTTGATAATATAAACCTGCTGAAAGGTTTATAGTCACTGGAGAAGGCCTAAACTCACCGACTAAAGTTGGCGTTCCATCAATTGTTGTAGAAGAAAAAATATTGGCATTCATTCCGTTTGTATTACCTGTAAAACTGTCCAGAGTAAAAGTAACGTCTCCTGATGATCCAAAACCTATCAACCAAAAATCTGTATCACCAGAATCATCATCAATATGTCCTGTAAAACTGCCGTCTGCAGTAATGGTAATAGTACCAGAAGCGTTTGCAAAACCATTTGGTTCAACTTCAGGTGTTTGAGCTATAATTTGAATTTGAAGAAAAAAACTTAAGAATATTACAATGTGATATAAATTTAGTTTTGTATTCACTTATGCCCCCAGTTTTAACATAATCTGAAATGATTCTATCATATTGAATCATTCGAATTATATTTTGATAGTATATTAAAATTGAACGAAGAAATATTTCAGGTAAGTATATATATTGAATGATCTAGTGTAAGTCGTCTTTAATTATAATTTGCGACCACCAAAAATTGCAAAATCAAGAATTTTAATTAACATTTTGAGATCTATACTCAGAAGGGGTTAAACCAGTTATTTTCTTAAAAGATCTATTAAAAGATGCTTTATTGTTAAAACCGCACTCAAAAGCAATTGCAAGAATTGTTTCATTTATTCTTTTCGGATTTCTTAACTGTTTTTTACATTCTTCTACTCTGTAATTATTTATAAAATCGGAAAAATTTTGCCCGGAATATTTATTAATTACTTGAGAAATATGATGAAGTGAATAATTTAGTCTTTCAGCTAAATCTGATAACCGAAACTGGTTGTTAAGAAATAATCTCTCAGATTCAATAATATTAACTGTTTCACTATAAAGTTTCTCAGCAAATATGTCATCAAGACTAGATGTTTTATATTTATCATTTTGACCTTCAGTAACTTCTTTTATTGAGAAATCGCGAATATTAACAGAATAATATGCGATACTAATCACAAAACAAGCTACAATCGTTAACCAGAACAAATCAATTACAATATAATAACTGTTGAAAGAAAATAATGCTGTAAG
>JANQIV010000262.1 GCA_028282005.1 Melioribacteraceae bacterium | reverse complement strand
GCATAACACGCTTCGACCCCGCATAACTGGGCAGGTTAAGCTCAGCGAGGCATTGTAACTTTTAAAAATAATTTCTATTCAACACTTTCTTTAAGATTTCTCGAAATAATAATTCTTTGAACTTCTGAAGTACCTTCACCGATAGTTAATAATTTTACATCGCGGTAAAATTTCTCAACAGGGTAATCTTTTACAAACCCATATCCTCCGAAAATCTGAACAGCTTCATTTGCCGCTTTTGTTGCAATCTCACTTGCAAACATTTTTGCCATTGATGCCGACTGAGAAATATTTTCTCCGTTATCTTTTTGCACAGCAGATTTGTAAGTCATCAACCTTGCTGCTTCAAGTTCACTCGCCATTTCAGCAAGCTTAAATTGTATCCCTTGAAAATCAAAAATATTTTTATTGAATTGTTTCCTTTCGTTTGAATACTTCATTGATTCTTCGAGACAGCCTTGCGCAAGACCAACACTCAGCGCTGCAATTGAAATTCTACCGCCTTCCAAAATCTGCATCGATTGATAAAACCCTTGCCCTTCTTCGCCGATCATATTTTCAGCGGGTACTTTGCAGTTTTCAAAAATTAATTGAGTGGTCTCACTTGCACGCATTCCAAGTTTATTTTCTTTTTTGCCAACTGAAAATCCTTCCCAGCCTTTTTCTACAATAAATGCTGAGATTCCTTTTTTCCCGGCATTTTTATCGGTAATTGCCATTACAACAATAGTTTCACCCGACGCACCGTGAGTGATGAAGTTTTTTGTTCCGTTAAGGATGTAATGGTCTCCATTTTTTTCAGCAGTAGTTTGCATACTACCTGAATCACTTCCCGAAGCAGGTTCAGTCAATCCCCAAGCACCAATTTTTCTTCCGGTAGCAAGATCGGGAATATATTTTTTCTTTAAGTCTTCATTTGCAAACTGTAAAATATGATTTGTGCAAAGACCGTTATGAGCTGCAACTGACAAAGCAATTGAAGGATCAATACGCGCAATCTCTTCAACAACAAGAGCATATTCTTGATAACCCAAACTTGAGCCTTCCAAATCTTCTGGCACAAGTATTCCGAGGAATCCAAGTTCACCCAATTCTTTCATTAATCCCATCGGGAATTCTTGTGATTCATCGTATTCCATTACAACCGGTTTGATTTTATTTTCAGTAAAATCCCTGATTGTTTCTTTTATTGCTAATTGACTTTCGTCCCAATCTATTTGATGGCCAATACTATCCATTGCGTCCATTGTTGCTCCATTTATTTTATTTCGTTTTTGAAATCACTGATCAATTTATCAGCAATTGAATAGGGGGAACACTTGCCTTCAACAACACAATTCACAATCTCGTCCAATTTCTTTATTCTATCGGTGTTCCAGATTTTTTCTTTTATAATATCTTCAACTATTTCTTTTACTCTTAGTTTTGATTTTTCTTTTCTGCTTAATAAAAAAGTTTCAGAGTCAATCATGTAGTTTTTATGTTTATCAATCTCATCAGCTATTTCTGTGATACCCTTATTTTCTGATGCAACAGATTTAAGAATATTGGGCAGCCAAGAGTTTTCATCATGTTTGCGAAACATTAAAATAGTTTTTAAAGACTGTATTGCTGCATCGGCACCCGGGCGATCACTTTTATTGACAACAAACATATCTCCAATTTCCATTAGGCCAGCTTTCATCGCTTGAATTGAATCACCTGACTCTGGTACTAAAATTATAACAGTAGTATCGGCAGTTCGTGCTATGTCCAGTTCGGATTGACCCACTCCGACTGTTTCAAAAATCATAATATCATAGCCTG
>JANQIV010000054.1 GCA_028282005.1 Melioribacteraceae bacterium | reverse complement strand
GAAGCATTCATTTACTAACGGTAGTGTTTTAATGTTGATTGGAAGTTTAGTTATCGGGCTAATTGCAGATACAAAACAAGCTGAGGGAATTAAACCTTTCACCACTGATATTTTTACAGGATTCCTTGCAATATTTTTATTGGAAATGGGAATGGTCTCTGCAAAAAGGTTTGCAGCATTCAGGAAATACGGCCTTTTTGCATTTATCTTTGCAATAATCATCCCGGCACTAAATGGAATAATTACAGCATTCTTAAGCGGATTGTTTATTGATAATGTTGGCGATAGATTTTTATTTGCGATCTTGGCAGCAGGTGCTTCATATATTGCTGTTCCCGCAGCTATGCGAATAGCAGTACCAAAAGCCGATCCCGGCTTATACATCCCAATGGCATTAGCAATAACTTTTCCCTTTAATATTACTTTTGGAATGCCGCTATATTTTTTGATAATAAATAACTTTTAGTTGAAAGGATTTTATGGAAAATTTAGTCATCTCTGAATTTAAGCTTGGTATTATTGCCGGCGGCCAATTAGGTAAAATGCTTGTTTTGGCCGCAAGTAATTGGCACATAAATACATTTATTTTGGATAAAGAAGAAAATTGCCCGGCCTCAGCCGGCTGCAATGTTTTTGTTAAAGGAGATCCCCTAAACTATGATGACGTTCTGAGATTTGGTGAAATGGTCGATATGGTCACTATAGAAATTGAGAATGTAAATACGAACGCTTTGAAGGAATTAAAACGAAGAGGAGTTAAAGTTTTACCTGATCCGGAAATTGTTGAATTAATACAAGATAAAGGTTTACAAAAAAATTTCTACCGTGAAAATGATATTCCAACTTCCAATTTTTTTGAGTTCGATAATTCTAAAGAAGTGTTTGAAAAAATTAATTCCGCTGAATTAAGTTTTCCTTTTGTACAAAAACTTAAAAAAGGCGGTTATGACGGAAAGGGTGTTCTGGTTGCAAAAAACGAAAATGACTTGAGTAATTTATTCGATGCGCCTTCAATTATTGAAGAACATGTAAAAATTAAAAAAGAAATTTCAATAATCGCGGCCAGAAATCTGAAAGGTGAAGTAAAATGTTTCCCCGCGGTTGAAATGGAATTCAATCAAAAAGCAAACTTAGTTGAAAAATTAATTTGTCCGGCTTCTCTTGATTCATCCATTGCTCTTAAGGCTGAAAAAATAGCTGCCGATTTAATGAACTCGTTAAATATGGTTGGAATTCTTGCAGTTGAAATGTTTATTGATGAGCAAGGCAATTTGCTGGTTAATGAATCAGCCCCGAGGCCGCACAACAGCGGGCATCATACAATTGAAAGTGTAATAACATCTCAATATGAGCAGTTATTGAGAGCCATTTTCAACTTTTCTTTAGGAAGTACAAAAATAAAAATTCCCGCAGTTATGATTAATATTTTAGGTGATCCATTTTATAACGGAAAACCAAAATATATTGGGCTTACTGATTGTATGAAAATTGAGGGAGTGAAATATCACATTTATGGCAAAAACGAAACGAGGCCATTTAGAAAAATGGGGCACGCTACTGTAATCTCAAAAACTATTGAAGAAGCAAAAGAAAAAGCTGATAAAGTATTAAAAACAATAAAGGTTATTGCATGAAAAATCCTATAGTAAGCATCATTATGGGCTCCGACTCTGACTTAAAAGTAATGAACAAAGCGGCTGAAATTTTAGACGAATTTTCTGTTGAATATGAAAAAACCATCGTATCCGCTCATAGAACTCCGAAAAGATTATTTAGTTTTGCTGAAAATGCTCATGATAGAGGAGTTGAAGTAATAATAGCGGGAGCAGGAGGAGCAGCGCATTTACCTGGAATGGTAGCGTCAATTTCTCCGCTTCCTGTAATTGGAGTCCCAATTAAATCTTCAAATTCTATTGACGGGTGGGATTCTGTGTTATCAATTTTGCAGATGCCTGGCGGTGTTCCAGTTGCTACTGTTGCTTTAGATGGCGCGAAAAACGCGGGCTTGCTTGCGGTCCAAATTTTATCTGTCAGCAATAAGAAATTACAATCGGCAATTTTGGATTATAAAAAACAATTAAACGATACAGTCATGGAAAAAGTGAAAAAGTTGGAATCATAATTTTTTATTACTCTATTCATTCTTAACTTTCTACTTAGAATTTTTCTAGTTTTAGAATCACAATTTTTCAGCCTTTACTTTTATGGTTGCTGTTGTTTCACTTTAACAACCAATTAATGTTATCACATAAAATGGTACCTTCAATGACTGACACCTACAAAGAATTTATTAATGAAATCAAAAAAAGCGGCGATATTTTAACTCACTACTTTGGCAAGCAGATTCACATTCATCAAAAATCTTCGGATGTAGATTTCCGTACCGCGGCGGATATTGAAACTGAAAAAGCCATTATAAAATCAATTGAAATGCTTTTCCCGGATTACAATATTTTCGGTGAAGAGCACGGTGAAATAAAAAAAGGTTCTGAATACACTTTTATTATCGATCCGCTTGACGGCACAAACAATTTTGTTTTGGGCATCCCGGTTTTTACAACCAATGTTGCTTTGATGAGAAATGACGAAATAATTTTCGGTGTGATAAATAACCCGATTACAAATGATATTTATTACGCGGCAAAAGGCGAAGGCGCATTTCAAAACGGTGAGCCGATAAAAGTAAGCGATGTTGATGACGAAACTAAAATTACAATTTCATATTACTGCGCATACAAAACTCCGAAACAGCGAGCTGCTGATTACAAATCAGCTTTACAGTACATTAATGTAAAACGAGTACTCGATTTATGGAGCCCGGGATTCTGCTTTGTGAATTTAGCTGTCGGTAATATCCAATCAATAATAGTTGACGACATTGAGCTTTACGATTTTGCAGCAGGCAGAATTATCGCAACAGAAGCCCGGGCGGAAATCTGTTCAATGGGTGGAAGCAAAATTGAAAAAGATACTGAAAGCAGTTTTGTAATTTCGAGCAATATAAAAGTAAATGAATTTTTGGTGGATGCAGTAACTAAAAAGTTTGCTTGACCATTTTTGTTTGTTATTACGGGTTTTTGCTTTAGCAAAATTCCGGAATCTCTAATTCATACAAATCAAAACCCTTTCATAGATTCCCTATATTTTTCACCTTTACATATTATTTCCATTTTTTTATTTCCATATTTAGACTTACATGCTAACAATAAAAGAAATATGTAGATGTCTTTCAGT
Organism: Melioribacteraceae bacterium; assembly: GCA_028282005.1. Classification (GTDB taxonomy): domain Bacteria; phylum Bacteroidota; class Ignavibacteria; order Ignavibacteriales; family Melioribacteraceae; genus JANQIV01. The sequence goes on along the minus strand of JANQIV010000054.1, from coordinate 2,033 downwards.
ATCTTTAATGATTTGTCATTTGTTAGAAATCCCGCTGTTTCAATAATAATCTGTGCTTAAAATAGAGAAAACTATATCTCGCAGACGATATTCCATGTATTAAACAAAAATGCTCCTTCCCTTTTGAGATAATCATCGGGGATGATTGCAGTACCGCTAAAACACGTGAAATCTGCCTGGACAATCAAAAGAGAAATACCCGAAAATAATAAAACTGCTGTTACACGAACAAAATTACGGCACAGGATATAATTGGGCAACATGTGTAAAAGAAGCGAAGGGTAAGTACATAGCATCATGCGATGACGACGATTACTGGCACAATTTGAATAACTGCAGCTTCAATTTGAGTTTATGGAGTCAAATAATGATTACGGCTCAATTAATACCTACATAGACATACTTTACATAAGAAGAGGCAGAGTTTTAAAAAACTACTTTGCTAAAAGGAATTTAAATTTTTCATGCGATTGTGCTATGAAACAGATTTACTAAGGGAAATTCAATATTTGTTAATCCACAACTTTTATGAGGAAAAGTTTAATTGATAAATATCTGCCATTAGATAATTACATAAAATATAAAATCAAACGACAAGATTGGCCTACATGGATTGTTTTATCAAGTATTCGAAAACGGGGTATTTACCTGTTTCTACAACAACATACAGAATGGATAATCCATCGCAGCAATAAAAAAGAACGATTATAGAATAGCACATAAATATAGCCGGTTACTGATAAAAAAAAGGGATAAATAATAGAAACGTTGTTTGCAGCAAGTATTTTGTTTTATTTTTTGTGTTGTTGAAAAAATTAAAGATGCTTGTACTTGGTTTTTAATCAAAAAAACTTCTCGACTGCCTCGCCATTATATTTTTTCTAAACAAACCACATGTTAAAGTGTGTACTATTTAATCAATACTCATTTTTTGACTTTTTTAACTTTGCATAGTCATTAATTTCCCTAATAATTAATAAATTCTTAAAATCAAAAATTAACTCTTTGAATTTTTCAATTAATTGAAGGGATTAGATACGAATAAATTCAAAATTCGAAAACATTTTTTCCTATTCTCTAATATTCACCGGTTTCAAAACATCTAAATCTATATAAACAAAAAGGGGGCTTTAATGAAAAAGTTAAAACTAAAATTAGAAGATATAAAAATTGAATCTTTTGAAATAATACCTGATAAGTTTAAAAACAGTGGGACTGTCAGAGGATATAGTTTACCAGTTAAAACATGTTTTACAGAAGAGATTAATCGTGAATGTGAATCTTTCTTGGATGAATCATGCGATACTTGTTGGCAACAAACTTGTCCTTATTGTAATACGGAAGGATGTACTGAAGGATATTCATGCTATTGTGAAATTCCCCCTAATACCTTTGAGGATCATGAAACATGTCAAACGCAATAAATATAAATAGTTTTATTGGTTCACTATAAGTCGGGAATCTATTCCCGACGAAATAATAATATTTGCCAACAAATCCCTTAAGATAAATGCATCTTTTTACTTTTGCCTTTTTACTTTTCTCATTTTCACTATATTTGTCATTTCGCAAATGAACGGAGTTACTTTTAATTAACGATACGATGCTCCCTTTTTCTCAAATTCCGTTCATAATACGGGAGCTTAAAACAGTAAATCTAAAAATCAAAACCGGAGGTTAAATGGCTCGGCGTCATCCAAAGGGATTACCAATATTATTTTTTACGGAAATGTGGGAGCGCTTCAGTTTTTACGGAATGCGCGCAATTTTAGTTTTATATCTAACTCAAGAAACCATGGGAGACAATCCCGGGATGGGCTGGACAAACAGTGAAGCACTGGCTCTTTACGGCTGGTACACAATGCTTGTTTATGTTATGTCAATTCCAGGCGGTATTATTGCAGATAGATTACTCGGGCAAAAGAAAACAGTTTTTCTCGGCGGAATTTTCATCGCCGCAGGTCAATTCGCTTTAAGTGCCGGTAACGAAGTTATGTTTTATGCCGGACTAATTTTACTAGTAACCGGTGTTG
>JANQIV010000240.1 GCA_028282005.1 Melioribacteraceae bacterium | reverse complement strand
TAAAGTAGCGTTATGCCATATCTTTCAGCATCTCTCGGAGGGGATGAATTCCAGTCACGGTATGAATGGGAACCGTCTGTTTCAAAGTATAATTTATATTCCCCTTTTGGCAACACAATGTAATCATTGAATAGTCTATTTTTTTGTGCTCCACCGGCATGATCAGTTTTACGGTAAGTCATTTCCCATACAATTCTATTTCTGTCCAAATCCTTTATCCAACCGTAATCATACATTTCGCCTCTGTCGCCTTCACCTAAAGCAATAATTCTCACTTTTGTATCTTCATCAAGTTCAAATTTTTTGCTTATATATCTGTCGTCTCTAACTCTCACAATTGCTGTGATAACTTTGTCACTACTGAATTCATCTTCATTAAACAAAGTAATTTGGCTTCTGTCGGATTCTTCTGCAACCCAAACAGTTAATCCCCATTTATTTTTTTCATAAGGCGGAGAAACATTCCAATCTTCGTATGAATGAGAATCATCTGTAACGTAATAAGCTATATATTCACCTTTATCAAGGTTAACAATTTCGTCCAACATTCTGTTTTTTTCACCGCCGCCTGCATGGTCTGTCATTTTAGCTTTCATTTCCCAAACTGTTTCTCTGGTTCGAGCATCTATTATCCAACCGTAATCAACCATGCTATTTCTGCTGCTTCTTTCACCTAAACATAATATTCTCAGATCCATATCCTTATCTAATTTGAATCCTTGTGATTCATATTCATCGTCGCCCATTCTTGATAAATCAACAATCGGTTTTACTACATCAGCATCCTTAAATGCGATAACGTTATCAGCCTCGTTTTTATTTTCAACAAAAATCGAAATACCGTAATATTGTGGATCGTTCGGGGGCATTACATTCCATTCTTCAAAAGAGTGGGAATCATCTGTCACGTAATTAACAATATAACTTCCTTTTGGTAATTCAATAACTTCATCAACATAAACATTTTTTCTGCCACCGCCGGCGTGGTCAGTATTTCTGTAATTCATCGTCCAAATGCGTTTATGATTCTTAACATCATAAATCCATGCGTAGTCATAAATATCTCTTTTTCTACCTTCTCCGAGTGCATAAATTCTTAATTTGGTTGGGGCTTTTAGTGAGAAACCTTTTTCATAGCTTTCATAATCTGTAGAGCGGATTATTGACACAATTGCTTCTTGAGCTTTTTTATCGATATAAGTTTCACCGTTATTAGCTTTAAAGTTTCCCGAAGGGCCAGATACATTTACGAATAATCTTAATCTGTCTCTGCTGCGGTACTTTTCTTTTTTTGATTTAAAAAGATTTCCTAAAAAGTCACCAAAATCACGGTTGTAGATTCCATCATGTGAATTGGCAGTATAATAAACTTCATAATAGCCGGCAGGTAAATTTATTCTATCATTTATTTCAAAAAATCCTTCACCTCTTTCGTCATAGTATTCATCCATTACATGCCAGACTACTTCGCGCGATTCGCTGTCTAAAATCCAAGCGTAAAAATCCATTTCTTCATCCCATTCATCGTAGGATGCGCACGCACCTTTTATTTGAATGTCTGAATTACTGCTTAAGTAAAAGCCTGCATAATCAATTTCGCCGGGGTGAATTTTCCCTACTTCTATTTCATTTGAAGGTTGTGCAAAAACTGCAAACGAAATGAAAACAAAAGCAACCAAGTATTTAGATATTTTATTTTGCATAATAAAACTCCGCAATTCGAATTTCTTGGATTTTTAGACGCTCTAAATTCAATCAGGTTGCATATTTAAGTAGATAAAAGAATTATAAATTTAACTCTTTTTTCATAAGTTGGAACGTATCTTCGATTTGCAGAGGTTTAAAACCAAATTCTGTTTCTGCTTTTAGCGTAATTAAACCCGATTTTAGTGGTCGTTTTGCGAGTTGATTCAATTCTGAAGTAGTAATTGGTTCTATTTTAGATTTATCTAGATTAAAAAATTCAGCTATTCGAAGTGTAAAATTATATCGATCTAAAAATTCTTTCCCACTTACATTGTAAATACCTTCTTTTTCAAACTCAATAACTTTCAATATTCCTTGCACAAGATCGTCAATATATGTGGGATTATTTATTTGGTCTTCCACGATCCGAATCGATTTTCCATCTCTTAATGAACTTACAACCCATTTAACAAAATCCATCTTGCCATATTTTGCAGGTCCGTATAAAACATTGGTTCTTAAAATAGCGTGTTTACAGAGGTTAGCCTTAATTGCATTCTCTCCGGCTAATTTTGACCTGCCATAGTAATTTACAGGATTGGGGACTTCTTTTTCATCATAAGGGCCATTACTTCCATCAAACACGTAATCGGTCGAAATATGAATAAGTTTTGCATCAATTGCGTTAGCGTATTTAGAAATTTTGCCTGGTGCATCTGCATTAATTGCCCAAGCTAATTCTTTTTCTTCTTCGGATTTATCCACTGCAGTATAAGCTGCAGCATTAATAATTATATCAGGATAGAATTCATTAATGAGTGATTTGATCTGTTTTTTATCTGCTAAGTCTACCTTTTTATAGTTTACGTTTTGTATAAAAGATTCTTCTTCAAAAGATGAGCAGTATAATTCAATATTATCATCTTTTTGATATCTTTCAGTTAATCTTTGGCCCAACATTCCGTTAGATCCAAATATTAAAATTCTATTTTTAATTATACTTGTCATTTATGTCTTTTTTCAAGTTTTCAAATTCACTTAGATTTTTATAACCTGCTGTCAATCCGCCGGCAATATTTGCTTTTTTCAGCGATTCTTCAAAATTATTTGTGCCAATATAGGAATAAAAAAAAGTTGCCCCAAATATATCACCACAACCAACTTTATTATTAACATTAATTTTAACTGGTGGAATATCTATTCCGTTTAATGAATTATTTTCAAATTTATACGCGTTAATTCCACTTTCTGCTTTTGTAACTATAAGTTTTTTGCTCTCATTTGTTACAATTTCTGACGCAATCATTTTTTCATCTTTTAATTCACTTAAACAGAATACTTCTTTTTCATTGCACTGAATTATGTCCAAACTTTTTATCCATTTTTCAGCATGCGGAATTTTTCTAAATCTCCTTACGCCATCCTTATCCATTCCTCTGGAAAAAGTGTGGACATCAAAATAGATTGGCCCATTAAATTTTGATCGGATAAAATTTAAGTCTTCCAAATCAATATCAAAACCTGTAATCATATTTATCAAAATCCCATCAAATCTCTCAAAAGGGATCTCTTTATTTATTGTCAATTTACTCGTCAAACTTAAAAAACACTCCCGTCTTTCTTCATTTTCATAAACCGTTAAAATCACTTTCGGAACTTCATCAACTTTTTGTGCATAACCCATATCAACTTGTGAAAAATACTTTTCAAACAAATAATCGTTCTTACCGTCAAATGATGTCATGAGACAGATTTTGTCATCAAGATTTTTTTGGAGACACAATCCCATTGTTGTATAGAAGATTCCTCCGGGTTGAACAATTTTTTTCCCTCGGAAGTTTATTTCATCAACAACTGAATGTCCGATAACTAAAAGTCTCATAATTGACTTAATTTCATTTTAACTCGATTAGACATATTTTTTTATTTAGATTATAATGTTAATAAAACCAAACTCTATAATAAATTGAAAAATTGAATATGAAAATTGGAATCACGTGTTATCCTACTTATGGCGGAAGTGGTGTTGTCGCAACAGAATTAGGTAAAGAACTCGCATCAAAAGGTCACGAAGTTCATTTTATTAGTTATGCTTTCCCTCACAGGTTAAAACATTTTGTTGAAAACGTTTATTTTCATGAGGTAGAGATTAGCAGCTATCCATTGTTTGAATACCAGCTTTATAGTTTGTCATTAACAAGTAAAATGCTCGAAGTAATTGAATATGAAAAACTAGATTTGATGCACGTGCATTATGCAATTCCGCACGCTGTTAGTGCTTACATGGCAAAACAAATAATTAAAAAAAATAATCAAGATATAAAAATCATAACTACTCTTCACGGGACCGATATAACTTTGGTTGGATTGGAGCCATCGTTTTTGCCTTTAGTGAAATACAGTATTGAAGAAAGTGATGGGGTTACGGCTGTTTCAAGATTTTTAAAGGAAAAAACAATTACAAATTATCACATCAATAAAGATATTGAAATTATTTACAACTTTATTGACACTGACCTTTTTAAACCTGCTAAAAAATGTCAGTACAAAAAACATGTTGCTCCAAATGATGAAAAAATATTAGTACACACCTCAAACTTCCGTACGGTTAAAAGAGTACCAGATACAATCAGAATTTTAGAATTAGTTAAAAAAGAAATTCCGGCAAAGTTACTACTAATCGGTGATGGGCCGGATCGATCAGAATGCGAACGTTTGGCGAGAGAATTAAATCTGCAAAACGATGTTGTATTTTTAGGTAAGCAAGATGGACTTGCTGATATTTTAGCTGAAGCTGATATATTCTTGATGCCATCTCAATCTGAAAGTTTCGGACTTGCAGCTTTGGAAGCAATGTCATGCGGTGTTCCGGTAGTGAGCTCAAGTGTTGGAGGTTTACCGGAATTAATAATTCATAATGAGACTGGTTATATTGCCGAATTTGGTGATGTGCAAAGAATGGCCAAGTACACAATTTCTCTTCTAAAAAATGAAAAGAAATATTCAGTGTTTTCAAAAAATTCGAGAGACAGATCAATTAATGTTTTTAACAAGGAAATCATTGTTCCCCAGTATGAAAAGTATTACGAAAAAATTTTGAGTTCATAAAAAAAGAGAAGCAAAAGCTTCTCTTAATTTATTCAATTGATTGTCTGCCAATGCTAAAATATTTATAATCCATTTGAGCCATATCATCTGGATCATAAATATTCCTTCCGTCAAAAACTACTTTTTGTTTTAATTCAGTACTAATCTTTTCAAACTCAGGTTTTCTAAATTCGTTCCATTCAGTTAAAATCAACAGTGCATCAGAGCCTGGAAGAGCTTTATATTGCTCATTAACATATTCAATTCTATCCTGTAAATAAAACTTCGCATTTTCAATAGCCTCAGGATCGTAAGCGGCTACCGAAGCTCCATTTTTGAGCAGTTGTTCAATAATTACAACTGAAGGTGCTTCACGCATATCGTCTGTATTCGGTTTGAATGAAAGTCCCCATACGGCAAATTTTTTCCCTTTTATATCATTGTTATAAAACTTCAAGATCTTATCTACCAAAACAAGTTTTTGGTTTTTATTAACTTGATCAACTCTCGTTAATATGGACATTTCAGATTCATTTTCTTTTGAGGTTTTTATCAAAGCATTTACATCTTTTGGAAAACAAGAGCCACCATAACCAATACCAGGAAACAAAAATCTTTTACCAATTCTGTTATCTGTGCTCATTCCTTTTCTTACAAGGTCAACATTCGCACCAACTTTCTCACAGAAGTTTGCAAGCTCATTCATATAAGTAATACGCATTGCTAAATACGAGTTAGCTGCATATTTAGTTACTTCCGAACTTTCGGGATTCATTTGAATAATTGGATTGCCTTGACGTACGAACGGTTCGTAAAGCGAAACCATTTTATCCATTACTCTTTGTGTTGATGCCCCAACAACAATTCTATCAGGTTTCATAAAATCATCCACCGCAAATCCTTCTCTTAAAAACTCCGGATTAGAAACCACTTCAAAATTTTTCAGATCATGTTTGTCAAGTATTTCTGTTACGGCTTTGCATGTACCGACAGGTACGGTACTTTTATTCACAATAATTTTGAATTTTTCGTCACCTGCTTCACTTAGAATTTTTCCAATATCTTCCGCAACTGCGAATACATACTTTAAATC
>JANQIV010000216.1 GCA_028282005.1 Melioribacteraceae bacterium | reverse complement strand
TTTTTCGATAAGCCTTGTTTTAACTGAATTTTCTCTAAAGTACTCAAATTACTATGATCAATTTCCGCATTTAATTTTTTCTACTTTCCCGTTTTGGTTTTTAGTAGGGCCCACTGTTTTTTTATCGATTTTCTATTTGATTGACAATAAAGCTGATTTCACAAAAAAGGATTTTTTGCATTTTATTCCTTTTTTATTAGCCATAATAATTTTTATCCCGTTTTACTTTGAACCATCTTTCAGAAAAATTATTTTTTACGAAGATGAAACTAACTTTGTTCACAACACCATTTTTGTTTTTTCTTCTCTTTATTTAGTGATCACGCCAACTTACGGCTATTTCACTTTTCAAAAGATAAAATCGTTCAAACTTTTTCTAAAAGATAACTCAGCAAATTCGGATGTTATTAAAATCGAATGGCTTTATAGCTTCTTTTCGTTTTTCTTAATTTACCTGTTGTTTGACTTTGTTTTCTTTTTTACAGCATATTTTTTTGATGCGTATTCTACTGTGTACGAATTTACAACTATTCTTTTCACTTCTTTTTTCGTTTATTTCATAGGTTATCTTTATTTGAACCATCCTGAAGAATTATTGCACTTCCAAAGCGAGCAACAGGCTAAGTACGAAAAATCCTCACTTGGTGAATCAGAAAAAGAATCACTCAAAAAAGATTTGCTCGCTTTAATGAAAGATTCGCAAGTTTATCTGGATGATAATTTATCTTTGGGACAAATGGCAAAAATGTTGAATATCTCGAATCAGAAATTGTCCCAACTGATCAATCAAGAAATAGGAATGAACTTTTATGATTTTATAAATCAATATAGAATTGATGAAGCTAAGAAATTATTGCTCAATCAAAACTCAAAACAAACTATACTCGCTGTTGCTTTAGATTCCGGTTTTAAATCTCTTACTTCTTTTAACCGTGCTTTCAAAAAGTTTACAAATTCTACACCTTCTGAATATCTCAAAAAGAATAAACTGAAATTATCTGCATAATTTATCACATCAATTGTATTCGATAACAGATCTGCAGAAATTTAAAAGACACATCGTCAAATTAAAGAACAATTAATCTGGGAATTCATTTATGAAAATTAACTCGATGTGTTTTTACCTCTTTTTATTTTGTTCACTAATTTATTCACAACCCAAAGGTGACTTTCATCCGCAATTTTCGCCCGATGGCAAGCAAATACTTTTTTACAGTTATAGCAGCGGAAACTCCGAAGTGTATGTGATGAATGTAGACGGGAGCGGACGAAAAAATATAACTGATCACCCATCACGGGATTCAAATCCGGCATGGCTCCCAACAGGAGACAAAATAGTTTTTACTTCCGGCAGAGATGGTGATAATGAAATTTTTGTGATGAACTTAGACGGAAGTAATATCAAACAGTTAACCAATAATAATATCGAAGACCGCTACAGCAGTGTATCAGCCGATGGCAAAATGATAACATTCGGGTCAAGAAGAGACGGCGGTGATTGGGAAATCTGCACAATGAATGTTGACGGGACAAATCAAGTACAACTAACAAAAAATGATGTGGAAGATTTTCATCCGCGCTTTAGTTTTGATGGGGAAAAAATTTCTTTTAATTCCGTGAGAAGCGGAACAAACAGTGTTTATTATTTCGATGTAAATGGAAAAAATTTGAGAAAGGTCTCTGATGAGATTGATCCGGCAGGTACTCCAAGATTTTTTATTAATGACGAAAAAATGTTATTTAACTCTCAAGTGACCGGTGATTACGATATTTATATGTCAGATTTGTACGGCAATGAACTAACAAACTTAACTAAAAGTGCTGGTAATGATTTTTCAGTAGATGTATCGCCAGACGGCAAACATATAGTTTTTATGAGTGACAGAAACGGAAGTTTCCAAATCTTTAAAGCAAAGATTGACGGATCAGATTTACAATTATTATCAAACTAAAGGAAACAAATGAGCAAAAATTCAATTATAAAAATTGTGCTATTGATGGTAGTTTTTGCAGCATCATCTGAAGCTCAAAACTTGAAAAACAAAATTATCTTCTCAAAAGAAACAGGCGCAGGAAAATCAAACGAAGTTTATCTGATGAATCCGGATGGATCTGATGTAAAAAAATATATCAAAAGTACTGTAGCCCGACGCGGTGAATATCATGCTCACCTTTCACCAGATAGAAAATATGTTACCTTTAGTACATACCGTTATCCTGGTTGGAAAATTGCAATTGCGAATAGTGATTTGACAAATGTGCAAAGATTAACAAACACACCTCATTATGAGTACGATGCACAATGGTCGCCGGATGGTAAAAAGCTTGTATTTTATAAAGTGCAAACAGATGGGCCTCCTTATTTTCAAGGTAATATGGAAGTTTTCACAGTTGATAGAGATGGTAAAAATCAAAAAAATATTTCCGGATCAGAAAACGATGACAGAGGCGGATCTTTTTCTCCAGACGGTAAAAGAATCTTGTACATCAGTTCAGCAAATTATGAAGACTACGACATTATTTTAACCGATCTCAGCGGGAGCAAAAAAACGAATTTAACTAATTCCAAAGACTCAGAGTTCTCAGCTTCGTTTTCTCCTGACGGAAATTATATTGCTTTCTTAAACGAGAGCAACAAAGAGATTAGCTTATTTAAAATGAGGAAAGACGGAACAGAACGCACAAGATTGACAGAGAAAAATCAATTTAGGGGCAGCCTAGATTTTAATAACGGAATGAATTGGTATTTCAGAACTTCGTGGTCTCCAAATGGAAAACAAATAGTCTTTAACGCACCTGATGAAAACAACTCTCTTGATATTTTTGTAATTGACGCAGATGGTAAAAATCTCAAACAAATCACCAATACAGATTTGGATGAAATGCACCCGGAATGGATAAAATAATTAATAAACAAGTTAATTGAATTCCAATGATAATTAGCTTAAATTCTAATTATGCAAAAGGTGTTTATTATCATTGGAA
>JANQIV010000041.1 GCA_028282005.1 Melioribacteraceae bacterium | reverse complement strand
CGCGAAAATCAGATTCAAATAACTGAACACATATTTAATGTTATCCCCGGTAACAATGCCAAGAGAGAAATATTCCGGGAAGCTGAAAAGCATAATATTTCCGGCAGCGAATCCCGCAACACCGATTTTATACCAAAGCTTTTTATTTATCTTTTGGGATTCCTCTTCCTCTTTTTCCGCTAAATTAAATTCCGGCTCGTAACCGATTGAGTCCAGTAATTGAACTACCCTTTTTAACGTGGTTTTTTCTTCAAGAAATTTGACCGCAACAGTCTTCTTCAAAAAATTTGCTTCGGAGTGCACAATCCCTTCATCCATTTTGAAGAGGTTTTCTAAAATCCAGATACAGGAACTGCAATGAATTTGAGGGATACTGAAAGAAACCGATGTAATATTGCCGTCAGTGAAATCGATTAATTTTTCTTTTAAGTCGGCATCGTCCAGAAAGTCGTAATTCTTTTTTATTTCATTTTTGCGGGTTAAACCGGGAGTCTCTTCAAGGTTGTAATAATTGCAAAGGTCGTTGGCATCCAGCAATTCATATACTGTTTTGCATCCGTTGCAGCAAAACAATTTCTCTTCAATCTTAATTTCGTCATCGCTGCATTCTTCTCCGCAATGATAACAGATCAGCTTTTCGTTTACTTTTGTCCTTTCGGTTATTAACAATTTTAAGGCTATTTTAAATTACTAACACGGAGTTATTGTCGATTTTTAAAATACGTAATTTCAGGATAAAATATCGATAAAAAGAAAAATAATTCTTATTAAGTTTTAGGGGATTTAGATAATAAGTCTGTGAATTGAACAAATTGGGTGGTGAGTTGAACAGAGAGATAGTTGAGCTAATGTGTTAAAAAACACACATAATACTCTGTCAAAATTAAAAAATTAGATGAATTTCAAAACGATTAAATTAGATCAAATATTATATTTGGGAAATATCTATCTTTAAGTTGAAACATTAACAATAGCGCTTCACTTTTATTCAATTCAATACTAAATTTTTCATTTCTATATTTCACATAGTTAGTAAAATCATCTTTTATTTCTAACGAGAAGTCGTTATCTGTCTGTGTAATAATGTTTTCATAGTCAAATAAATGTACTCTTTCGTTAACGTGAAAATATGTTGGGATAATTTCTACAGCCCGAAAATCATTAGCTATATCTGCATATAACCGCTTGTCATTTAAGAAGAAACATAAATCCAATATTATAGCAGCAATAAAACTGAATTTATTTTCAAAAAAATCCAACCCACTTAAATATTCAGAAAATATTTGCTCATATTCTTCTTGTGGATTATATCCGATTGGCGATAATCCATTTTGTGAATAACGGTCACACAACCATACTGTTGTGTTAATTAAATATTTTCTTAATAATTCTTTTTGATCGAGTTTTATTAAAACTAAACAAGTCATAAAAAATGCTATTCCATAATTGTCACTAATTGGACGATTTGCACCTTTCTCTTGAATCAATTTATTAAATGTTTGAATTATTTTTTTAGAAAACTTATCCGATAATAATAAATGGAGCGAAAATAACTCCAAGGTTCTTAAACATCTTGCTGGATATGATATAATTGAAAAGAAACTGTCACCTATTAAAAAACTTTCCTTTTCAGTTTCACTTTTAGAAGTATACTCAGAATGAAAATCATTAATTATATTTAAGATAGATTCTTTAAGGAAATACTTGTAATCTTCAAATAAATCATTTTTAACAAATACTCTAGTTAATGCAGAAAGAAATAAAACTGAGGAATAGAATTCTTTATTTTCATAGAATAGTTTAGAAAAGAAGTACCCTTCAAATAACACTTGTAATTTATTTACTTTTACAGTTAAATCGAGAGATAACCAATAATCAGTGTAAGAAGTTATTTCAAAAGCAGTAAATTCATGTTGTTGTTTTATTTTTGTAAAAAAATCAAAAAATCTGCTTACAAATTCTGGGGAGTTATGAAGTTCATAAAAAGGTTCTATCCCTATCTTATAAAAATCCATGAAGATTTTATCTTTTTCCCATGTGACTATTGGATCAGAATTGAGATTTTCCCAAATATAATTGTTAAATTCTTGGAAAGATATTGTCGCAGGTGATTGAATTTTTCCAGTAGTAACAAATACTATTTCTTGTTTTAAATTTCTATCAAAATTTGGATGTGAACATTTATTAGTGATAATTTCCAAAAGTTGTTGTTTAACTTCATTTGTAAATTTTGATAAATTTATATTTCCTACTTTTACTTGAAAACTATATTGAGTGGTTGCATCATCATCTTGTTTTTTTGCAATAAAATCTCTTCCAAATTCTGTTGATCCATGAAGCAAATGGATATCATAAAATCCCATAGTTTCTAAAAGTACTTTAAATGGGGCAAAAAATTGAACCTCTTTAATCGATATAAGATAATTTTCTATAACGTTTTTTAGCATACCATTTTTTTCTCTTTGCTTCTATTATTTCATTATGTCTTTTCTCTTGTTCAGGATTATACTTTAAATCTTTAATTTTTCTAAAGTTCTTTGGGGAAACATTTAAAGTAGGTAAATTTGGATTTCCATTTTCGTCAAATGTAATTTCTATTTGCTCGAGCATATTTAAAATTAATTCAGGCGAAATTCCTTTTCCCTTTGCATCGATTTGATTACCAGTTAATTCTGTAATATTAATTATTCCATCGAACATCATTTTTTTGATTTGTCCTAATTTTTCAACAACCATATCATACACTTTTTCACAAATTATTTCTAATTCAAAATTTTTTATTTCATCATACTTATAAAAAATTGTTGTAGATAATTCTTTAATAGGGCTATGCAATTCTTTATTTTTATTTTCGTATCTATGACCACCGCCATGTAGGATTTTGTAAGATCTAATTTGGTGTAAAATATTATCTTGATTATTTAAGTGGTGAAAATATTTTTCGAAAACCTTTATCTCATTTTCGTATTTTTTATTCATATTCGAAATAGAATAATTTCTGTAGGATGTAATATAATTTATTAAAAAAAAACTTAAAAATTGAACAATTTCGAAGGGTTTTGGATAAATTAAATAGTTGTTTACTTTTTATCAAACCCATATGATACAAGTAGGCTTATTCAGAAAAAATTAATTTGCTGCGGTTCCTCTTCGTCAAGGCTTCGGTGGATACACTGACAGCATTAAATATTTTTACTTTTCAATCATAAACTGATCGCGCATGCGGCCTTCGGCATCAACTACTGTTATGGTGGCTTCGAGAGCCTCAGCCACCACGGGAGCCTCAGCCGCCACGCAACCAAAACCCCAGCCAACATAAGTATCTCAAACGCCACGAGAGCCTTGCCATCGCGAGAAACACAATCCAATGAGAAATGCTAGCTCCGGTCTCTGAAGCTCTCGAAGAGCCGGAGCGTTAAAGAAATGGATTCCGGCCTGTCCGCCGTACTTTTTACTAAGGAAGGCGGGCTTAAAAGATAACCGGAATGACAAATTTTGATAACTAGCAGTTAATAATCAACACCTACCCTCCCCTTTGTAGGGGGTTAAGGATGCGACCACAAAATTACTTTGAAATAATTATAGTAGTTTCCGGATTCAGATCTTCCCGTGGATCTGTCATATACCCTGCTGGAAAATAAACGGATTGCGGAGTGCCAGCGACATCCAGGCAAAGTAAATGATTGTTGTCGCCATCCACAAGATCAGCAAGGGCAAATGGGGTTACTTCGATTTCGCTGCCATCCTCTTTTAAAACCGTGACTTTGTATTGAACCCGTTCCACATCGTCAACTTCATCGCCGCCAGGCTTGGTTATGCCTCCGGCCCAGGTTACACGCACCACTTGCTTGGTACCTTCAGGAACTCCACTGCTGCCGCCCCACGGAAGAGGTGTTGCTTCTTGGCCCATCTTCCATTGGTCTTCGGGAACAACTTCCGCCCAAATCATCGTTGCGCCTTCTTCAAGAGGTGTAACTTCAACACTAGCTCCCTTAAAATTAATAGTGTTATCAATAGAAAGAAGGTTGCCGACAACTTCCACTTTTACGGGTTGATCGTCAATACTACCATAATGGCCGGCAAACAAAGCTGTTCGATACTCCCCTTTGTCATCGGCTGGAGCAAGTGTAACACAAGTAATTTCCCCAATTTTCCCGGAGGCGGTTGTTATTCTGAAATCACCGGTCTCCATAGTGCTGAAATCAATTTCATGCGAGAAAATAACCGGCATGCCATCTGCACCGCCTGCACCTTCACACATTCCCTTATCCGCTACACCTGGTAAAGCGTCATCAAGGCCATAAAAGGCCGAAAGTAAAGTTGCTTGTCTACCATGGCTATCAATATCTGCCGTTACGTCAGTAACAGTTGTGTCCACGGGCGATGAATCAACCATATTGTTTTTATATGAACGTATTAATTGAATCTGTTCTATTTTACTGCAACCTGCGAAAATTAGGAATAGCAGAACAGGCGCAAAGATATAAGTTTTCATAGTGTTCTTCTCCAATCATATTATTTTTGATATATGTTTCATAAAGAGCAGCTTAAAAATACTTTATCGACTTAAAGGTTTCTTAAAGATTTTAGGGAAATAATTATAAAAATTACATCTATGAGGTTTTGTAAATGGGGAATGTAAATTACATTGAAGAAAAACTTCCTAAATCAGAATAGATATTAGTTCAAAAATCTATATTTCTTTGGACTAATGCCGGTTTTTAACTTAAAAAGACTGCTAAAATGCTGGGGATATTTAAACCCCAATTCATATCCTATTTCACTGATTGAAACACTAGAGTTCAGAAGATAGTTTTTCGCTTTCTCAATTACGTACAAGTGTATATGTTCCTGAGCTGTTTTGCCGGTTACTTTTTTTAGTAAGTCACTCAGATAATTTGGAGAAAGGTGTAACTCACTTGCGCAATAATCCACGTTTGGTATACCCATTTCACTTGCAGTATTTGTTTGATAATACTTTTGCAGCAACTTCTCAAATCTTGAAATTAAATCATTGTTTAAATTTGTTCGTGTATTAAACTGCCTGTCATAAAACCTCACACAATAATCGAGCAGCAGTTCAATGTTTGATATAATAAGATTCTGACTATGTCTGTCATTATTTTAGCTGTATTCTATAACAATTTTTTCTAAAATGTCTTCAAGAATATTTCTTTCCTTTTCAGAGATGTGCAAAGCTTCATTCACATCATAATTGAAAAATGAATAACGGTCTATTTTTTTTCCTAACTCAGATTTTCTAATTAAGTCCGGGTGAAATGCAAGTTTCCAACCTTCTTTGTCATAATCATTAAAAATCTCATCTGTTTTAAACTCGGCAACCTGTCCCGGAGCAGTAAAAAGTAAAGTACCATCTTTGTAGTCGTAAGAGTTCCTGCCGTAATTAAACGAGCCTGTGCCAACCTGCTTAAAATGAACCAAAAATAGATTAAGCATAATATTCCCGTTTTTCAGCCCTAAAACATTTTGGAAATCGTTTACTTTTGTAACAGATACCAGCGGATGCTTTGGTGAAGGCAATCCAATAATTTGATGAGCTTCAGCGATTGTGTTAATGCTTATGGTATTTGACATATTTTGCAATCGGTTTTTAAAATAAAAAAAAAAGTTTATTCCCCCCATTTTCAAACTTATTTCTCTGGTTGAGGCTAATCTGATTTTTGTAGAAATCAATTGAGAGATACTAGCTCCGGTCTCTGAGGCTCTCGAAGAGCCGGAGCATTAAAGGAATGGATTCCCGATAAATACACTTGGGAATGACAAACTCTAAAAGCCGGAATGATAATTAAAATGTTCTCAAAGAATTTATTTTTCAATCATAAACTGATCGCGCATACGGCCTTCGGCATCAACCACAGTTATGGTTAAAGTGTTGTCAACAACATTCACCAAAGTAAAATGATAGTCTGAAAAGACTTTGCGTGTAAACCAGTTTTTTGTTGGTGACGGCTTTTCATGGTTACCTCCTCCGCCGCCGGTCTGCACATAAACAACTCCGTGCCTGTTGTTTACTTTGCCATTCTTAATTCCGTGTGTGCGCTCATAGCTGTGCAGGTGCCCAAAGAATACTACATCAACATTGTGCTTTTCATAAATATCAACAAAGTCGTTGCGGACATTCAAGTCACCGTTTTCAGACTGTTCTCTCATTGTATCGCCGTAGTCGTTTTCATCCGAAGAGTAAGTAGGGTGGTGGTGCCCGGCGAACTTCCATTTAGCATCGGATTCGCTTAAAGCTTTATCAAGCCATTCGCGCTGTTTTCTTCTAAAGTCTTTATCTTCTCTTTCGCGGTGCCCCATGTTCGTATCCAGCATAAAAAACTCGGCATCGCCGTGGCGGTATGAATAGTATGGCATTGTTTTATCCGGCAGGTTGTGGTAATGGTCGTACCAAACCCTGTCCCCTTCGCCATTGCCCGGCGCCGGTAAAACCGGTATGCGGCTTGTGAGCTGGTTCATTCCCAGAAAGTATTCGTGCGTCCATTGCCAGCGGTGGTTTTTCTGCCCGCCGTCTGTTAAGTCGCCCACAAGCATTAAAAAGTCGGGGCGTTCCTCCCAGATAAGCTTGCCGATTTTATCGTTTACGAACGGCCTTGCTTCGGTATCGCCAACAACGGCAAAAGCAAACGGCTGGCCTTTTTCGGGTGCTGTTCTAAAAGTAAGATTGCCCGATTCGATAATTTCGTTTTCTACGGATATTGATTTGACATTATAAAAGTAAGCGAAATCTTTTTTGAGATTTTCTAATGTTACTTTGTGAACCCGCTGTGCTTCGTTTATTTCGAGGCTGTCGGAATAAGGCAGCTCGGTTCCCCAATATACTTTACCTTTTGCGGGCTTGTCTGTTTCCCAAAGAATATTTATTGAGTTCTCGAAAACCGTGTTCAAATATGGGCCCGCCGTATAATGGAAAAGTCCGTCAAAGATCAGCCCGTTTTCCAGCATGTCGTACTGCTTTGTAAACGCGCTGTTTATTTCTTCCCCGGAAAGTGCGTGTTCATAAAAATTTACAAGCCGCACAGCATTGCCCAAATCCATGTACGGTTCGTTGTCAAGAAACGCGCTTACTTCCAGCCTTGCGTCTTCCGCAAAATTAAATTTTGTTGTGTTCGTTTCTTTTTGCGCAACCACTTTGCCGTTATTGTATAAAGTGAAAACACCTTCTTTGTAAACACCAACAAGGTGATTCCAGTATTTCTTAATTGATTCAATTCCCTCGGTTGTTTTTCCGTGGGATCTGTGGGCTTTTTTCAGTTCAATTGTCGCAGTTTGCGCATTTTTAATTTCACCGAAATAAACATCGTTGTCATAGAATCCCAGCAGCCATTTTACTTCAGACTCGATCCCTTGAGTTACTCCCACAAAAGCCCCAACCGGGCGATTAACGTGATCAACCGTCAGCATCTCAATTGTGAATTCTGTGCTCGGCAATTCCTCTTTTGTCATTAAGTTTGTTAAGTAGTCTGTCGCGTGTTCACCTTTATGCGACATAGACAAAGGCCTTTTTGCAAACAAACTTATCGGCGATGTAACTATCGGACTGCGTGGCCCGACGTAATTTTCGGCACTTCCGGGTAAAACATACTGCGGCCAGAAATCCCAGCTTCTCGGCATTTTACCGTGATTCCCATGTGCAGAAAGCAAAAAAGGAATCAGCAAAAAAAATTTTATAATTGTTCTCATATTTTTCCCTCTAAGTTTGGTTGTAATGTTTTCTGTAAAGCGGTCAAGAACCCACGTTTAACGGAACGGGTATTTCTTAACCATTGTTCTGTCGAGAAGTGGTGTGGATATCTCAAAACTCCCATTATTGTCATTCTGAGGAGCAAAGCGACATGAGAATCTTTTTCTAAAACCATAAAAGGAGATTTCTCACACTCACTCCGTTCGGTTTGAAATAACCAATAGTAGTTTTGAGCCAGCCATAGTGGTTCTCAACATCTAACAAAATTGTATTTAAAAGCCGTCATGGACCATTCCGTGACGGACATGTTATTTTTTGTTTCAACGAGATCAAATTTAATTAATAAATGAAGCGTGCATTTTTATAAAATCATTAATAAAAAATTAGCAATGTTAAGGGAATGTTAAGTATTGGAGAAAGGTGGCTTCGAGAGCCTCAGCCAACAATAGAAATTCGAGGACCTCAACCGCCACGAGAGCCTCAGCTTCCAATTGAGAACCAAGCTCCGGTCTCTGAGGCTCTCGAAGAGCCGGAGCTCAAAAAAATGGATTCCGGCTCAAAACAAATGCCGGAATGACAATAAGTTTAGTCAGTACTGAGCTAATGTCAAACTGAGACTTCAACAAGCTCAGTCGGACGCAAGTCGAAGTTGTAATAATCCAAATTCCCGGTTCGTCTCCGCTCACCGTGATATTGCAATTATTTTTCAGCTTTTTTATCCCCTACTCTGATCAACTGGTAATCATGAAAAGTGCGGTTGTATCTGTCCTTTACTCTTACTTCAATTACGTATTTTCCGGCTGATAAATCTTTATTTAAATTTGCAGTCCAGATATGGTTAGACTGAAATACATATTCCGGCATTGGCCTGCCCGGGAAATCTAAATCTGCAAATTCAGGATCTGCTCTCCATTTTGAGTAAAGGTCTTGCTTTTTTAGAAACTCCCAAAATTTAACTTTCTTTGCGTAAAGAGGATCAATCATTTTGGTACTTGTCATTAGCTGCCAATCGCTGACATCTTTAATACGGAATTCGACCTTTGTCTGCTCACTACCCATAAAGTAGTTCACATAAACTTTGGTTGTATCCGCGGTGCCTTCGGTTATTCCACGAGGGATGTAAATATTCATCCTATGGTCTTCAGGGCTTCCGGCTACTTTCCAGTCGATAATATATTCAGTACCTTTGAAAGAAATAAATGCGTACCCGTTCGGAGTCCCGTCACGCATCAATGTATGCGGGATATCGTGTTCATCTCTCATTCCACGCCACCAACTTCCGGACGTTGTCCCAACATTAAAATGATGATGCGGGATTTCACGCTGCCAATCCGATGAGTCTTTGTGAAAGAATGCATTATTTTGAGTATGCGAATGCGCTGAAATAGAAAGGGTGTTTGGGAATTCTTTAAGCATATCAAACAAACGTTTCTGATCCTGATTTCTGAACCATTCATCATGCTGTGATAACGGAATGTGCATATTCAAAACTACTAAATCTTCTTTCGGAACTGTCTTTAAATAATTTGCAACAAATGTCAGTTGGTCTTCGCGCAAACCTCCGGTATACTTTGCTTTACCATCTTCACGGAAGTGGATAACATCATCAACAACTATAAAATGGGCATCGCCGTAAATGAATGCGTAAGTCGGCGGGCCGTAAACGCGCTCGTAAGTTTCATCTGATAATTCATCACTGTCAGTATCAAAGTTCATATCATGATTTCCAAGCACATAATAAAATGGAATTCCGACTTTAGAGATCACTCTGTTCAAAGGATTAAAAAGATTTAAATTATCTCCAACTATATCGCCCATTGTCATGCCGAATTCCAAGTCTTTTTGGTCTACCAGTTCCTGAATGATGTCTTCAGCAAAGAAGTCAATATCTTCAAGGCTGTACGGTTGGGGGTCACCGAACACTACCATTTTATAATCTGATTTGCCTTCTTCAGGATAAAGCGGGAAGTTTACTTCTTCAGGTAAATCACCAGTTGGAGCTACCCCGGCATATTTGAAATGCTCAGGTGAACCTTTAGGTTTATGAATGTAAAAAAACTGCGGAATATTATCTTCGTTTACCGGCGTCATCCAGTTGCGTGGTTTGATGCAAAAAATGATTGTATCATCATCGATTTTTATTTCGTAATAACCTTTATCATTTGTTATAACAATATCTTCACCATTTGAAACCGCTACACCTTCAATTCCTTTTTCACCTTCATCACGAACTTCGTTCATGTTCTCATCATGAAACACATATCCTTTTGCAAGTATTTCTTTTTCATTTGAATAATTAATGTTAATTAGAAGAATTAATATTATGATTGACTGAAGAAGATTTTTAATCATCACTTTCCCTCATTAAATGTGAATGGAATGTAAATTTAATTAATTGGATTGAATGAATTCGATTATAAAATTATTAAATAAGAAAGAGGTGGCTGGTTTCGAGGGCCTCAACCGCCATGAGAGCCTCAGCCATCAATAGAGTTGCATCCAAAATGAAAGTTACAGCTCCGGTCTCTGAGGTTCTCGATGAGCCGGAGTGTTAAAAAATAGATTCCGGCCTGCCTACAGACATGGCAGGCTTAAAGATTGCTAGAAAGGAAAAAAATCACCAAACCTCGTTTTCTGTATTCATTTCTTTTTGAAATTCACTTACAGATAGAATTCTAGTTGAAGGCCAAGGGCCCTCTTCTGGACTCGCCTTAAATGTCAAATGAACTACAGCTAATGAATCGTTATCTATAAATTTTAATAAAACATCATCGCGATCAATTCTTTTTCCAACTAAGATAAAATCCTGATTAAACAAAATATGATTGTAATGAATTTCTTTTCGTAATTCATTTTCTAATTTCAATTTTTCATCACCATCTAAAACTTGCCAAGGTTCAATTAAATTCATCAATTTAGAACTAACTTCCTTTATCAGTTAACAATATTTCCTTAAAGCCTTCCAATTTAAAACCAGACCTTTGAGATAGAGTTTTTAATTCTTCACAAAGCATATACGATTTTTTTATCAATTCTGATAAATTGTCTTTTTCCCAATTCAAATCATAATCAATCACTGTTAAAGTGAATATCCAATTCATCAAATCTTCAAAACTTTCTTTGCTGTAATATTTCTCACCTTCGTATTCATTTACACCGATAAAGATTTGAACAAACTCATTACCCAACATTTCTTCAATCAATTTTGACTTGTTCTTTTTCAGATATTTCTTGAGATTAGCTGAGTCTGCTAAATCGTCAAGCTCTACTTTTTTATCTGCTACATTAAATAAATCGCCATTGAACTTTAAAAGAACATTGAGCAATGTAAGTTTTTTAAATCTACTCTCTTCTCCTCTACCGTGTCTTTCAAAAATACGTCGTACCGGCTTATCAAGCAGTAACCTTTGAATAAAGCTTTCTTCTTCTCTTTCTTTGATTGGCTCAAACATTTCGTTGATTAGAGTGATTGCATTATTAATCAAATAAAGCGTTATGTTTTCTTTGTAATTATGTTTTACAGAAAGTTCAAAATCTTCGTGGATATTTCTGTACTTGATGTTTCCTTTTTCAGGAAATTCTTCGAGCAGTAATTTATTGATATCACGTACAGCTTCTATTTCTTTTCGGAAATCTTGAATGCAGGCCGAGCAATTGTCATCATATTTGTATTTCTCTTTTATGATGTCGATAAGTTTTCCGAAATTAGTTGAAATAATATCTAAGTCATAATCAATAATTTTTTCTTCTTCAGCATGAGTTATGGTATCATCAATAAGATTGTTGATTTCTTTTTCATCAAAAATGTTTTCGAAGGCGTCGTGAATTGGTTGTAACTTCAGCTCATCCAAAGATCTGTGAATATCGTAAGAACCATTACCGCCAAGGTGCCCTTCAAGTTTTGTAAAATCACCGGTTGAATCGTAAACTTCGGCAAAGTTTGTGAATACTGCGTATTTAAACCCATCGAGTTCAATTTCAAATCCATCTTTGTGGAAATCAGAACCGCGTTTGATATACTCAAGATTCGTAATGTGGTTTTTGAAAATGTAAAAATAACTCGGATCGTTTTTGATCTGTAGCGCTTCTGCTAAAGATATTTGTTTTGGATTTTTGTCAGCATCCAGCTTTGGAACCGAGGTGTGAATCTTACCAGATGTACCGTCATATTTATTGTTATAAAAGATCAGCGATCTTTCGCCGTATTCAAAGTTTGAGTACGCAAAAACATTTTCATTCAAGTTTCCGCGATCGTCAATAAAATCATAAAAATTAAAATTGCGAACCTCGCTGAACATAAATCGTTTCTGCATCAGCGGGAATATTTCTCTTTGGTGCTTTTCAACCAGCCATTGATTTGGCTCTTCGTTGTAATAAGCCCGTTTGTATTCCATTCCGTATTTTTCGTGATAGCCTTCCACCTGCCCGTGTGCAAACATTGGTAAGCCCGGCAACGTAATCATTAAGATACAAACACCGAAATATTTATCATCAGAACCAAATTGGCGCACAGCAGTTTCTTCATCCGGGTTACTCATAAAGTTTACATACCGTTTAAGAATTTCCGGCTCAAACTCTAAAGTGTTTGTAATTAAGTCACGGTACTTTTCGTTCTCTTCTTTCATCATCATATTCATGAAAGCACTGTTGTAAACACGGTGCATTCCGAGTGAACGGACAAAGTAACCTTCCATTAACCAGAAAGCCTCAGCAAGTAAAAGGGTTTCCGGCATTTCTTCATTTATTCTATCAACAACTTCGCGCCAAAACTCTTCAGGAAATTTTGAATCAAACTTTTCTTTCGTTAAAGCATAATCCGAACGTGAAGGAATATCTCCACCCAATCCCGGCTGAGGATACCACAATCTTGAGAAGTGACGTTTGGTTAACGTCATCGCCGCGTCAAAGCGGATGATTGAGAACTTTCTTGCTACTTCAAAAATTTTATCAATAACTGCTTCACGCACTTCTTTTTTCAGAAGATCAAGTTGGGCAGTATCATTCCAGGGCATGTTCGTGCCGTCGTTTCCATGATACAAATATTTAACTTCACCGGTGTTATTATTTATTCTTTGGAAGACAACTGCTGCGTCACTTTTTCTGAAATAGCCGTCCTCAATTCTAATCTGAAAACTTGGATCTTCAGATAAATTCTCACCGGTAAAAGAGTATGAAGGGAACGGAGGTTGATCACTTTGAATAAAATATTCAGGATGCTCAATCACCCAACGTGAATAAATTCCAGTGTGATTTGGAACCATATCACTCGCAAGCCTTATTCCACGGGCTTTTGCTCTTTCATTCAAATTATTGTATGCTTCTTCTCCACCGAGATCGAAAGCTACTTCATAATCAAAAAGAGAATAGGCTGAAGCAACTGCATCAATATTTCCCATAATATGTTTAATTCTTTTTGAGGCTGTACTTCTTTCCCAAAGCCCTATTAACCAGAGTCCATTAAAATTGCTTGCTGCAATTCTGTCTAATTCTTCGTCCGGGATTTGATCCAATCTTTTGATTTCTCTTCTGTATTGCTTCGAAAGCTGGTCAAGCCATACGTAAGTGTTTTTTGCGATCAAAACAATATTCGGCATCCATTCAATGTCTGCAGTAAATGCTTCCGGCTCGTCGTAATCCGAAACAGAATCTTTAGCATATTTATACATTGATTTACCGATCATCAATGCATCACCAAAATCATCATCGCCTTTGTATTTAGGGGTTACGGTCGGAGCACCGCCTCCGCCTCCACCGCCGAAGGTTTCAAACACAATGTCTTCACGTATCAAATCTTTACCGAGCATGATTCTTTTAAGAAATTCTTCACCAATAATTGACTTCCATCTGTCTTTGATGAAATCAAATTGTGCTTCAATATTTTCCGGCGCATTAAGAATAGGTGTTTTCAATAAATTGAAAATGTCTTGATTGTCAGGTCCAAAAGGCCTTTCACTTTGGAAAAATTCATCAAGTTTTTTAACTGCTGAATCGTAAAGATTTTTATTCAATAAATAATTTTCATCGTAAAGTTCTTTTAAGCTTTTTCCAGCGGGATTAAAATTACAGAAATAAAGAAGTACTAATTCTTCAATAACAATTTCTGAATTGGGCTTACTTCCGGTGTAACCATTCAAATAATTAAAAGTACTGATTCTTCCTTTTACCACCTCCATCGGCGGGAAAATAGATGCAAAATCAAATAGGATTTTATTTAATGAAACTTCTCCGAGGGAATTTTTTAAATATTCAACACTTCTTGCGAACACGCCAGGATTTTCATTTTCTTCATAAATTCGCAAAACATAATGGTAAACTTCATCCAGCAAGCCGACAGCATTTACCAAACTGATTTTCACTTTCTGATCTTCCGGCCTTTTGCTGTTAATCTTATGCGTAAAATTTCTAACAGCAACATTATTTCTGAAAATTACATTTCCAGAAATCGAAAACAGTTCATCTTCAAATTCGTACTTTTTTCTCACTTCTTTCGCAATATGAAATTCGTATTTCGGTAGATTTTTAACGGAAATTCGATTGTCTGTTGAACCAATAAAATTCAAATCGTTACCCATTTATATTCCTTTTGTTTTTAACCCTCTGGAAAATCAAACACAATATAAACATTTGAAAATTATAATGACTAGTCTTGGTGATTTTTTTGCAGAACTTCTTTTGCTGAGTTATTAAAATTGATATTCGTTTGATGTTAGTATATATTTTGATTTTAAAATTTTTGAAAAACCATGACCCAAACTCCTTTGATGAAGCAATACTTCAAGATCAAAAACGATCACCCGGATACAATTTTGTTATTCAGGGTTGGGGACTTTTTTGAGACTTTTGACGAAGATGCAAAAACAGCATCGAAGGTATTGGGAATTACTTTAACAAAAAGAGCAAACGGAAAGGCTGAACACGTTCCGCTCGCTGGTTTTCCTCATCACGCCATTGATTCCTATTTACCGAAATTAGTAAAAGCAGGTTTCCGTGTTGCTATCTGTGAACAAGTTGAAAATCCGAAATTAGCTAAGGGAATTGTAAAGCGTGAAGTGGTTGAAGTGGTTACACCAGGTGCTTCGTTTTCTGATAAATTGCTCGATCACAAAAAGAACAATTACATTGCTTCAATATTTATAAACAAAGAAAAAGCCGGAATCTCTTTTGCTGATGTTTCAACCGGTGAGTTTTCAACTTATGAAGTAAACTCAAATAACATTCAGCAGCAGATCAGTTTAATAAATCCAACCGAAATTTTAGTAGCCAAAGCTCACAATAATTTTCTTGAGCCTATTATTAAATCGGTTTCCGATGCAATTAGAATTACAAAAATTGATGACTGGATTTGCGACTTTGATTTTGTGAATGATCTTCTGTTAAATCACTTCGAGATCAAAACTTTAAAAGGATTTGGAATTGAGAATTTTCACGAAGGAATAATCAGTGCCGGTATTGTACTGCACTATTTAAAAGATACACAGCGGGCAAACTTATCTCACATTTCAAAGTTGTCAAAATATAATCCTTCAGATTATATGCATCTCGATTTTTCGACAAAGAGAAATCTTGAAATATTATTTACAATCCAAGGTGATTCAAGAGACGGCACTTTAATTTCAATACTTGATAAAACTGTCACCGCAATGGGCGGCCGTTTGTTAAAGAGATGGATTGGTGCACCACTGACTAAACTTGAGCCGATAATCAAAAGACAAGAATGTGTTTCCGATTTTTATGATAACCAAGCTGCTCGTAAAAATTTAATTGATGAACTTAAAGAAGTTGGTGATTTAGAAAGACTTATCTCAAAAATTTGTGTCGGTAGAGCAAATCCGAGAGATTTGGTTAATCTAAAATTATCTCTGCGAAAAATTCCTCTACTCAAGCAGATACTAGATAATTTTGATTCAAACACAATCACGCAAATTAATGATCGCCTTAAACCGCTCGAAAATATTATTGATAAAATTGAAGTAGCCATTTCAGACGAACCTCCTTTGGCAACAAGTGACGGCGGAGTGATTCGCACCGGGTTCAGCCCTGAGCTTGATGAATTGAGAGAACTCTCGTCAAATGCAAAAGGCTGGATTGCCAATATGCAAAAGGGTGAAAGAGAAAGAGCAAACATCCCTTCATTAAAAGTAAGCTACAACAAGGTGTTTGGTTACTACATTGAAATAAGTAATACTCATAAAGATAAAGTACCGGAAAACTATATCCGTAAACAGACTCTGGTAAATAGTGAAAGATACATAACTCCTGAGTTGAAAGAGTATGAAGATAAAATTCTGAATGCTGAAGAAAATATCTCAACACTAGAGCATCAAATTTTTGAACAGATAAGAAGCTATGTTGCAATTGAAGCCGAAGCTATTCAGGAAAATGCAAGACTCATCGGAATGCTAGACTGCTATATTTCACTTGCTGAAGCGGCTCACGAATTTAATTACTGCAAACCGGAGATTGATGAATCCGATGAAATAGATATTACTGAAGGGCGTCATCCGGTAGTTGAAAGAATTTTACCACCTGGTGAAAAATTCACCCCAAATAATTACAAAGCTAGCAGTGATGATTCTCAGATTATAATTTTAACCGGGCCGAACATGGCTGGTAAATCTGTTTATCTCCGTCAAGTTGGGTTAATTGTTTTACTTGCGCAGATTGGTTCTTTTGTTCCTGCCAAATCTGCGAAGATCGGATTGGTTGATAACATTTACACACGTGTTGGAGCGAGTGATAACATTTCTGCTGGTGAAAGTACGTTCCTTGTTGAAATGCAGGAAGCGGCAAATATTTTAAATAATGCTACTACAAAGAGTTTGATACTACTTGACGAAATCGGAAGAGGAACAAGTACATTTGACGGTATTTCTATCGCTTGGGCAATAACAGAATACTTACACGAAAATCCAAACTTAGCTGCAAAAACTTTATTCGCGACTCACTATCATGAGCTAAATGAAATGTCGGATATTTTTCCACGAATAAGTAATTTTAAAGTTGAGGTTCGTGAGTATGATGACAAAGTGATTTTTCTCCATAAAGTTTCAAAAGGCGGAGCTGACCATAGTTACGGAATACAAGTGGGACAAATGGCTGGCTTACCGAATTTTGTTACAAACCGTGCAAAAGAAATTTTGGAAAATCTTGAAGGGAAAGAACTCACTCCTTACGAAGTAAAAAAAGCTAAACAGAAAAAATATCAAGATGATAAATACCAAATTAGTTTATTCGAAATGAAAGATGATGAATTGAGAAAAGAAATTTCAGATTTGGAAATAAATAACTTAACGCCAATTGAAGCACTCAATAAATTGAATGAATTAAAAAAGAAAGCAAAGGAATAACCAAGTGAAAAACTATTTATTATTTCTGTTATTCTTAAGTTTTGCATTATTCTCATGCGGGAAAAATTATACCCCGGAGGAAATAGAATATATAAAGCAAATTGAAACAGATAGAAAAGAATACAACGAATGGCTAGCCAATGATCCAAACTCACCATTTAATAGAAAAGGGAAAGTAGAGTTTCACCCCTTAAGTTATTTTGATGTTGACCCTGACTTTATTTTTGAAAGTAAGTTATATGAATACAACAAAAAGGATACGATAATAACATACGGGACAAAAGGTGACGAAAGAAAATCAGTTCGATACGGGTATTTTATAATCAATAAAAGCGAAGAAGAACATACACTAAATCTTTACGAAAGTGAACTTGCAATCGGTAAAAAATATTATTCAATTTGGTTCACGGATAAAACAACACATGAAACAACGTATGGTGTTGGTAGATATTTGAACTTCGAAAAATTTGATGACCCGAATTTTATTTATAAAATTGATTTTAATAAATCGTACAATCCATATTGCGCTTATTCCCCGGACTTCTCTTGTACGATTCCCACAAAAGAAGATTACCTTGCCGTAGCTATTGAAGCAGGCGAGAAAAAATTTCATGATTAAATTACGGAGTATAAATTGGTAGTAGTTTTAGAAAATAACGCAACTGATGAAGAAATTCAAAATATAGTCGGACACCTAGAAAATTTTGGGTTTTCCATTCATAAATCCCAAGGTGTTCAAAGAACGATCATTGGAGCTATTGGTGTAAAACCGGATTTCGATACAAGAAAAATTAGAATATTAAAAGGTGTTTATGATGTATATCGCGTAACAGCACCATTTAAGTTGGCGAGCAGAAGTTTTAAAGAACTAGACACAGTAATTAAAATTAAAGATGTTGAGATTGGCGGAAAAAACTTAGCGCTAATGGCAGGACCTTGTTCAATAGAAAGTGAAGAGCAAATCTTTAAACTAGCAGAAGTAGTTGCCAAATCAGGCACAAAAATTTTACGTGGCGGTGCTTTTAAACCTAGAAGTTCACCCTACTCTTTCCAGGGCATGGGAGAAGAAGGATTAAAGTTGATACGTAAAGCAGCAGACGAATTTGGACTTGTTGTAATTACTGAAGTAATGGAAATAGCTCAAATTGATTTGATTGCTAAATACGCAGATATATTTCAGGTTGGCGCCCGCAACATGCAAAACTTTTCACTTATTAAAGAATTAGGTAAAGCAAAATTACCTGTTATGCTGAAACGTGGATTATCCGGAACAATTGAAGAATGGCTAATGTCTGCCGAATATATGCTTGCTCAGGGAAATAAAAATGTAATGCTTTGTGAACGCGGAATTAGAACATTTGAAAAATATACGCGTAATACTTTTGATCTTTCTGCAATTCCGGTTGTTCATAAAAAGAGCCACTTACCGGTAATTGCTGATCCCTCACACGCAACAGGATTACGTGACCAGGTTGCTCCGATGGCAAGAGCTGCAGTAGCAGCCGGCGCTGACGGTTTGATGATTGAAATTCATCACGATCCGGAAAATGCTCTGTCTGACGGACCGCAAGCACTATTACCTGAACAATATAATACCCTGGTCGGTGAACTTAGATTAATTGCACAAGCTATCGGAAGAGATTTAGTTTAAAAATGAAAATCAAAAAAATATCAATAATCGGCTTAGGTTTAATTGGCGGATCAATTGCGAAAGCAATAAAATCCGCTGATAATATTTTTGAGATTAATGCATTCGATAATAATGATGTGTTGCAAGATGCAATTTTACACAATGCAATTGACAATAAACTGGATAGCATTGAAGAATCCCTCAATTCCGATTTAATCTTTTTGTGTACCCCAGTCGATACTTCAATCGAGTTATTTAAAAAGCTTGCACCGGAATTAAAACCAAATTCAATTTTAACGGATGTTTGCAGTGTTAAATTTCCTTTTGAAAAAATTTGGAAAGGAATTAAAAGCGATGGAATTTATGTCGGCGGACACCCGATGACAGGTAAAGAGAGTGGTGGTTTCTCAAACTCCGACAAACTTCTCTTTGAAAATACAATTTATATTTTAACCCAAGAATTGAATGAAGAGTTAAAAGATTTTCATAAAATTATCGAACTTCTCGGAGCAAACATTTTACATATCCCGGCTAAACAACATGACGTGATCGCTGCCAGTGTCAGTCACCTGCCTCAGCTTGTTTCCGTTGCACTTGTAAATACTGCGTCTCTCAAAACCGACGAATACAATTTTTTAGATTTGGCTGCAGGCGGCTTCAGGGATATGACAAGAATTGCGGACAGTGATTTCAAAGTTTGGGAACCTATTATCAAAGAAAATAAAAATGAAATAGTTACGGCGATAGACAAATTTACACTAGAATTGGAAACACTGAAAAAAATATTGTTCCAAAATGAATTAAGTAAGATTGCCGGGAAATTTGAAGAGGCGCGTGTCAGTCGCGATGAAATACCAAAAAATTCAAAAGGATTTTTAAAGCCGCTTCATGATATATTTGTTTACGTAAAAGATGAGCCAGGTGTAATTAGCAAAATCTCAACGTTACTTTTTGAAAAAGGTATCAATATTAAAGATATTGAATTATTAAAAGTTAGAGACGGTAAAGGCGGAACCTTCAGATTATCATTTTCTACCCTAGAGGATGCTTTAAATTCTAAAAAAATTCTCTCTCAAAACAACATTGAAACTGACTGATTTAGTATTATTAAATAGTTAAATTACCCTTGAAAAAATCCGATAATTTATTGATTAAATGATGACCCCATGCTAAAGAATATATCTTTTATAATTTGTTTTATTTTCTCATTTGAAATAATAGTTTCAAATGAAATAGATTCACTTAATAATTTACTTAATATTACCGATGGAAAAGAAAAGTTGGAAGTCTATGTTAGGCTTTCAAAAACTTATTCAAATTCATCCCCCACGAGAGGAATTGCTGCTGCAAACGAAGGGCTAATTTTAGCTGAACATTTAGACGATACCAAAAGTAAAATACAGCTTTACAAAAATATTGGCCTAAATTTCAGAGTGATGGGGAATTATAAAAATTCTCTCACCAATTTTTTGACAGCTCTTGATTTATCTGAAGAAATAAACGACTTAAAAGAAAAAGGCAATGTTTTAAATAACATAGGTAATGTTTATAACTATATCGGTAATATAGAGAAAGCATTATCGTATTATAACTCTGCTTACGATTTAAGAGCTGAAATAGATGATCAAAAAGGATTAGCCGGTTCACTAAATAATATTGGTAATATCTATATTAGTAAAAAGGACTACGAACTTGCATTAGATTATTTGAAGCGTTCATTAGCTTTAAAGCTGGAACTAAATGAATTTACTAGTGCAGCTTCTACATACAAAAACATAGGGAAAATTTATTATCAAAAAAAGCAGATTGATTCTTCAATAATTTATTACAACTATGCATTGGATATTTTAGATCCGGCAAATGATGAATTAGGAATTGCACATACTTATATAATGTTGGCAAATTCATATATTGAAGGGAATGAATTAAACAAAGCTGAGGAATTACTTAATCATGCTTATAATTACACATCAAAAGCTAATGCAAATCACTATAGTATGGATTGTAAATATAACCTCTATCGTATTTATTCTATTCGAGAAGACTATCAAACAGCACTGAATTATTTTAAAGAATATTTTGAGATAAGAAATAAAATTTATGATGATGAAATTGCACGCCAATCAATTGAGGTTGAAGCAATTTATGAAAATCTTGCTATAGAAAAGGATTTGCAAAACTTAGCATTAAGTGAACAAACTCTGCAAAGAAATTTCTTTATCGTTACAACAGTTTTCCTGGCAATAATTGCATTTGTTTTCATTGTATTTTTCAGAGAAAGGGATAAATCGGCAAAAGCGATAAAGAGAACCAATAAGGAATTGCAAATCGAAGCTGATAAAGCCGAACGTGCAAATAAATTAAAGTCGGAATTCTTGGCGCAGATATCTCATGAAATAAGAACTCCGGTAAATACAATTATGAATTGGACTTCCCTTATTCAACTGGAATTTGAGGGAAGGTTGCCTGATGATTTAAAAGATAGCTTTATTTCAATTGAAAATGCTGCTACACGTCTGCTAAGAACAATTGACCTAGTATTGAATATGTCGGATTTGGAAACCGGCACTTATGAAGTTTTTCCGACAGAACTATTTCTGAAAGAAGATGTAATAAAACCAATCTATAAAGAGTTTACAAAAAATAATAAAAACAAAAATCTTGAATTCAAGCTTTTGGGTAATGGAAAAGACTTTGCGGTAACAGCTGATAAATACTCACTTAACCAGATAATGGCTAATCTTATAGATAATGCTTTTAAATACACAAAAGATGGTACAATTGAAATAGATGTTATTAAAGAAGATGATAAAATAGCCGTCAAAATTAAAGATACCGGTATTGGCATTTCTGAAGAATACCTACCAAATCTCTTCGATAAATTCAGTCAAGAAGAGCAAGGTTATACTCGTAAATACGAAGGTACCGGATTAGGACTGTCGCTTGTGAAAAAATATTGTGAAATCAATAATTGTGAAATTAAGGTTGACAGCGTTAAAGGACAGGGTACAACTTTTAAAATAATTTTTAACTGACTAAAGTCTTCCCAATGCAGAAGGCAAACCAATTGTCCTTCGCCACCTGCTAATTGATCCAAGTGCATAGACTCATGTGTAACGCACATAAAATACAACAAGTCTGTAAGTGTGGGCATATATTTAGAAAATCTCCACCCGGCTGGTTCGTTAAATCTCTTTTCATCAAGCTCTAAAATTAAGCTTTCAACTAATTTGTGCTGATTTTCTAATTCACTTAAAAGTTCATCTTTTGACGGATACAAATCTTTATCATTATTTGGTTTTCTGGGATCTCCAGGGTCTTTTCTTCTGAATAATTCTTCCCATTCGGGATTAAATTCATATAGCCCGCCTAAATATTTTGCCGTTAGTGCCGATCCCGAAACTAAATGTCCCAAAGTAAATGAGGCGTGGTTTTCAAAGCCAACTCCAGGCGAAATTGCCATTTTACTTTCATCTATATCTACAACAAGCTCTTTTGAATAAAGCAGATTAAAGGAATACGATTTTAGAATAAT
Organism: Melioribacteraceae bacterium; assembly: GCA_028282005.1. GTDB lineage: Bacteria > Bacteroidota > Ignavibacteria > Ignavibacteriales > Melioribacteraceae > JANQIV01. Next base: position 14,588 of record JANQIV010000041.1, on the reverse strand, counting down.
TTTTTTCATGACTGAAAACTAAATGATTTTTTAAATATCTAATTTCTAACATTCGGAAATCCCCTATTTGGATGTGAAAAATGCATTTGCCTAAATTTCCATGTCCTATTTTTCTTTTGAGGCTCCCGAAATTCTAATTGGCCAGATAAATTCTTCCCCTTGTTCATACTGGTAAAGGATCAAATTTGCATAGTATGCAGCTTCCATCAATTTTAATTTGTTTGCTTTATCTTCTTCATCAGATAATTTCGCAATATACTTCAAGATGTTTGCAGCACTAGCATCTGCTGTACGTCCGCGTGAATTTTCTGGTGATCTTGTACAAGAAAGTAAAAAATAAATTTTATAAATAATGGCTAGGTTGTTACACTTCTATTTTTTCCGCTATTTCCAATTTTGCAAAATCTCTTCTCTTCTGAACTTGACCATTTTGATTATTAATTCTTTTGGTAAAGGTTTATTATAAGGAAATTGAACAGAACCTATGCCTTGCTTAAAATCTTTGAGTTCTTCAGAGAATTCTGCCATAGTTGTTGGGAAAGGATAGAAACCCACAAATTTTGTGTATGCTGCCATCATAATTTGCTGATCTCTTTTCCCACCCGGAACTAAAGTAAAAGATGGGACTTTATAATTTAGAATTTCTGTTGCATCCGGTGCTGCTTCTTTGATAATACTTTTTAGTTCTTGCAAAACTTTTTGCGCTTCTTCAGACTGATCTGCGATATAATCGTCAATTGTCTCGTAGCTAGGCATTGCCCCTTTTTTCCCATTTGAATCACACCTTTTAATTATTAATTTGTTTAATGAGAATAAAAGTAAATTACTATTTTCTTTCGTTTACTACAATTTTGAAAAGCTAAAATCTAATCAGGAAAGTGCAGCCCTCCGAAAGCTTTAGCGAAGGAGAGCAGACTTAATTATATTATTATTTCACTAAAATGAGTTTCTTTGTTTCAATAAAACTACCGGACTGGAATCTGTAAAAATAAATTCCACTAGAAAGATTACTACCGTTAAACTCCACTTCATAATTTCCAATTGATTTCTCTTCATTAACCAAAGTCATTATTTCTTCGCCTAATAAATCATAAACTCTTAATGAAACAAAAGAAGATTGCGGAATTGAGTATTTTATTTTTGTAGTCGGATTAAACGGATTTGGATAATTCTGGTAAACTTCAAATCTATCTGATATCTCAGTTGTTAACACAGCCGGATCAGTTACTGATGTAACATCTATTGGGAAATCATCAGCAGGATTCGATATTTTATCCTTTATCCAAAGACCAGATTCTTTAAGGTTAGCGTCTGTCCAAGGGCCATTATTTGCGCCTGTATTCGGATTCTTCCAAACCGCACCGGAGCGGAAATCATCCGAATAATTCCAATTCGTCCAACTGATCTTCTTCTGCGCCATCAGATCGATGTATTTCTGCGCAAAGCCAAAGTCATTTGTACCATCGCCGGAGTAAGTTTGTGTTCCAAATTCAGTTACAAATACAGGCAGCACATCCGATGCGGCATCTAATTCATCTAAATAGCTTTCCTGATGACTGGCTGCATAAAAATGGAAAGTGTACATAATGTTGGGATAATTCAGAGGATTATCAAGAATATCCTGATGTGTTCTTCCGTCAGACACACCAAATGTCGCCCATCCATGTGTTCCTATTAATATCACTGCATCAGAATCTATGGCGCGGATCAACGGAATAATTGCATCACCATATGTTTTTATGGTGTTCCAGCTTACATCACTCGGCTCATTGCAGATATCATAAATTATATTGTTATAATCTTTATAAGCTGTTGCAATATCGGTAAAAAATGTAATCGCGTTATCCAAATTATAATTCGGATCAGGCGGCTGAAGCTGATGCCAATCAACTAACGCATACATGCCACGGTCAGTTGCTTTATCAATTAGAGTACTTACTTTTGCAGTGAAACCGGCTGGATCAGTGACCCATCCTCCTTCTTGAACGTACACAGAAATTCGTAAAATATCCGCACCCCATTCATAAGCGAGTACATCTAATGATTCGTCTGTATAGTTATCCCAAAACCATTGCAATCCATGTGTGCTCATGCCCCGTAACTGAATAGGGTGGCCGTATTGGTTAACTAGATTAAGTCCGTCAACACTTAATTGACCGTTAATAGCGACAGGTGATTGAGAAGGCGAAAGTTTTTGTTTAAATACAGCAGTTATATTTTTGTCGGAATCCATTTTAACTGCTGTTGGATTTGTATTTCCATACAAATCCCCATCCCAATGTTCGAAGAGCCAGCCTGAATCTGCTACTGCTTCAATTTCTGCCCAAACATTTTCGCTGTATGTGCCTCCGGAAGGATTGATTATGCCTGAACCAATCACTTGTGTGCCCAGATCATAAGTTTTGGTTCCGGCAAAATCACCATAAATTTTGAACTCCCATAAAGAGTAGCCCCACTGTGTTCCCCTTGCAATACCGAACATCCGCACATAACGGCCATTTCCGGAAACCGAGAGTTCTTCAACTCCGCCTTTACCATCTGTGGTTGAATAAATAGTTGTCCATGTATTTGCGTCGTTAGAAACCTGAAGTTCATACTCTTTGCCGTAAGCGGTCTCCCAGTGCAAAACAATACTATCAACCGAAGCCTCGATGCCTAAATCAACATAGATCCATTCCGGGTCAGAACCTTCAGCAGAAGCCCAGCGAGTTGAGATATCACCGTCAACCGCATATTCTGCACTTAGTGATTCCAGCTCAATAGATGATGAAAATGTCGGCTGTTTTTGAGATAATAAATATGAATTTGCGAATGTATCGGAGAGCAATAAGCAAAAGAAAACTGCTAGAAAAACACCGAAACTGAGATTTGATTTTTTTATAAACATTTTTACTCCATGAAAAAGATATACTATTAAAAGTGATAAACAAAATTTGAGAGTATAAAAACAATATAATAATGTTACCGGTAACATACTAGTGTAAAATTTTGATTAATATATCATTTTGGGTTCATAGAAGAATAGTCGGCTTAAATGGTAGGTTAGGTAGCCAATTACATTACAAATGAATATTCAAATTTAATTGCTTTTCATCTTTCAGAACATTCAATTCATTACTTAAATACTTCCAATATAAATCGTCTCTATCAAAAATCGCTGCTACAATTGAGTCTAGCATTTCAGGATAATTGGTTTCAAGAATGCTAAGCATATTTGCCCAATTTTGGTCTGACTTATCATTTATACTTAATCCATAAATCCAAATTTTTTCTGCATAAGGTGAAATCATTTCAATTAATTTATGTGCATCAGTTATATATGGAATAATTGGGCAGATTATTGCGCTCGTTTTTACCCCATTATTACTAAGTTCTCTCAAAGTAGCTATTCTTTTCTCAGTAGTGATTGTGTTAATCTCGAATAACTGACGAGCGTGATTATCTGTAAATGCAAAAGATATACTTACATTTGCATCTTCCATCTTTTTTAATAGATCAATATCTCGAACAACTAAATCAGATTTTGTAAGAATACTAGCAGAAAAATTTCTACTACAAAGTAGTTTCAAAACGTTCCTTGTTTGTAATAAATCAAATTCACAAGGCTGATAAGGATCCGAATTATAGCCAATATAAATGGTTTGTGGAGTTATTGTGTTTAGCTCTTCACTTAGTTGGTCAATAATATTATTATGAATTTGTATTTCATCTAACCAGTTAGTTTCAGCTTTTGAAAGCACATAACAATAATTGCAATAATGTTCGCAACCAATATAAGTGTCAAGTTGATAATCAAAATTTTCCAGTCCGCAAGGTGTAATAACATTTCGATTTGTACAAATTGATACTTTCATTTCAACCTCTCATGAACAAATATCTCTAGTAGTTTAACTAATTAGACTACCTAACATTTATTTATACGGAACGCTCAGCTAGGATGTCGTTCCATGTTACTTTCTGTTTAAGTAGAAATATTTTCCATGACTTTCAAAGTCATATTAGACTTATAACAATAATTACTTCATTTCAAAAATTGAGTTGTAAAATAGAGAATGTAACAAATACTATCAATTTAGATGAAATTGGACAAATTGTATTTTGTACAGTGGCTTTCTTATTATTAGCTCGCCGGAATTGAATAATGTAATTGTACAATAACCCAATTATCATTTCTTTTTTCCATTACACCGGTCACCCTTAATCCTAGTATAATTACTTGCTCACCCTGGTATTCCAATTCCCAGTCAATAATTTCGGAGAACCATGCAACCTTACCGGAACTATGCATTTTCACAACTTGATTGCTCACAGCATAAGTTGAATTACCAGACGAATCAAATTGCTCTTCCATAACTTTTTTCAAGTTCTCCCAACCTACTATTCTTTCATCTGCGTGTGTACCGAAAATTACCATATCATCATCATGAGCATAAATTTTGGATAACATTTCCATATCGTGGTTTTGCGAAGCTTCAATAAATTGTGAGAGCACTTCGATCACTTTTTCTTTTTCTGCTTCAAGGTCAATTTGTGGCTTACAACTGGTAAGCAAGATGAATGCTGCTAAAACGGCTAATGTAATGACATTTTTCATTTCTTAATCCCCAAATTAGTGAAACATTTATTTGTTGGTAAATAATCAGCTAATTCAGTAAACGCGGATTTATAATAGAAATTATATCAATATTTCATGTCAATACATTTGCAACAATAAAGATAAAGCAGTACTAGAAACTAATAAAAATTACTCTAATTATTTTCTTTTTAATTGAGATACCCTTTTACACCATCTGCGCATCTTTCACCGTCAATAGCTGCGGATATAATTCCGCCAGCATACCCGGAACCTTCAGCACATGGAAAAAGCCCTTCAATCTGAACGTGCATAAGTGTTTCGTTATCACGCGGAATTCTAATAGGTGAACTTGTGCGTGTTTCTGCGGCAAGTATCTGGCCTTCTTCAGAAAAATAACCTTTTAGTTTTTTTCCAAAAATTTTTAACGAACGCTGAAGCCTTTTAGAAATATCCGGTGGAAGTATTTCGTGCAAAGGTGAAGAAACTATTCCGGGGATGTAAGATGAATCGGGCAAAGTATTTGAGTTTCTGTTTTTCACAAAATCTGTTATTCTTTGTGCGGGAGCAGTTTGAGTTTTTCCTCCGGCTTCAAAAGCCGCTCTTTCAATTTCTTTTTGGAATTCTAAACCAGCAAAGACTCCGTGCTTATTATATTTTTTCCAGTCTTTTTCATTCACAGAAACAACTAAACCGGAATTAGCATATTTTGAATCCCTCCGAGAAACGGACATTCCGTTCAGCACAAGTTCGTTTGTATCAGTTGACGCCGGGATTATAATTCCACCCGGACACATGCAAAATGAGTAAACTCCTTTTTCATCAACCTGGCAGCTTATGTTATAACTTGACGCAGGCAAATTCTCATGACGTTTTTCTGTGTGATATTGGATTGAGTCGATCAATTGCTGCGGGTGCTCAATTCTAACACCGATTGCAAAATCTTTTTGCTCGATTAAAATATTATGTTTGTGCAATAAATAAAAAATATCTCTTGCCGAATGGCCGGTTGCCAAAATTACTGCATCTGCGAAAAACTCTTTTTCATTATTTACAATTACGCCATTAATCTTTTTTTGTGTTAAAACAAAATCAGTCACTTTTGAATCAAAGAGAATTTCACCGCCACAGCTTATTATCGTTTCTCTAATTGACTGCACAACTTTTGGTAAAACATTTGAACCGATATGCGGATGAGCATCGATTAAAATTTCTTCTTGGGCACCGTGCTGAACAAGTAAATCTAAAATTCTTTTAATGCTTCCTCTTTTCCCAGAGCGGGTGTAAAGCTTACCGTCGCTGTAAGTGCCTGCACCTCCCTCCCCAAAGCAATAGTTTGAATCCGGATTTACAATTCCTTCTTGCTGTACTGATTTTAAATCCCTTCTCCGGCTTTGCACATCTTTGCCGCGCTCAATAATTATAGGCTTTATCCCGAGTTCTATTAATCGCAATGCTGCGAACATGCCGGCTGGCCCGCAACCAACTATAATAACTTTTTTATTATCATTAACTTCTTCAAATTGAATAGGTTTGAATAAGCTTTTCTCTTTTTCATTCAAATACACATTTGCGCGCACTTTGAAGATTGGCTTCTTTCTGGCATCAATTGATCTTCGAGTTATTTGTACTGCAGTTATTTCTTCAAGATTCAATTTCAATTTTCTTGCAGCAAGCAGCCTTTGAAATGAATAATCTTTTATTTTGTCCGGAGTTATATCGAGTTCAATTTCTTTAATCATTTTAACAGATAATTTTTATAAAATAATTATACCAAAAAATAAAATACTTAATACAACATTTCTTTTTATGATTCATCTCTATAATTGTGATCACACTATAATTAAAACAAATTATTGACAATCACATTGGGGGTAAAATGAAATTAGTACAAATCATTTTTTGCTTTTTATTATTTATCATTTTCGTAAATGCTCAAGAAAAAGTTGCTCACATGCCTAAACCTGTTGGCGGCATGGAATCAATTATTAACAATGTTTTATATCCGAAAGATGCAAAAAAGGAAGGCATTGAAGGCAAGGCTCTTGTTGTAGCTGTAGTTGATGAAAACGGGGACGTACAAAAAGTTTCTATTGCAAATGAAGTGAATGACCTTTTAGGGAAAGCTGCAATGGAAGCAATCAAGAAAACAAAATTTACTCCGGGCAAAGATGAAAACGGAAATGTTGTTAAAACTGAAATTACTATCCCGATAAAATTCAAATTGGATAATTGTAAAAAGAAGAAGAAAGAAGAAAAACATAGTTAAGCGGGGAAAAGGTGGTCACTTGGAATTTTCCGAATGACCATCGATTTTTAATCCTTTTCGGTCTGCGGTCTGTATTCTCCTGCCTGCGTTTTTAGTAAGTAGATCTGATTACCCCACCATCAACAGCAATAGTCTGGCCGGTTATGAAACCAGCTTTCTCGGAAGCTAAAAATGCGACAACCGCAGCAACTTCGTCGGGCCTTCCAAGTCTTTGTACAGGCACTTCTGCCGCCATTTCAGCCAACACATGTTCGTGTGAATCGCCAGATTGTTTTGCACGGTGAACAGCTAGTTCATAAAGCCTTGAAGTTAATGTATAACCCGGAGCAACGTTGTTGAAAGTGATATTATATTTCCCATACTGATTGCTCAATGTTTTATTCATTGCAGTAAGTGCACTTCTGAAAGAGTTTGATAAAATTAAATTGTCAACCGGCTGTTTAACTGAAAGAGAAGTTATATTAATTATTCTTCCACAATTTTTTTCTTTCATATATGGTAGACAAAGACGGTTAAATCTTACAGCACTCATCAATACTTGGTTGTAGCCATGTTCCCATTTTGAATCGTCCAAGCCTTCAAAGAAGCCAGGCTCAGGTCCGCCGCAATTATTTATTAAAATATCAATACCACCCAATGCCTCGTTTACAGAATTTACGGTATCTTCAATATCTTTTTCACTATTTATGTCACAAACTGTCCAGAATGGTTCATTCTCATATTGGCTTTTTAACTCATTATAAGTTTTCAAAATGTTGTTCTCGTTACTTGAGCACATTGCAACTCTGCAATCCTCTTTCAAAAATTCTTCGACCACTGCTCTGCCAATACCCTGACTGGATGCAGTAACTAAAACTCTCTTCCCTTTTAGATTTAAGTCCATCATTACCTCGTAAGCTGAATTTTATTTTGTAAGCTAATAAAATAATTTTTCAATTGGTAATTTTACCATGACCGGGACCTGATAATATAAAATAAGCCTTCACGTCAGAATCATATCGCATAGATACCTTGAAGGATTTGAAAACCTTCAAGGTATTCTTAAAATTATGTTAGCAAAACACGAAGGTTACTTCACAATTTTTTATAATTGAATTAAATTATAATCGACTCCACTCTGTTCAATTCTCCACTCTTTTTCTGTCAGCGATTCCAAAAATCTTTTATCGTGACTGACTAATAGCAGGGAGCAAGAAACTTCTTTTAATGCATTTTCCAAACACTCAATTGAAAGCAAGTCCATGTGATTTGTAGGCTCATCCATAATTATTATATTCGGGCTGCGGGTTATGCCTAAGCCCAAAAGTATTTTCCTGGTTTCGCCGGGACTTGGGGAATCCGTTTCCAAAACTCTTTTTGCATCAGAGCCAAGTCGGCTGATTATTATCATCAACTTTCCTAAATCTTCATTGGAAAGATCTTTTACCTCTTTAATTATTTCTGCTATTTCATCAACGGAAATTTCTTGAGGAATATAAGTGAGCTTCCCTTTTTCAATGTTCAATTTGTCGATAATTAACTTAACCAGTGTGCTTTTCCCGCAACCGTTAACACCGGTAAGTGCAATCTTATCATTAGGAACAATAATCAAATCATTGTGAAACAGTTTTTTATTTCTTGATAAATCTATCTCGCCAGCGTCCAATTTTAACAAAAAATTTCTCTGCGATTCGCTTCCCAATAAATTAATCCCGGTAGCGTATTCTCTTTTTACCTCGATGCTGTTGAGATCACTTTGCGCCTTTTCTAAACGGTTTGTAATTTGATTTTTGAGTTTACCTCCAACTGCGTCTTTTCCTGTTAATCTTCCTAAATCAATTTTTGATTTAGCATCGCGGTCTTTTCTATCAATGTTTCTTTTCGACGATTTTTTCTTTGACTTATCTGCCAATTCACTTCTTCTTTTATATTCTTTCTGAAGTTTGCCATACTGCTTTTGTTTTATCTCAAACGCTTTCAAAGTATGTTTATTCTCAAGTAACCTTTGTTCTGAAGCTTGAGTAAAATTACCCTGCCGCATAGTAACTTTAGGCGGTTCAATAAAAAGTATTCTGCCGCATAAATTGTCAAGCACATCACGGTCATGGCTTACAATTATACCAACGCCTTTATAACTTAGAAGTGAGTTAATAATTATTTCTTTGGCCTCAACATCAAGATGATTAGTTGGTTCGTCTATAGCAAGTAATTCAGGAGATTCCCAAAGTGCTAATGCGAGCTGCAGCCTTTTTCTTTCACCGTGCGAAAGGCTTTGCCACCTTTTCATCCAGCCAGAACTTAGCTTGAAGCTATCTATTAATTTATAGGCAATTTTGCTATGATCATTAAAAAACTCTTCCAGCTTTTTAGGTGCTAAGTCTGTTCTTTGTTCACAATAAACTTTTGCAAAAGGTTGTTGAATACTTCCCGAATAATTAAATAAATCACCGCAAGCTAATTTCAGTAAAGTTGTTTTACCCGAACCGTTTGGTCCGATAACTCCCGTCCACCCTTTGTGCAAACGGAATGTAATATTTTCAAATAAATTTTCAACAGCCGATTCATAACCAAATGAAACTTTATTGAATTCTAAAAAATTTTTACTCATGACTTTTCTCTTTTGTGAATAATTATGAATTGTTATTGCGGTTTAAAAAGAGAAAACCGCTTATCGCGGTTTATTGGACCACGGGAGAAAAGAACGGGTAAAGATACTTCACCGAAAAACTTCTGCTAACAAGATTTATTAAATCATCTGTAAATTATCTTTATCCGTTTTTTATCTTTTCAACCCGCTGCTCCAGTAGGATTCAATTTGTGTTTACTAAAATAGTAAAGTTGATGAATGATTCAAAGTTACAGGTATAAAATAAATCATTTCATTTGATGAGCTTATTTTTTGCAATTTATTTTATAACTTAATTTTGGATAATAAAAAACAAAGGATCATGTTTTGATTTTAGATGACAAAACACCTCGCAAACCGGATATAGAATATCCTACACAATGGGAGTATAAAATTATTGGTGACAATGTTGAAAAAATGGTTGAAGCTGCGGAGAAAGCTGCAGAAGGAATGCAATACGATATCACTGCTTCAAATATTAGCAAAAAAGGAAACTACTTTAGCATAAACTTAAAAGTAAATGTTGAAAGTGAGGAAGCAAGAAATTTAGTTTACCAAAATCTTGAAGGGTATGAAAATATTAAAATGGTGCTCTAACAAATAGTTGAAAGCAAAAACTAGAAAGTTTATAAAAAAAGCCACTCAGAAAATTATTTCGAGCGGCTTTAATGTTAGATTCAAACTAAAATTCTAATTTACTTCTTTCATTTGTTCTTTTACTATTTCTTCTGTATCCAATGCAATTACAAGTTCTTCGTTTGTAGGAATTCTCAATACTCTAACTTTTGTATTATCAACTGATAGGTCAGCTTCGTCTTTTAAGTTTTCATTTTTGTCTAAGTCTAATTCAATTCCGAGAAAATTCATGTTTTCACAAATTAACTTTCTTGCCATTGGAGATTTTTCACCAATACCGCCTGTGAAAACAACTGCATCAACACCGCCCATTGCTGCAGCATATGAGCCGATGTATTTTTTAATTCTGTAGCAGAACAAGTTAAAAGCATTTGTTGCTTTTTCGTTGCCAGCCATTACTGCATCTTCAATTTCACGCATGTCACTGCTTTCACCACTGATACCAGCTAATCCACTGTGTTTGTTCATTAGTGTATTAGCTTCAGGAATTGATAACTCTTCTTTACTCATTATATAAAGAATTACAGACGGATCCATATCGCCGCAACGCGTTCCCATTAGTAAACCTTCAAGCGGAGTAAAGCCCATTGTTGTATCAACTGATTTTCCACCATCAACTGCAGCCATACTTGCACCATTGCCTAAGTGACAAGTAACTATTTTTAATTCTTCAATTGGTTTGCCCAACATTATTGCTGCTCTTTGAGATACAAATCTATGAGACGTACCATGGAAACCATATTTTCTAATTTTATATTTTTTATAAAGTGCATAAGGAATTCCATACAAATAAGCATGAGGAGGCATGTGTGAATGAAACGAAGTATCAAACACACCACACTGTGGAGTCTCAGGCAAATGTGCTTTTGCAGCTAAAATTCCCCTAATGTTTGGCGGATTGTGAAGAGGCGCTAATTCAATATTATCATTCAATGCCTTCATAACTTGATCAGTAATTAAAACCGATCCGGAGAAAGTTTCTCCGCCATGAACTACTCTGTGCCCTACAGCATCAATTTCACTTTTATTTTCAATAACACCGTGGTTCGGACTAAGCAACACAGCAATTACATATTCAATTGCAATTGTGTGATCTAAAATCTCGCCAACTATTTTAATTTTCTCTTTACCAATTGGCTGGTGAGTTAGTACAGCACTGGCCATTCCAATTCTTTCAACTTGTCCTTTTGCAAGTGTAACTTCTTCAGCAGTATCAATCATTTGATATTTAATCGAAGAACTTCCGCAGTTTAAAACTAGTATTTTCATTTTATCCTCTTAAAAACTTTTTTATGATATTATTTTGCCATTTTGATCATACTTATAAAAACCTTGACCGGTTTTTTTACCGAGTTTTCTCTCTCTCACTAATTTTCTAAGCAAAGGACATGGTCTATAGCGAGGTTCTCCTAAAGTACTCCACAATTGTTCCATCCAAGTAAGCACTTCGTCAAGCCCCATTGTATCTGCCATTTCCAATGGTCCCATTTTAAACTCGTAACCCAATTTCATTGCTGTATCAATGTCTTCAGCACTTGCCACACCTTCTAGTAAAATGTACATTGCTTCGTTTAACAGAGGTACGATAGCTCTTGTTGTTACGAATCCAGGGTACTCATAAACTTCGACTGCGGTTTTTCCAATCTTGGCTGCAAATTCTTTTACAATTTCGACTGATTCGTCAGAAGTGTAAAAACATCTTATCAATTCTACTAGCCCAACTTTTGGAACAGGATGTAAGAAGTGCATTCCGATTATTCTATCTTTGCGTTCTGTAATTTCAGCAATTTTTGTTAAGCTGAGTGTGGATGTGTTTGAAACAAAAATAGTATCAGGTTTTGCAAGTTCATCTAGTTTTTTGAATATCAATCTTTTTAATTGGAAATTTTCTTCAACTGCTTCAATAATGATATCCGCATTTGCACACTCATTAATATCCAGCGTCCATTGAATTCTACTCAGAACCGATCTCATTTCACTAGAAGTCATTGCCCAACGTGAAATTTCAGTTTCCATTGTTTCTTTAATCTTAGTTTCTGATTCTTCAGCAAATTTCTCATCTTTCTCAACAATAATTACATCAAGCCCGGCAGCACTAACAGTTTGAGCAATTCCGCGTCCCATAACACCACCGCCAATAATCGCAACAGTGTCTATTCTACCTTTTTCACCATTATTCTTTGTTTTCTCTTTTAACAGGTCTTCTAACTTTAAACTGGTATTTGACATTACTATCCCTATTTATTTTTAATTTCTATTATCGAATAAAAACGAACTAAATCCATTATTAACTTTCATAAACAAAAAAGCCCGGATAACAAATTATCCAGGCTAATAAATTAACAATTTCTATACCAGAAAAAAGACATCAGCATACTTTATATTTGCTGTTTTAGTAATCCTTTTTACTAAAAATAAAAATGCTCAGCCCGAGACTGAGAATCATAAATGCAGCTGAAGTAATAAAAGGCATGTAGTCAAAGGAAAAATCGCCGGTTGCCATATCTGTCGTAATTGATGCTAATTCAGCTGTCTTAGGAGTTAAATAGTAAAGAGCATCAAGCAAGTATTCAACAAATTTATTGTCAATCAAAATTGCAATTTCTTCCCTTCCGAGCAATACCGGTGAAAATATCATAAAAATCAAATATGAAAGCATCATTGCAAGAATTGAACTTTGGGTTAAAATTCCGACCAAAATAATCAGCGAATAAAGAACTGCAAAAGTAAATGTCACAGTTGGAATCACCATCAAAAATGATGGATCCCAATTACCAAATTTTAATCCGATTAAAAACCAAATTCCGATAACCAAATAAGCAATGTTCACCAAAACTATATAAAGGCCACCAAGAAATTTTCCCCAAATAACCTGATTTCTTGAAATCGGTTTCGAAAGTAGAACATCTATGCTTCCTTTTTCAAGCATATTTGGTATAAAGCTGGAGGCGGCAAATATTGCTAAGAATAGGCCAACTCCATAAAGTGGGGCGGCAATACTAAATTTTAAAACATCAACTATTTTTTCAATTAGGTCAATTCTTTCTCCTGCTTCCACTTGAGTAAAGCTGATCAAATCTTCAATTCCGCTGAAAAGAAATATCAAACCAAATACAACTAAAACAAAAGTTGAGATTCCGAAAAATGTTAAAAATATTTTTCTCGAGAGTGCTTCCCGGTAAGTATAATAAGCGATTTTATAAATATTCTTAGTAGTCATTATTTGTCTGAATTTTTAATTAATGAAATAAACATATCTTCTAATGAACTCTTCAATGGTTCGATTGAAACAATAAATAACTGGGCTTTTCTCAAATCATCAATCAGATTGTTTAATTCTTCAACATCGTTTAACTTGAAGAGAACAGTATCTTCTTCCATTTGTTCTATTTGATACTTATTAAAATTCTCTGATTTCAATTCTTCTTTTAATTCTGAAGCAAACTTAATTTTGAATTTTTCTTTCGAAGTAGTTAGCTCCTGAACATTACCCTGATGCACAAGATTACCTTTATTCAGTATCGCGACATTATCGGTAATTAATTCTACTTCGGAAAGCAAATGGCTGTTTAGAAAAATGGTTTTGCCTTGATTTTTTAAGTCAATCAAAACATCTCTAATTTCTTTTCTCCCAATCGGGTCAACACCATCTGTTGGTTCGTCAAGAATAACCAATTCGGGATCATTTATCATTGCTTGTGCCAAGCCCAATCTTTGCATCATCCCTTTTGAGTATTTTTTAACTTTCATGTTTTTCCATTCGAGCATTTTCACAAGACTCAAAAGTTCATCCACTTTTTGCTCAAGATTTGGCGGCTCATAGCCACTCAAACTTGCTGCATATTTGATAACATCTCCCCCATTTAAGTATGGCGGAAATTTATGATTCTCTGGTAAATACCCCACTTTGGATTTTAATTTGTAATTTGAAATATCATGCCCCAAAACTGTAGCCGTGCCTGTTGTCGGGAAAGTAATTCCCAAAAGTATTTTAACAAGTGTTGTTTTTCCGGCACCATTCGGGCCAAGCAATCCGAAGATTGAACCTTTTTCCACTTTTATACTGAAATCATTTAAAGCCTGTACTCTTCTTTTCCGAAATGCTGTTTCGTAGATTTTGTTAATACTCTGAACTTCAACTGAATACATAGTTTTCCGAAATTGTTTTTAAGTAAGTTATGTCATGAGACGAAATGAATGATTCAAATGTTACTATGTTTTAAAATATTTATTTATAATAACATTTCAAATTTTGTAGTAATAAATTAGAATTTAATGACTCCCCAACAAGTATTAAAAAAATATTTTGGTTACGAAAACTTTAAAGAAAATCAGTCGGAAATTATTGAGCTAATTTTAAAAGGAGAAAATGTACTATCGATTTTGCCCACAGGAGCTGGGAAATCAATCTGTTACCAAATTCCCTCAATAATGAGTGATACTTTTTCAGTAGTTATCTCTCCTTTAATTGCTTTGATGAAAGACCAGGTTGATTCGATTAATCA
>JANQIV010000145.1 GCA_028282005.1 Melioribacteraceae bacterium | reverse complement strand
CAGAATTTGAATATGGCGATACAATAAAATTTAATTATATAATTCAGAATTCCACAAATATACCTGACACTTTGAGATTTGCACATAGCTGTATTACAGACTATTACATTGATGACTTTTGCAGTTGTGAAGTTTATGGCTGTCTAACTGTGCCAACTACGTTTATAATTCCTGCAGACACCACAATTATTTTTGAAAATACACATGAAAATGAATATTACCTACCGGAACCTGGTGTTCATAAATTAATTGCAGTTCTAAAGAATTACGATCGGGATTCAACAGAATTTACGATTTACACACCAACTAAAATAGAAAAAGAAAATTCCAACGTACTAAGTAACTTCAATTTAAGTCAGAATTACCCAAATCCTTTTAACCCAACAACCAAATTCAGCTTTACAATTTTTGAGACAAGTAAAGTTAATCTTACAGTTTATGATATTTTGGGTAATGAAATCTTGGTGATACTTAACGATACTTTAAATGAGGGGCGACACATAATTGAATTTACTGCAGCAAGTGATTTGCCGAGCGGAATTTATTTTTACAGATTACAAAGCGGTAATCATTCAAAGACTCAAAAAATGCTTCTCTTAAAATGATTCATTTTTGAGGGCTAAAATAATTCTGACCTAAACTTTTTTAAGGATAAACCATCTAAATAACTTACTTTATTTCAATCAAATCGAGGGCAGGGATGGGTTCCAATCAAAGAACATCGCTTTTGTTTTTGTTCACAATTTGCTTTCTCTTTTTTTCTTGTTCAAAATATTCTGATAAAGAACGGCAAGAAGATATCGGCAAACTGCTTCAATCAAATGAGATACAACGTAAGGCTCATTTATTCGGAGACGCTGAATTACTTGTTAGTCAAATAGCTGATTCAATGACCTCTGTTCGAGGCGGGAATATCTCCAATGCGTCAAACAGTGAAATTAAAAAACGGTTTGAATATTACTTTAATCAAGTGCAGTATATTAAATGGGATGATCTCGAGGAACCGCGAATAAAAATATCTGACGACGGCTCGCTCGCAAAAATGTATTTAAGAAAAATCATTTTAATCAGAGGTAAAAACGAAAATGACGAATGGGAAAAAGGTGCTACGGTTTTTGCATGGACAGCAACCCACAAAAAAATAAACGGTCGATGGAAAATCATCTCAAACACTTCGACAAGGAATGATCTGGACAAAGCAAATTATAATGAGTACTATTCCGAAGGATTAGCTGCATACCGGGAAAAAGATTTTACAAAGGCACTCGATAATTTTGAAAAATCATACTGGCTCAATACTGAAAACCTTGCCGTGCTTTATTCGTATTCAAAAGCTTTGATTCAAAACAATAAATATGAGAAAGCCCTTAAAATTGTTGACCGGATAGCGGATAAGCGGTTTTACCTGCTCAGCAACATTGAAGAAGATTCCACTTTCAATAAACTCTCTTCCCTATCCGGATTTGAAACGGTTCTTAAAAAAATTGAAGCAGCCAAAAAGCCCGTAAATAATAGTGAAATTGCTTTTATAATCCCCGAAAAAGATTTGGTGCCGGAAGGAGTGGCCTTTGATAACAATACAGGCAAGCTGTATTTAAGTTCAATGTACAAAAGAAAAATTTTGCTGATTACAAAGGACGGCAAAGTATCAGATTTTAAAAAAGAGGCTGAAGATGATTTGTTAAGCACTTTCGGAATGGAAGTAGACGAAAAAAGTAATCACCTCTGGGTAGTTTCCGCATTTGATCCGCAAGGGATGACAACACAGGAAAAAGTAATTCCGCAAACTGCTAAATCAAGAATTCACAAATATGATTTAACAACCGGGCAACTTATAAAAAAATACGATTACGACAACAAAGGAGAGAACCATTTTTTTAATGATATCACGGTAGCATCAAACGGTGATATTTACATGACTGAATCAATGACTTCAAAAATCTATAAAATCCCAAAAGATAAAGACGAATTAGAATTATTTTATCAAGCCGACCCCCTTTTCTTTTTCTTAAACGGACTAGCTTTGAACGAAGATGAATCTATTCTGTACGTTGCAAGTACGGAAGGTATTTCTGCTTTAAATTTACAACTAAAGAACTGGCAGTTGATTCGATATCCCGCAGATGTATCTCTTGAAGGAATTGACGGTATGGCATTTTATAATGGCACATTAATCTGCCATCAAACCGGTTATCCTAATAACAGCATAAATCAATACTCACTCGATGAAACCGGGTATAGAATCACCGGGACAAAAATTATTGAATCACACAACCCTAATTTTGACCAGGCTGCTACAGGTGAAATTGCAGGCAACTATTATTATTATTTGGCAAACGGGCAAATGGGAAGCGCTTATGTTTGGAATGAACAGGGAATCCCCGTTTCAATACAGCCAATGGAAGAGCTGGAAGATATAGTAATTTTGAAAGTGAAATTGAACTAATAAAATACCATATCCTCTTACACATAAATATTAACTTAACAATGAATGTAATGTTTAATAGCTTAGACATTTATTCCTGAGGTTAATATCACCTTCAATTTCCCGGACTTTAGTCCAATAATAAAGTAGTTATTGGGCTAAAGCCCATAAGTGTATTTCAATCATCCTACCCACAACTTGAAAGTTACACTTATTACAGAAAAAATATTTCACCATAAGCTGACGCTTAAGCACCTTACGGGATTTAATCTTTGGCAAAATATTTATCCATATTATCCTTTTTTGTTGTTAATATTTCTTGGATTTAACGACTTTCACTAATCGACATACTATATTAACCAACAATCAATAGTTGAAGGTAGTGTTAAATAATGCAAAAAAAACTAATAATTCTTACACTTATCATATCATCTATAATATCCATTACTGCTCAAATCAAAGATACACTCGTTATTTTACCGGGGAACGAAAAAATAAACGGTTCTTTCATTGAAAATTATACTAATAAATGGGAAGTAACCTTTACTACTGCTGACGGGAAAAAATCGTTTTTTAGAATCTGGACCGATTATATGCAAATGATGGAATTAAAAGAGAAAGTTTATCTTCACAGAGTTCAAGATATTTACGATCCTAACGGAAATCTTTTGGATACTTGGACTAATTTTACTGAAAAGAAAACACTAATACCATCAACTGCAGCTACCAATACTCCAAAAGGTAATTTTACTTTCTTTAAATTCGAAGGCAATAAAATAACTGGGAACAAGTTTACTCCTAAAGATTCGACAAAAACTGATGTAAAAGAAACGTTATCAATAAATGTATTCGACTGGAGTTTATACGGGATACTACTAGTTGGCCTTCCTTTTGAAAAGGGGCTAATTGCTAAATTACCGATTTATGACGATAATTCTGAAACTAAGTTTTCCTGGCTAATAGCGGAAATTCAAGAAAAAGAGACTGTGCCTGCCGATAAAAACACTACACGAGAAACATGGAAACTAAAGACAAACAAAGGTCTTACCTTCTGGCTATCTAAAGAAATTCCATACGTAATAAAACTTAAACTTGATTTAGCTAACGGCGGTCACATTCTTTGGGAAATGATGTAATCTTAATTAATATTCATTCATACTGCGTAATTTTTACTAAGGGGGAATTATGAGTACGCAAATAAACAAAATCAAAAAGCTGATGCTTTTAATCTCTTTCATTACTTTTTCTTCAATTAATCTGATTGCACAAAATTTTGTACCAATAACAACGGGAGATATAGCAACAGATACAACAAACACCAACGGTGCAAGCTGGATCGATTATGACAATGATGGAGACATTGATCTTTTCTTATCAAACGCTAATATTCCGATTGGCTATAACACATTATACCGAAATGACGGCAAGGATAAGTTTACGAAAATAACACGAGGAGAGATTACAAATCTTCAAACTCCTACTTTTGGAAATGCCTGGGGTGATTACGACAACGACGGTAATATTGATTTATTTATTGTGAATGCCTTTTCATCTTTAGGCTCACTCATGTACAAAAATTTGGGCAACGGAAATTTTCAAATAAATAATTCTTTTGACCAAGGCAGTAGCCCAATAAGAGGTTTTAACGCTGTTTGGGGAGACTATGATAACGATGGGTTACTTGATCTTTTCGTAACACATCCCGCAAAATTTGTGGGTATGCCGATAACCAGCAACTATCTCTTACATAACGAAGGTAACGGAGTTTTCTTTCAGGTTAAAGGCTCACCGGTAGCATCCTTTTCCGCACCTTTTACGAATGCAACATGGACAGATTATGATTTGGACGGTGATATTGATCTCTTTATCGGCAGCGGTCCAGCCAACGGCACTGTAGCTCCGGATTTTATGTATAAAAACTTATTGAAAGAATCTGGTAAAGCAAATTTCCAAAGATTAAATAGAGAGTTGTTCACACAAGATTCTATAGACGGTCAAACTTGGAATTTTATAGATTACGATAATGATGGGGATCTCGATGCCTATATTACTAATTGGGGCGGATCATTAGGCGGCTTAAAAAATAATTTTTATAGAAATGATGGCGGCCCTGACAGCTCACGTTATACTCGTATCACACAAGGCGATTTAGTCAATGACATTGGAATATCACTCGCTCATGTCTGGGGGGATTTTGATAATGATACTTATCTTGATCTATTTGTAAGTAACGGAGGCCAGCAACCAAACAAATTATATATGAATAAAGGAGACGGCACTTTTCAGACTATTACTGAAGGTCATTTGGTCACTACAAAACATAGTACATGGGGCGCTGCCGTTGGAGATTACGACAACGACGGCGATTTAGATTTATTTGTTCCTAACAAAACGGGATACATACAAGGCGGGGATGTCAATTATCTTTATAGAAATGATTTGGACAACGGCAATGGATGGTTTGTGTTAAAACTGGAAGGGACAAAATCCAATAGGTCGGCAATGGGTGCTAAAGTTTGGGTAACAACAAAAACTAACAGAAAAGCTGTAACACAATACAGAGAAGTTGGCGGACAAGCAACTTTTCTTGGGCAAAACGATTTAAGAGCACATTTTGGATTAGGAAAAGCAAAGACTGTTATGTCTGTGGAAATCCATTGGCCATCGGGTCAAATTGATAAGTTTGAAAATATTGAAGCAAACAGTTTTTATAATGTTAAAGAAGGTAACACAGCATTAGCTAAAATGAAATAAGTTATCAAATAAATAATTAACGAGGAGCGAATAAGTGATAAATATTCAAAAACCAATTAATCGTTTAGTACTTTTTTTAATAATGGCGACTTTAACTATGGCTCAATCAAACAAAGACGCTGCCAATCAATTTTATAATGATAAAAATTGGGAGGAAGCAGCTCGATCTTACTCTGAAATAACAAAAGAAGAACCCGAAAATTCTCAAGCCTGGTATAGACTCGGGAGTTCGTATTTCAACTTAACAAAATACAAAGAAGCATTGCCTGCTTTTGAGACAGCAAATGAAAAAGGGTTTTTCCCGTTTTTTGTCCGTTATCAAATTGCAACAACTTATTCTTTGATGAACGAAAATGAAAATGCCATGACCTGGTTAGGCAAAGCAGTGGAAGCTGGTTACAGCAATGTAAGTCAAATTGAAAGTGACGCAAATTTTGATAAACTCCGTAATAATCCAAAATTTGCCGAATTACTTGAAGGCGTTAAAAAGAACGCTACTCCGTGCGAATATGACGACAACTACCGCAAGTTTGATTTCTGGATTGGCGAGTGGGAGGTTTACAATTATCAAAATCCGGATGGGCCACAACAAGGAACAAATATAATCACTAAAATAAATGGCGGTTGCGCACTTTACGAAAGCTGGACAAGCTCAGCCGGTAATGTAGGATCGAGTGTAAATTACTACAATCCGGCAACAAAAAAATGGAGACAGCTTTGGACAGCAACCGGTGGATACATTGTTGATATTTCCGGGAATTTTGAAGACGGTGCTATGAGACTTGTTGGCGATTTAATTTCCAACGACGGCAGCAAAACAGATTTTAGAGGAACATGGACTCCGTTAGAAGACGGCAACGTTCGCCAATTTTTTGAAACATCAAACGATGGCGGGAATACTTGGGTGCCTTGGTTTGACGGCCTATATGTAAAAAAGAATTAACTTTTGCATTGTCTATACTTTAAGCCGTTGCAGTTCTTATGTTACTTTGGAAGATTGTAAATGAAGCTGGGAGCTGAATTTACATAATGTTGGGCAGACAGCCCCGCCTATGTTAAAACTTCAGTGGGCAGGCTATCTGCCTTACTTTTTAATCCGGTGGTTGTAATTGATCAAAATCAAAACAGTCTAAGTATTTTTACAACATGCTTTTCAATTTTTTAGAGTACCTTCTGCTCACTAATATTGCTTCATTCAAATGTTTTAAATGAAGCCTGAAAGAATAATTAAACCATTTTTCAGCCGGATACCAGAATGTCATCTGAATAGGACGTCCCCGATTTTCACCAGGAAATTTCCGTTTTGATCGTACTTATCTTTTATTGGCCTCGAGTGATCGATTTTATTAATGACTTTAAAACCAACGGCATATTCACCGGGTTCTAAGTCGCCCCACAAAGGTGAATCTTGTGAAGAAATTTTTGAAGAAAGAAATAAAAAAAAGAATGCTATTATTGTGAAAATATATTTATTAAACATAGTTTCCCCCTGTTTTTAATGTGGCGCAAAAATAAAGTGAAACGATGTGTTATGGAATGGATTTTCTTCTAAGCGGTTACAGCAATGTTTTAATGGTTAATACGACTACTCAACGGTTTATATTTTTTAAAACAGCTCTCTTGAGGTTTTAGCGAGTTTGTTCAAAATCATAACGTCTTTAAAATTTCACGAGCCTTCCTTCGCACCAGGCTATAATCAAAATCGTTTAATAAATTGTAGTTAAGGACATCGCAAAAAAGTTTTAAAGCTTCATTACGTTTACCCATTTTTTTTAGAAACAAGGCCTTAGTATAAATATTAGTAAACGTCTCATTCGTTTTATCAATTTGTTCAATCGCTTTTTCGTAATCACCTTCTTCAAAGGCTAATCTTGCTTTAAACTCATGCAAGTAAGTGAGTAAATTACCCTTGGAATTACCGGATATTAATTTTTCTAAATATGTTATTTTTTTTCGTGCTTCAGTAATTTTTTTCCCCTCCAAGTTTGCTCTAATTTTTTTAAACAGTATTTGCTCGCTCACCCTATTTTTAGTCTCTAAACGTAAACCTGAATTTTGAATTGTTTTTTCTGCCTCGTTGTATTTTATTATCGCTTCGTCTGGATTACCCCTATCAGATAATATATCGCCCCATCTAACAAGCGCTCTATACATTCCCCCGATATGATTTTTATCTTCAGCTTCTATGTATTGTTTTATAATTTCACTAATCGCTCCTTCCAAATCATTTGAAGCAATAAAAAAGATTAGAATAGCTGTCTTTGCGTGTCTACTCTCTCTTTGATTTTTGGCTTTATCCCTTAATTTTGCAACTATTTCCTTTGCTTCTTCAAATCGGTTTAAATAGCTCAGGTTTACGGCAAGCCCAAGGTTTGACCAAAAAAAGTTTGCGTCTACTTCAAGAGCTTTTTTGTAAGCTTCTAACGACTCTTCATAATTACCTATTTTAAAGAGCACTTCAGCGTAGCTATCGTAGGCATTCACATTGCCTTCAGTTAGTTCAATATATTTCATAAACATGTTTTTTGCTTCATTATACTTTTTTAATTCGCTTAATACATATCCCAAATCATTATAAGCCGCTGCAAGTCTGTGGTCCAAAGCTATAGCTTTTTTCAATTCTTCTTCAGCTAATTGATAATTACTTCTTCCATGCCTCCAATTTGCGAATCCCCAAAAGTAACGCACAAGCGGATCAGCAGGATATTTTTCAACAAGCTGTTTATAAAACATATATTCTTTATCGTTTTCGTCTGTAACGTAAAATGCGTTTAGCGCCGATATAAGTATGCGTTCTCCTTCTGTTGCATTAGTACTTAACCTTAACGCATGTGCTATGTTTTTCTTTTTACCTTCAAATGACGGATGTAACCTGCCTTTAAAAGCAAAAGCCAAAGCAAAGGTTGAATCAATCTCCGAGGCTTTTTTGAAATATTCATAAGACTCATTTTCTTGATTCTTGTTAAACAGTTCCATCCCTTTATCAAAAAATTCTTTTGCTTCTTCGGATTTATAAGTAACACTCATTAGCTTATTATCTTGCAATGTTTTTGAAAAACTCAGTGACGGAGCTAAAAATATTGTAAACGCTAAAAAAATTATGAAACATTCTCCTCTTCTTTTTTTGCCCGCTCTGCTGTGTTTAGTTAATAATTTATTTTCCATTTTATTTCCTTCGAGTTTAATAAGTGATTTACATCAAAAAAGTTTGAGAGTATTTTATAATAAGTGTTTGGTTATCTATAAAAGGTTTTTCAGGCGAAAACCGTTGTCTCTGAGTGTTTATATTTTGATTGAATACAATATAGAGGTTGGTACCTTCATTCGGGTTATAACGTAATCTCAAACTAGATCCAAGAGTTTCACTTAGGTTATCGTATTGAAGAAAAGCTTTTAACGAAATCTCCGACGAAAAAAAGTAATTGAGCTTTGTTGAATATAAAACGCGAGTTTCAACATTATCACCGGAGTTGGAAAAACTTATGGGAAAAGAAAGCCTGTTATAATCAACCAATAATTCTACATTAAAATTCTTATCGAAAATGTAATTTATACCGGGAGATAAACTAACTTGATCACCCCCGTAAAAATCACCGATAGTTCCGTTAAAAGACCATGAATAATTTTTCCCTTTCCCAGAATTATACCGTATTTCCCAAACCTTCATTATATATTTGTCTTTAGGAATTATTATATCATTAGAGAAATTCCAATCGTCGAACAACCTATCTTCCTGGTAAAACGGTGTGTATAAAACCATTGAAGACCCGTCTGTAAATGAAGTTATAACAAACGGGTTGGCCTGGAAAAATTCTTTTTGGTTTGTGGATGATTTCCAATAAAATGTATTCCAATTACCAATTGTCAAACGGGATAACCATGAACTGTTTCTAAAAACAAACCTATAATCATTCCTTACAGTAAGCCTTCTCGTATTGGGCCTGGGCAAAAATCCTAGTTCTGTATTAAAGAATTCCTGATACTCCCTGAATCTTAAATCAAATCCCCAACCCTGTCGGGTAAATCTATTTACTCTAAAACCAAAAGCCTTGTTTCTAAAGTTTTCCATGTTGTTATCAAAGCTTGATGCTAAAAAGAAAACCGAGGTAACACTATTCCCGAATCTGTAAAAACCATCAATCGCCGCTAACCTATTAAAGTCTGAATTCTCCACGGAAATTTTATTTGTGAAAATTCCTCCGATGTAAGATTCGTTTTTGCTTATTTTATTTTTAATTCTAAGTACGGTAAAATTTTGGGCATCGATATTCTCTACCTCCATCGAATGGCTTTGTACGTTAAGAAACCCGTACTCAAAATTTCCGGTTGTTCCCGCCAGCCTTATCCCACCTATTAAAGGCACATTACTTCCGTTTTCAATTCCTATTCTTCTTGAATGGAAGAAATCATGATCGAACATTGAAGAGTTAAAAAGTTCGGCGTTTTCAAGAAAGAAAGCTCTTTTTTCGGGCAAAGAAATTGAATAGCGCGTAAGGTTTATAATTCTATCATCTGCTTCCGCCTGAGCGAAATCGGTATTCAAAGTTATATCAAGTGTGTTACTGGAATTCAATTTATACTTCACATCAATTCCTACATTGCTTAGAACTCTATCTAAACCGCTATTTCCGAAATAATTTTTGCCACTTAAAAACTCGGTATTCTTGCTATAATTTGTTTGTGCTCCATTCAAATTGGATGTTTGACTTAGTGTATTAATTACATAAGGAGAAACATAAAGCGGGCTCTTGTTTGGTAAAGAGTCGAATTCAATATCAACAGAGTTTGTAAGATTATTAAGGGGTTTATCAATATTCCATTGCTTCAACGGGAAAATCGTTACTTCATTTTTTGATCTAATTTTTCTAATAAACTTAAACCCCATTTCATTTTTGCTTTTTTCTTCGTATCGAAGTGATGAAAGAGGTATTTTGAATTCCGCACTCCAGCCAAAATCGGTGATCGAGGAAGATGCGTCCCAGAAGGTATTCCACGATGAGTTAAAAACGCCGCCGTTTTCTGTAATCTCACTATCCCGCCTTGCGCCAAGCAAATTAGTTTGAAAAGAAAGAGCGTTACTATTATCATTCCTGGAGTCAATTATAACCTGAACATAGTCATCAACTTCCATATTTTGATCCCTCTCCAAAACCGAGGCGAAAATATCATCCGTATTTTGGTAATAATTCTTAAAGCCGACGTAAATATAATTCTCGTCATATGTTACATAGGCTTCGGTAATTTCAGTCGACTCAATACCTATTTTGGGTGATTCCTGCTTGAAGTCGGTAAACTTCAAGGCTTCATTCCAGATAGCCTCATTTAATAAACCGTCCAGAACAAATTCGGAAGTACCGATTAGAGCAGCAGTAGATTCCCCTTTTGTTGCAATCTCTTGTGAAATAACAAACGAACTAGTGAAAAACAGGAAAAGCAGTATTCTCATTTTAATCCCCCTAAATACATTTGCAAAAGTAATTGCCGTATATAATTATTGGCTTCTAATTAATCAGAGTTATTAGATGAATGTTATTTTTGAAAGCCTCGTAAACTAATTCTACTTCTAAGGTCACTTTAGAGATTAAAACATGTTGTTAAAGGATGTAAACCCGTAGTTTATCTAATATCTGATCGCTTTAGTATAATTTTGTGTTAAATCATACTATATTGATATCAAACAGATGAAGTATTATGAAGCAATTTTTTATAAACAAAAAAAATATTACTATAATAGGGCACATTATTTTTTGGATTCTGCATTTCATCTTGCGGCTCAATTTCGCTGGCTTCTTTTATACATTTGACACTGATCGTTTAGCGCTAGAGCTCATTAATTTATCCCTTAGAATTTGTGTTACTTATTACACTATTTATGTTATCATCTATAAATATCTTTTAGAAAAGAAGTTTTTAAAATTCTTTGTTTATTTAGCTATCTCGGTATCCGCCTCGGTATTATTAAGAAGAGCAATTCAGTTTTATATTATCTTCCCGCTGCAGCTTGACCCGGACTTTGCCGAGGGTAATTTCTTCAATGTTCTTAGATTAATTCACTCTACGATTTATATTTACCCAATTGTGGGCATAGCCTCTATAATTATCCTGGTCAAAAACTGGTATGATGAACAAAAACTGAGATTACAACTTGCTAATGAAAAACTTGAAGCCGAATTAAAATACTTAAAAGCACAATTACATCCGCATTTTTTGTTCAATACTATAAATAACATTTATTCTTTAGCCCTCGAGAAATCAGATAAAACAGCGAATGCCCTGTTAAAACTTTCCAAGCTATTGAGTTTTATGTTATACGAAAGTAATGTTCCAAAAATTCAGTTGTCTAAAGAAATACAAGTCTTAAACAATTACATTGAACTGGAAAAAATAAGGTATGAACACAAGCTTGATTTTAGTTTTAATATAGAGGGTTCGTTAGAGGATAAGTATATTGCACCGCTGTTGCTTTTGCCAATTGTTGAAAACTGTTTTAAACACGGAGCTGGAGAATCAATAAACCAATCGTGGATAAAACTTGATTTAAAAATATATGAAGATACATTATTTTTTACTGCCGAGAATAAAAATAATCAAGTGCAGAGCACTGCTAAATTTAACGAGGGAATTGGACTAAGGAATATTAGAAAAAGGCTTGATTTAATTTATAGAGATAATAACGAATTAGAAATCTATAATAAAAAGGATTCCTTTATGGTAAAATTAAAAATCAATATTGAAACCGGGCTTAGTAAAACATGAAACTAAATTGCTTAATTGTTGAAGACGAACCTTTAGCAGCTAAGGTGATTGAAAATTATTTATCAAAAATTGACATGCTAAGATTATCAGGAGTCTGCTACAATGCCATTGACGCTTTCAACGTATTGAACAAAAAGAAAATTGATTTGATATTTCTTGATATTAAAATGCCGCAAATAACCGGGTTAGAATTTTTAAAAACGTTAAAGAGTCCGCCTAAAGTAATATTCACAACAGCATACCGTGAATACGCTCTTGACGGTTACGAACTTGATATTGTCGATTACTTGTTGAAACCAATATCATTTGAGAGATTCCTTAAAGCTATTAACAAAGTGTTAAACCAAAATGAAACAAAAGTAATTGAAAAAAACGCTCCACTGTCATTTATTGACACCCCCCTAAAGCAATATATTTATGTTAAATCCGACAAAAAAAATATAAAAGTATACTTCAAAAATATTTTGTACATCGAAGGGCTTAAAGATTATATTAATATTGTTACAAATGAGGGTAAAATAATTAGTTATCTTTCTTTGGCATACATGGAGAATGAACTTCCATCAGAAAAATTCGTTAGAATTCATCGTTCTTATATTGTATCGCTTGACCGTATCAAAGCATATTCAGCAACAAGTATTGAATTACCCGGTAAAATACTAACAATCGGCAGATACTACAAAAAGCATGTCTTATCTGTACTGGACCAGGATTGTAAGTCAAGTTTTTTATAAAAATTTTTCAATCTTATGCCACATTTATTCCTTAAACATAAAAAGAATAGTAAATTTCGAATATGAAAAATTCAGATAAATCATTCGAAGAATACCGATCTAGAATTCAGAAAGTTGTAAAATTTGTTAACGAAAATATTACTGAAAATCTTGACCTGAATTCTTTATCAAGTGAGGCTTTCTTTTCACCGTTTCATTTCCATAGAATATTTTCTTCACTCTTAAAAGAAACTCCACAGGACTTTGTTAAAAGAGTTAGACTGGAGAGAGCGGCTAATATTTTAAAAAACACAAAAAGGCCTATTACCGACATTGCATTCGATTGCGGGTTTTCATCTTCTGCAGTTTTTTCGAGAGCCTTTAAGTCACACTTCAGTATGTCAGCCAGCGAATTTAGAAAAAATGGAGATGCAATAATTAATAGCAAGAATGGCAAAATCGAAAGCAAGCAAGGTAAAGTTTGGGATATCTCTCAAGATTATTTTGGAAATGTAATTTACAATTTCCAAACAAATGAAGGGAGAACCGAAATGAAAGTAGAAGTAAAAGAATTTTCTGATATGCGTGTAGCATTTGTTTCCTGGCACGGAGGTTATAAGCATGAAAAAATTAAGGAGACGTGGGATAAACTATGTTCGTGGGGCGGTGCAAATGGCCAGCTAGGCCCGGATACAAAATTTATCGGTATATCATACGATAATCCTGAAATTACCCCGGAAGATAAATGTCGCTATGATGCTTGTATCACAATTAGTGAAGACATCAAACCGTCCGACGGGGTTGATGAGCTGGTTATCAAAGGTGGCAAATACGCGGTTTATCGCTTTGAAGGCACTCATCTCGAAATTAAAAACGGTTATAAAGCTTTGTACGGCGAATGGCTGCCAAACAGCGGATTTGAGCCAGCAGACAATCCGTGCTTTGAATTATATCATAAAGGTCCGGAAGAAGAACCGCAAGGTTTATTTATTATGGATATCTGTGTGCCTGTAAAGCCGCTTTAAGAAACCCTAAACATTTTGTCATTTCAAATCCCCGAAATCCGCCGCGGCGGATTTTGGGGGTGAGAATTCTGCACTGTCGAAACGTGGGAGCTTGTCCGAGAACTAATTATTATGTCACGGTGAGCGGAGTCGAACCGGATTTTTAAAGCACAAGACCTACTTCGACTTCGCTCAGTTTGACATCTCGACAATTCTCGGACAAGCTCGTGGACCTCGAGAGCAAGATTTTGAATTTCAAGAAAAGGTGTCAAGATCTGGGTCTTGACACCAAGATTTTTAAAAAGTTAATTTCTTATCGGTCCATCCGGACGTGTAATTTTTTTAGGAGGATTTTTCTTTAATTCTTCAAGAAGATATTCAACTGCTTTTTCCAGCATTGGCTGACGGCCGGCTTGAATTAATGCTGGGTCATCAAACACTTCGATGTCAGGTTCTACACCATAATATTCTACATCCCATTCCCCATCCGTATTTACATAAGCAAATTGAGGGACTGCAAATCCGCCGCCGTCAACAAATCGTGGACTGCCGGAATACCCAATCAATCCACCCCAGGTTTTTTGACCGATAAGTGGTCCTAACCCCAGAGTTTTGAAATAGTCTGGGAACGCATCGCCACCAGAACTGGAACGGCCATTTATCAACATCGCCTTAGGTCCTTCGTGTGTAATACCCGGGGTAGTCACAAGTTCAGTATTTCTCAGATCCCAATATTGAAGAGTCTTTTTTGACATATCATTAATCATTGGTTCAGGTATTTGCCCGCCGCCGTTATAGCGTTCATCAATTATCAATGCATCTTTATGGTTTAGACTGAACCAACCTTTATAGAATTCTGTGAATCCCGGGACTCCTGTATTAGGCACATAAATATAACCGATTCTTCCTCCTGAAAGTTTGTCTACAATCTTCCGGTTATTTTCTACCCATTGATAATGACGCAGCGCCGTCTCTGATTCGATTGGTTTTACTTTTACTTCTCTTGCGCCATCCTTTGACGGTTTATCGTTTATCAGCAGTGTAACTTCAGCATCCAACTTGTTTTCAAAATGTTTATACGGATTTTCATCGGTTTGTACTTTTTTTCCATCGACAGCAATTAAGTATTCACCCTCTTTTACATCAATACCGGCCTCAGTTAATGGTGACCTCAGTTGATCATTCCAATTTTCACCTTGATAAATATTTGATATCTTATAAAAATCACCATCTGCAACAAATTCACATCCGAGCAGCCCGATTGGGATTCTTTCCGCTGTTATTGCATCTCCCGAATTAACATAAGTGTGCCCCGCATTTAATTCTCCAATCAACTCACCAAATATATAATCAAGGTCTGTGCGGTGAGCAACATGTTCAACTAACGGTAAATACTTATCGTGCATTGCTTTCCAGTCAACACCATGCATATTTGGATCGTAGAACCAGTCCCTCATTATCCGCCATCCGTCGGTATAAATTTGCCGCCATTCAACAACAGGGTCTATTTTCATCTTCATTTTTGAAAGATTTAGTTTTCCAGCGTTTGGTTCCTGTTTTGGTTTTAATGGTGCAATACCATAATCGCTTCCCTTTTGATACATAAATTTTTTATCATCAGCCGTTAATATATAACTGCCAATTCCTTTCATTATATCTGTTTCTTTTCTCTCTTTAAGATCAAACTTATATAAGGAGCCGTTTTTCATATAAAGTAAACCGTCTTTCACCGGCGTAAGAGCATAATATCTTCCCGTGGATACCGGGTAAGCATCAACACGATTTTCAAAACCCTCTATATCAATTTTTATAACGAGTTCATCTTTGTTTTCCTTTCCCTCTTTCTTTTTATTATCTCCATTCTTTTTAGAATCCGTTTTTATTTCCTCATCATCATTACGGTAAGAAAACGGTTTTTTCGTATCTGCTTGTAAAGTTCCGATATAGATTTTTGCATCAAAGTTGCGGTTTACCCAATTATAATCTCTTCTAGAAACAAATGAGAGTGTTTTTCCATCAAGGGAAAATACGGGGTTTGATTCATCAGTTTTATCGCTTGTAAGTTGGTACTTTTTATTATCATCAAGAGAATACAACCATATTGATGATAGTCCGTTTTCCGAACCCTTGGTATAAACAATCCACTTATTATCAGGTGACCACCTGTATCTTCCAAATCCGCCATATTTATTTATATCAACTTCAGAAATATTTTTGGAATCAATATCAACAATGCGAAGACGATGTTTTTTATCTGCAAAAGCTATTTTTTTACTATCGTACGACCAGATATACCCGGTAATCCATGAACCGGTATTAAAGGTAAGCTGAATAGGATCCTCTTGGCTGTTATACTTTTTTATGTATAATTCATAATCGCCAGACACCTCTGATATGTATGTGATATATTTACCGTCAGGCGACCAGTCGACAGAAAATTCTCTTACTTCCGGAGTATTAGTAATATTGCGAATATCTCCATGTTTTGCAGGTACGGTGAAGAGATCACCTCGAGCTGAGAATAACGCCCTCTTTCCGGATGGTGATACAAAATATGATTCTATATTTTTTGAAACATCTTTATAAACCGGAGTTGTATAAACTTTATCATTCTTAATAATAACATTGATCTTTTTTGCTTGGTCTGTATTTGTATCAAGTACATAAAGATGCCCGCCGTTTTCGAATACGATTTTATCTCCTCCTCTGCTAGGACGCATAACATCATATTCTTTAAAGTTTGTGACTTTCCTTGTTTGTTTTGTATTTAGATCATAAGCAAAAATATTTAGTGTTCGCGGATCATCTGACTCAACATCATTTCTATCGGAGTTAAAATAAATCGTTTCCCCAATCCACATCGGGAAATTATCCGTTCCGGGATATTCAGTAATTTTTTCAACTTCATTTTTTTCTAAATCATAAATAAAAACGTCTTGAGCAAATCCCGCTTTATATCTTTTCCAAGTTCTGAATTCTCGCGACTTTATCGAATAGGTTACTTTTTTTCCATCTGGCGATAAAGATGCTGGACCGCCTTCCGGAATTTGAAGAGGTTCTTCCAAACCTTCATTAAACGGATCAACCAAAAAGTACTTTCCTATTCTTTGTCCGTGTGGTGTACGGTTCATGCGGACAAATATTTTTTTCCCGTCGGGTGTCCAGTCATAAGGAAGTTGATCCCAGCCACCTCTTGGCGGCATAACACCGGCATCGGGATAAAAAGTTACTTGTTTTGGTTTTCCTCCCTTTGACGGGATAACATAAACTTGTCTCGACCCATTATATTCCCCTGAAAATGCAATCCATTTTCCATCGGGAGAAAATTTTGGAAAGACTTCATATCCTTCGAATGATGTTAATTTTGTTGCAACGCCCCCCGCGACTGGAACTGTATAAATATCACCGGCATACATAAATACTATTTTGTCACCGTTAATATGAGGCTGGCGCAACAGCCTTGCTTCCTGAGCAAAAACATTACTAGAAGCAATAAATAAAAGCATAAGCAAAAAAAGGTTAAATGCTTTTGTCATGTTACGTTTCCTTTCTTTTTGAGAATAGTTCAAATCAAAAACTAATTAAAGTGATAAGGAATTCAAAGTAGAATTGGATAATTGATAAAAAAATTGAATGAGCTTAAGCTCTTCTTTCACGATCTAACTTAACTGTTAAAGAAATAGCTAACAGGTTAGCCTTCAACAAGCCGAATCATTTTGCAAAATCTTTAAGAAGGATACCGGATTAACTCCAAAAGAATTTCCAAAAAAGTAATTAGATTTACAGCAGCTATTGAAACTACATCTAAGGCCCAGGTTTGTCATTCTTAGGAGCGAAGCGATGTGAGAATCTTTTTGAATTAGGCTCAAAAAGAAGATTTCTCTCCGCTGAAGGAAGCGGGACAAGCACACTCACTCCGTTCGGTTCAAAATGGCAAATAATCCTTTTGTAAAGCCTCTTGACTTCAAATTCACCTTTTCAAAACTTTAAAAGCAATATCTCTTCCATGACCTTGCACAATTGCAAGATTTATCCAGGCCATTGCAAATTGTTCGATCAGCTCAACTTTATCATCGCCGCCGAAATCATAGCAATTTCCAAAACCGGCATCTTTGCTAAGCTGGATTGCAGCCTCTTTAGCTTTACTGCTTTTACCGGCTACAAACATATCTATTCTTTTTCCGTCATAAACCGGGTTTTCCATATTTTCAAATCCGGTAGTATTGAAACATTTTACAATGCTATCGCACATATTTATTTCTTTAAAAGCTTCAAAAGCATTTTTGTAAGGATCGGGTTTGCCAAACACAGAATTAGTAGCATCAATAACTATTTTATTACTCAAGTCACCCAATGATTTTGCGACTTGCACTATTGCCGGTATTGAAAGCGAAACTAAAATAATTTCAGATTTGTCAACTGCTTCTTTCATATCGTAAGCTTTTAGATTTTCATTAAAGCCTTCGAGTTTTTTTGCCTTTTCAGAGTTTTTATCTCTTACACCCAAACTGATTTCATGTCCGGCTTGTGCCCATTGCTTTGCAAGGGCGCTACCTACATTACCTGCACCTAGGATTGCTATTTTCATAATTATACTCCCAATGCTTCTATTACTAATCTGGCTGCGGTAGTTCCGGAATATTGCTGTTGCCCGGTGATTAAATTTCCGTCACGCACGGTAAACGACTTGAATAACCCGCCATTAATATAATTAGTATTTTCAATTTTCCTTGCCTCTTCTTCAATCCAAAACGGCTGTATTTTTTGCCCTACAAAATTATCTGCAAATGCTTCTTCGCTGTCTGCAAAACCAGTCCATGTTTTTCCTTCAACAAGCAGTTTGCCTTCGGAAGTTTTAGCTTTTAATAAAATACACGTTGCATGACAAATTGCGGCAGCTATTTTTCCGGCTTCATAAAAATCAACAAATAATTTGTGCAGCTTTTCATTGTCGATAAAAGTATACATTGGCGACTGTCCCCCTGTTAAGAATATTGCATCATATTCTTCAACTTTTATTTCATCAATAGATTTTGTGCTTTTAGTCAGTTCTAAATGTTTTTCAGATTTCTTGAATCCGAGTGAAACTAAATCATGTGCTGAGTAGCCGCTCTCATGTTCCGGGTCACTGAATCCGTCTGCTTCTAGATCACCGCCTTCAGGACTGAAAATATCAACCTGGTATCCTTTTTCTGTAAATTCCCAATAAGGGTGAGTAAGTTCCGACCACCAAAAACCGATGGGCCACCCCGTTTGTTTTGATACCGAAGGGTTAGCTACAACCAAAGCAATTTTTTTTGTATTCAATACGTTTACATTAGCGCTCATTTTTATCGCCTTTCTTTTTTGATTTATAAATTATTTTTACTAAAATTAGTTTATATATTCCTTTATGACAAGTATGCACTTTTTAGTAGTATACTATCAATTAGGTAAGTTTTGTAAATAATGACTTAAACAAGAATATTTTTTAGGAGAAATTAATGCCGGAATTTACGTTAAAGGGTAAAATTTATAACAATCCCGTTGAACTTGCACTGGATAAAATCGGTGGGAAGTGGAAAATGCCAATTTTATGGAGGTTAAAGGATAGAGTTTGGAGATATGGGGAGTTAAGAAAAAGTTTGAAGAAAATAACTTATAAAATGCTTACTCAGCAGTTACGGGAACTTGAAGATGATGGTTTTATAAGCCGAAAAGTTTATCCCGTAGTTCCGCCAAAAGTGGAATACTCTATAACGGAACTTGGGAAAACTACAATACCTGTAATTGAAAAATTGAGAGAATGGGGAATGTTTATTAAAGAAGCAAACTAAAATCTTCGTCCCTTTCCTTTTCTTGGCGGTCTGGCTTTATTTACCTGAATCATTTTTCCTTTCAGCTCCGTAACATTAAGTTTTTCAATTGCAACTGCCGCTTCTTTATCGTTATACATTTCAACAAATCCAAATCCTTTTGATTGCTGAGTGAAAATATCAACCACCACTTTTACACTTTTGATTTTACCAAATTTTTCAAAGGCCTCTTGCAAATCGAAATCGTTTACTTCAGGCGATAAGTTACCAACGAATATATTCATATTAACTCCTGTATATTTTATAATTATTTGCGGGAAACAATTTTGATGATTTGTTTCTTCAGAAAGCTTAAAAATAAATGAAGTGATGCCTGAGGCCAGAATATCAAGTAATATTTAAGCTAAAGTGCAATGTATCTTAATCACTTTGGAATTACAAACTTTTGTGGACGTAATCTATTTTTTTAGCAGCTTAAGTTGCTTCCAAGGTTTGTTAATGAGAATTATCGAAATTAAAATGGCAGCACCTCCTAAAAACATGTGTATAGTTAGTAACTCTCCCGCAATCAATCCACCAAGTAATATAGCAACAAGTGGATTAAAGTACGCATAAGTACTAACCTTTGCAGGCGTGCTGGCTTTTAACAACCAAACATATGAGAGAAAAGCTATCAGCGTTCCGAATAAAATTAGGTATGTCATTGAAAAAACCGAAAGCAAAGAAACCTGACTGACATCAAAGTTTTGTGGTTCTCCCTTGAACAAGCTTATGATCAGCATTGTAAATCCACCACAGAAAGTTTGTATACCAGCCATATTCATTGAAGAAACTGTCGGTTTGGAGTTTCTGTAATATAGTGATCCGGCAGACCAGCTCATAGTTCCCATAATAAGTACAATCATTCCTAAAATAACAGTCCCCCCGAACTGATTATTATTTATCAAAACTTCTTCTTCAATTTCAGTAAGCAGAATAACACCAATAATTCCAACTATAACTCCTGCCATAGTTAGAAGATCAGGCTTATTTGCTTTTGATTGAATCCAATGAAAAAGTATCATCCAAATTGGGATTGTTGCGACAACAATAGCTGCCAAACTTGACGGCATAAATTGGCTTGCCCACTGAACAGCACCATTTCCACCTCCAAACATTAACGAACCAGAAATTGCTCCAATCACCCAATCTTTTTTAGTTGCAGGCTTTTCTTTTTTCAATTTAACAATCAACAAAATAATTGCACCGGCAATTACAAATCTCGTAAACCCCATAAAAAAAGGAGGCACCGTTTCTACTGCATATCTGATGGCAAGGTAAGTTGAACCCCAAATAAAATATATAGCTGTAAAAGCTAATACAATTTTAATCTTAGATGGGTGTTCAATATTTGTCAAAGAAGGCCTCCCGTCTCTCATGCTTTCTCTCAATTACTCCACTTCAGGTAATTGAATTTTTGAAGTTTCTTTCACAGTATCCAGCACAATAACAGATTTAGTTGATCTAATAGTTTTAATCTGGGTCAGTTTCTCTCTCATAAAATCAGCAAGGGCTTTGTTGTTTGCCATTCTCACCTTTAACAAATAGCAATCCTCTCCTGCAACATGATGCAGCTCCATAATTTCTTCAAGTTTTGCAAGTTCTTCTGCCGTACTCCATTCGCCTGCCATGTCATCAGTCCGAACAAACACAAATGCCAGCAACCCGAGATTAACTTTATCCGGATTGACCGACGCCGTGTAATCATTGATGTATCCGTTTTCTTCTAGCTTTCTTATTCTTTCCAGTATGCCTGAAGGAACCATTCCAATTTGTCGGGCAATTTCCGAATTACTTATGCGACTATTATCTTGTAGAAGCGTCAAAATCTTTTTGTCTGTAGAATCCATATTCCTTTTCTGATTATTTTTCAAATACAGTTTAATATAGCGCAAATTATTCTGCATGTCAAGAACCTTTATGACAATTATTCTAAAATACATCATTATAATGATTATTTATCGGAGGCTAAATGAAATCACTGAATATCTTGCTGTTTTTATTGATACTTTTTACATACAATTTTTCCCAAACATCCAAACCAGTCGAATACGAAACTGAGGGATCACACTTTTTTGCTATTTCTGTTCAAAATCTTGAGGAAAGCGTTAAATGGTACACCAATGTCTTTGGACTGGAAGTTGCAAAAGAACTCAGTTGGAATGAAGGGGCGAATCAGATAAGGATTTTAAAAGGAAATAATTTAGTTGTTGAGCTGATTAGTGTGCCCGGTATAAAATCCCTGGAAGATTTAACACCTAAGTTAGAGAGGGATTTTCTTTTAAAGGGATTATTTAAAACGGGGTTCTTTGTAAAAGATGCCGAAAGTTTGTTTAACAAGCTAAAAGAAAAGGAAGTAAGTTTTAGGGGAGAGATTTTTATTGAAGAAGAATTAAACCAAAAATCTTTCATAGTTTTAGATAATAACGGAAACAGGATTCAAATATTTCAAAAATTAAAACCCGTTAATACTGAAAATTAAATTGAACTTCTGACAAAAGAGCTAAATAATTTTATTCATCCAACTTCAAAAAGAATGAAATTAAATACCCAGTATTGACATATAGGAATTATAATGCTATATTAGTAAGTACTTACATATAATTATGAATAATGGAAAAAACATGAGAGAATTTGCGGAATTAGTTCTCGGTAGCAGGCTTAAAAGGTTGAGTGATACATTCATGAAAGATGTGTCATCAATTTACAATGAATATGAAATCGACTTTAATCCGAAATGGTTTCCTGTATTTTACCTGCTTTATAAAGAAGGAAGTTTTGGGATAGTTGAATTATCTGAGAGATTAGATTTATCACACCCGGCAATTAGTCAATTTGTAAAAGAACTAGAAACCAAAGGACTTATTAAATCAGTGCCGGATAAATCAGACAGCAGAAAAAGAAGCATTTCATTGTCTGAAAAAGCTTTAGAAATGATTCCGAAAATGGAGCCGCTTTGGGACGGTATGTCTAAAAGCCTAATTGACGTATTTTCTAAACACGCAAACAATATTTTATTTGCCGTTGAAGAAATGGAAGAATCTTTAAAAGAGAAAAGTTTTTTTGATAGAGTCAATCAAACAATCAAAACTTCCAGAATGGATGAAGTAACAATATTAGATTTTAAACTATCATTAGCAAAACATTTTGCTGAATTAAATTTTGACTGGATAAAGAAATATTTCACTGTAGAAAAGCAAGATGAAATTTCCCTTAATAACCCTAAAAAGTATATCATTGATAAAGGCGGTGCAATATTATTCGCTGAATACGAAGGGAAAATAGTTGGAACAGTAGCCCTAATAAATGACGGCAATGGAGTTTATGAAATGGCTAAAATGGCTGTTGATGAAAACTACCGTGGCAAACAAATAGGTAAAAAACTTGGATTGGCAATAATTAAAAAAGCAAAACAGCTTGATGCAAAAGAAGTCTATTTAGTATCAAATACAATTTTGACACCTGCAATTAAACTTTATGAAAGACTCGGTTTTAAAAAGGTTCAATTACGAGAGAGTGAATACAAGCGAACTAATATAGAAATGTTATTAAAACTGAAATAGGATTCCATCTTAAAAAAATGGAATCCTAAATATTAAGCAGTAGCACCTCCGCAGCTTGAACCTGCGCCTGCTGTACAGCCATAGCAATGCTGCCCAGTTACTATTTTTCTGCCTTCAAGCATACTTATTTCAAAATCTCTTATGTGTTTTGGCGCCCCGTGGTTAACACGCATTTCGAGCATTTGGTTAAAATCACAATCGTATAAATATCCATCCCACCCTATTGATAAAGTATTTTTGCACATTACGTTTAGCGCAGCAGCTGGGTTGAAGGAGTTTACAAGTTTGTTCATGTAACTTTCATAATTACCAGAAGCAATCAAGTAATCTAAGTAACGACTTATAGGCATGTTAGTAATTGTAAAGAGACTGTTAAACTCAACATCAAATTTATTTTTTAGCTCACGTTTGTAATCTTTTTCCAAACCTGTTTGCGAAGGCGGAAGAAAAGCACCAACTGGATTATAAACCAAATTAAACGTTAAGCCGGATCCTTCTTTTGCATAACCAAGTTCATTTAACTTTTTAATTGCAGAAATTGATTTTTCAAATACGCCTTCCCCCCTTTGTTTATCGGTGTAAGATGCTCTATAATAGGGAAGAGACGAAACAATCTCTACTTCGTGGTTAGCCATAAAATCTGCATAATCTTCAAATCCGTTGGTGACAAGTATTGTTAAATTTGATCTCACCATAACATGTTTATTTAATTTTCTTACTTCATCAACAAACCACTTAAAGTTTGGATTCATCTCAGGAGCACCACCGGTTAGATCCACTGTTGGGATATCTGTCTTTGAAAGAACTTCTAGACAAAGCTGCATTGTTTCTTTTGTCATAATTTCTTTTCTGTCCGGGCCAGCATCAACATGACAATGTTTACAGACTTGGTTGCACATCTTGCCGAGATTCATTTGAAAGATTTCAATTTTTCCGGCTTTCAATTCTTCTTCGCCAGTTTCTTTATATTTTTCATCAAAGAAAGGAAAATCACCCGGCTGATTAATAATTTTCAATTGTTCATTTACATCGGCAAGCGATTCGCCAAAAGCTTTCATTGATTTGTGTCTTGCTTCCACAGTAATTTCCTCTCAATTACATTGTCATTTTTTCATTTATATTTTTCATTTGAACACCGTGGACAAGTGAAGCACCACCACGAATTGCACTGGCAACATGCACTGCTTCTGTCATTTGTTCAAGGTCGGCACCTTTAGCAAGACTATCTTGTGAGTAAGCATCAATGCAATACGGACACTGAATTGCATGCGCCACAGCTAAAGCGATTAAAGATTTTTCTCTTTCACTCAATGCACCTTCTTTAAATACCTCCCCATACCATTCACTAAATTTTTTCCAAAGCTCTGGTGCACCTTCGCCAATTTCACCAAACTTAGCTAAATCTGCAGGATTGTAATATGTTTCCATTTGTACTCCATCCAAGGATTATTTTTGATTTATAGTTTTGATTTTTTTTGAAAAGCCTTATAAAGAATAAGCATTGTTAAACAAAA
Organism: Melioribacteraceae bacterium; assembly: GCA_028282005.1. Lineage (GTDB taxonomy): Bacteria > Bacteroidota > Ignavibacteria > Ignavibacteriales > Melioribacteraceae > JANQIV01. The sequence continues at coordinate 19,430 of JANQIV010000145.1, read as the reverse complement.
AGTCATCACAAAATTATAATAACAAATTTAATTACTTTTTTTACTCACCTCGTTTAATCCCCAATCATAAGGTAAATAATCAATTTTCCATTCATTAATATTTGTCAATACATCTTTAGAGATTTTATCTTCTAAAAATTTTGAAATATATTTTAATACTTCAGAATCATTGTCGCCAAAATCATCATCATACCAATCCATTATTTTAGATATTTCTGCAACTCTATTTTTTAAGTTAAATTTATTTCTGGACTCATCATTAAAAAATGCGATTGTTTGTTTCTCTAATTGTTCGATTAATTTATGTCCTTCATAAGCTTCGTTTAATAGTAAAGGACAACTTATAGACGCACACACAACAGCAAAATGAATTCTTGGTTCATTAAACTTTTCACGGATTATATCATGCTCAATATTGTTAAGTGAATACTTTTTATCTTTGATAACGAATCTATCATCATCCCAAATTGTTTTACTCAAAATTGATCCTATAATTAATCCGCCAAAGTGTAAATCATTAATACTTTCTAAAGGGTAATTTTCAACAATAACTTGTAATGTAAATGCATTATACGCATTTATCCAAAATGCTAATTCATCATTTTCATTTTGAAAGTCATTTGTATCAGTATTCGCGAGTTGATTTAAATAAGTATCTAATCTATTGTCGTTTTTTAAATCAGCATAATTTACAAAACCATCAATAATATAGTCTTTTAATACCTCAGTGAATATTACATGCTGATCCTGAGAATAAACAAATTGTGTTTGAAAAATTATTATTAAGAAAAAAGAAAGCTTTTTCACCCGACGTTCCTATTCTGCAACAATAGTTTTTTTACTTTCGATTTTAGTTCCGTATTTCCATCATAAGCATCAATCCAATCTTGTAATTCTTCTTCAGTATCTATATCAATTAACTCATCAGCTATTATAAATTTATCAGTTGTTTTCTTTATTCGCTTAATCGTTTTAGGAAATACTTCGTTAGTACTCCACTTAACATTTTCAAATAATTGTTGGTTCAATCTTTTCATGCCAAGGTAATTATAACCGCCATCAGCAGAAGGGGAGATAACGTAATCATTTTCTTTAAGATGTTCAAAAGCTTCTTGTAGAATACTATTGTTTATATCCGGGATGTCTGTCCCTATTATTACACATCTTTCAATACCTTTTGAAAACACATAATCAAATGCATTGTGCATCTTAACGCCAAGGTCATTGCCAAATTGCAACTCATATTCAAAATCATACCCTACCCACTCTTTAATTTTTTTCAAGTGTTTTGAGCCTGAATAAAATAAATAACATTGTAAATCCTCGGAAACAATTTTATTAATCTCACTAAAAATGTACGAGCAACAAAGTTTATAAAATTGAAAAGCGAACTCATCACCTGTGGATCTTGCAAGCCTTGTTTTTACTTTTGCCATCTCAGGATATTTAGCAAATACAATTATAGCTTTTTTATTGGCCATCAATTATTTAATAGTTTCTGAAATATATTAATTATTAGTGAATGGAACTGTAAGAATCTTTACATTTTTTATTCACATTCAAGAATGGTTGTTACTCGTTACATAAGAAATTTTATCCACATCATAAGTCCCAGGTTTTGCAAAAATAACTTTAAATAGCGTACCGCTATTTTCTTCATAAGATAGTTTACCATTTATCTGTAAGGTTAAATTGTGAATTAGCTGCATACCTAAAGAAGCTTTCGACTTTTCAAGAAAATCATCAGGTAATCCTTTTCCATCATCTTTTATTGAAAGAGTAACCGTATTATCGCTACTCTCTGAAATACCTATTTCTATATTGCCATCATTCTGTTCTGTGAAAGCATGTTTCATAATGTTAGTAAGAACTTCGTTAACAATTAATCCAAAAGGAATCGAAACATCTATTGGTAAAAATATATCTTGAATATCGAACGAAAGATGTATGCGCTTAGAAGTTTCATTGAAAGATTTTATTATTATTTCAGCTAAACTTTTTGTGTAGTCGGAAACATTTATTTTTGAGAAATCGCTGGACTTGTAAATTTTTTCATGAACTAGCGCCATTGATTTCACTCTACTTTGACTATCCATCAATGTCTTAAGGACTTTCTCATCTCTGCTTTTTTCAGACTGTAAATAAAGCAAAGATGAAATAACTTGTAAGTTATTTTTTACCCTATGGTGAACTTCTTTCAATAAAACCATTTTTTCTTCGAGAGATTTTTGAAGATTTTCAGCATTTCTCTTAATGTTTTCTTGTAAATCAGCTTGAGCTATTGCTAAGGCCAATGTATTGTTAATTTCTAAAATTGTGTTAATTACATCTTCTGAATACTCTTTTGTTTTATCTGTCCCGATGCTCAATTCGCCAATTACTTTATCCTGAAATCCGAGTTGAAATGTTACGTATGATCTAATTCCTTCTTTATAAATCTTTTCTTCTAATTTGGTTTTCTTAGCAATTTCATTCAAATCATTAACGATTTTATAACCTTTGTCATCAAAAATAGTAATTGGAGAAAATGCATCTACTTTAAAGAATTCATTAACCTGTTTAAGATTGTCATTATCGTCTTTTGTAACTGCATAAATATTTACATTCCCATTGTTTGTTTCATAGAGCATAACACTTGCTCTTTTAAAGGTTATAAAATTTTCTTGAAGGTTCAGAAGTGTTTGTTGTATTATTTCTTTTACTGAAATCGCTTTTATAATACCGCGATATATTTCTTGTAGGGCTTCGAGTCTAAAGTTATACTTATTTAAGGAATCTTCAGCTTTTAATCTTTCTGTTATTTCGCGCTTTAAAGCTTTATTACTTTCTGCTAATTGTGCAGTTCTTTCTTCAACTCTTGTTTCAAGATTATCTCTAGCACTTTTTAGAGATCTGGTCATAAAGTTAAATGACTCGGCTAAATTTTGCATTTCGTCATTTGTATAAATTTCAGCTTTAGTATTTAAATTCCCATTTGCAATTTGTCTAGTTATATCGTCCAAAACTCTTATCGGGTTAGTAATTTTTCTTGTAAAGAAGATTGAAATTACAAAACTAAATACAATTAAAATAACAGCGATAATTATTGTCCGAAAAGTCTGATCAAAAATTGCTTTATAATAATCTTCTAATGAAAGTCCGACAAATATCCAACCCCAATCTATACCTGAATAAGTAAAATGATATGCATATTGAAAGATTTCTTCATTTACAATATCGCTTTGGATAACTTCGAAATTTTCATCACCTTTAATTTGCCAATCTGTATAAACTGTATCAATCTTCCAGCCTTCGTTTGTAAATACAAGTCCAAGTCCATTATTTTTTTTAATTACAAGAAACTTTATTGAATTACTCCCTTGAACTAACTGAATGCATTGCTCAACTATTGAAGCATATTCTTCGGTTATTAATGCAGACTGATTTGCATTTACAATTGAAGAAGAAATATTATTTGCTTCCTGCTCCATTCTTTCATAAAAAACTGCTCTTCTGTATGGCAAACTTATTGCGATAAAGAATATCAAAGTTATAATGATTAATATCCAGGTAACGATTGCAAATTTAAAGGCAACTCCACTGAAAAATTTGTTGGGATTTGGATATTTTATCTTAAAACCTATCATCAATTATTTTTGCAATTTTTGGATTTCATATATTTCTTCTAATAGTTCTTTTGAGTTCTTCAAATCCGATTCTTCTAATTCAACTAACCTATTTACTTTAAAGAAACTTAAGAGCTGTTCTTCCTTCACAGTTTCATGGAATCTTGTTGAATTCTCGATTATTATTCTTTTTAGTCTATCTGACAATGCCTTTTTTAAAACTGTTACATTTTCAACATAATCTTTTGATTGGTGTAAAATTTTTATTTTATTTTTGATTTGTGGATTCAAAGTGGATACCAATTCAAGTACATCTTTTCTTACAAGCCCTGCCACCTTCTTATCAAAAAAAACAGAATAAATGATTTGATTTTGTTCAAGCTCCAATTTCATATTATCCATAAACTTTCTACTATCTTTTACTCCTTCTTCAAATAAAATTTTCTTTAACCAAAGATTCATCAAGTTGTTTTTATCTCTAACATTAGAGTAAAAATTCATCTCATCTAAATCTTTCATTTGCCTAAACTCTGAATCAATATTACAAATAACTAAGTAATTTGAATTCTTTCCTGTTCCTTTTAATCCACTAAGTTTAATTTCATAATTCTCCAATCCATCGAATGTAAGGTACTCGTAAGTAGCTATGCTAACTAAATCTAAAAATTCATCAATCACGTCTCTTTTCAGGTCATTTATATTTTCATATAAATAGAATTTCATTTCCAATTCTAGACCAATTTTTTCTTTCAAACTTTGTGAGTAGTAATTCGTCCACATTGTAAAAGCTGCCTTTGCATCACGTGGTTTAATAGATGAGTCCAAGTAGTTTATTGGTATGCCTATTCTCAGAGTATCTTTTTCGCTGAAGTTTTCTTGACCGAAAGAGTAGTTAAATCCAATAAGGAATATTAACATCAATATAATCTTTAAATATCTTGTTTTCATTTTGCCAATTTATTACTAATTAGTTTAGAGTCTTCAAACAAAACTTCAAGAGTCTTTAAATCTTCTTTTGTTATTCTAAAAACGCGGCCAATCTTAAATACATCCATAAATTGCTTTCCATAAACAGTTTCATGCATCGTTACTGTTTTTTCCAAAAAAAGTTCTTTTTCCCTTGAATAAGGAGTGAAACATGCTAACCCAGTAATAAACTCTTCACTTTCATACAATACTTTTGTTTGTTTTTTTATCTGAGGATTTAGTTCGCTAATTATTTCATAATGGTACTTTTCTATTAAGCACACATCAATTTTTTCAAAAAAAACATTCAGCAAAGCTGTTTGGGCATTTTCCCTAGGTTCAATTGTGGTAAATGCTTTATCAGGAGGTTTATTAAATTCAATATCACATAATCTTTTTAACAATTTTAAAGTTATACTGAATTCAAGTTTTGGATTAGAATAGTAATCAACTTTTTTTGATAATAAATCCTTTAGATTATTTACTCCGGAATCTTTTTTTACAACAATAACATAGCTCGTGAAGGGATTATCTCGTCTTGAACTTGCTACAAAGGGTGTCAGTTCTATTTTATTTCTCAAATAAAGATATTGGCTTGAGAGAAGAAATATTATTTCAAATGGTTTTTCAGAATGATTCAGGATTAACTTGTCTAGGTCGGAAAACATATTCATTTCCGAATTATAATCAATTTCTTCGCTTTCAACATATTTATCCACTAAGAATGTGAGAGCCATTTTTGCATCATTGACATTTATTTCAAATAAGACTTGGTCAGAAATAGCAAAACGAAAAGTTTTTTTACTATCTTTTTCAATTTGGGCACAAATTGATGTAAACATAATTAATGTATAAAATAGAATTCTGAAATTCATAGTTACAATTTATTTATCGCTTTTTGTAAATAATCTCTTTACTGACTCAATATCTTTTTCGGTTATTGAATATACTTTATTTACTTTATAAATACCCATCAACTGTTTACCATAAATTGTTTTATGCATATTCGTTGCTTTATCACTAAAGAATTTCTCATCTTGAGTAAACTCAGTTTTACAAGCAATCGCAGGAATTATTTTATCTGTTGAATAAACTATTTTTAATTCACTTTTTAGCTGTGGATTTAATTCTGTAATTAATTCATACTGAGAATCTTCAATTAAACAAAAGTCAACCTCATCAAAGAAAACTTTAAGCAAAGAATTATGCGGATTATTGAAAGGAACCATTCTACTAAAAATTTCATCAGCAGGTTTTTCAAATTTCTCTTGTGTAAACTCCTCTAATAATTTATATGTAACACTATAATCTAATTTTTGATTAGAGTAAAATTCTATATCTTTTCCTTGAAAAGTATCAATATTATTAAGCTGATCATTATCGTTTGTAATTAGCAAAAACCTTGAAGAAGATGTTTCACTACGAACAGTTGCTAAAAAGGGTTCTATATTTATTTTTTGTTTTAAATAGAAATATTCAGTTGCCAACACTGATACAATATCAAATTTATACTTCTGGTAATCTTCTGCTAATTTATCAAGATCATCATACAATTTGACTTTAACCTCATATTCAATACTTTCATGTTCAACATATTTTTTAAGTAATGTACCTAATGCGAGTTTGGCATCATTAATATTAATTCCAAACAAGACTTGGTCAGAAACAGCATATTGAAATATTTTTTTTTCGGTTATCTGAAAAGAATTGATTGTTGACGTTAAAAAAACCTCTGTAAAAAGAATTAGATACAAAAAAAATAGTAGCTTTGAAATTTTCATATTGTTTCTGTTATTATCTGCTATTCAATTGTTTTTTCAGCTTTTTATTTTCATCAATTATTTTTTCAACAGACATCAAATATTCCTCTTTATAAGGAATTATTTTGTCTGCCCTAAATACAGATAGCAACTGCTTTCCTTGTTGAGTTTTATGTAAATTTAGAAACGCATCTACTACTTCATCATTGGCAATTTTATTACCCTTTTTAGTAAAACAAACTAAGGCAATTATAAATTTGTCTGACTCCCTTATTAAATCAAGCTTCGTTTTTATTTGTGGATTTAATTCTGATTGTACATCAAATAATCCTTCTGTAATGATACATGCATCATATTTGTCAAAAAAAACCGGTAACACAACCTCTGAGGTTTTTGAAGATAACTTAATTTCTGAAAAGTATGTTTTGCTAGTTTCATTAAATTCTTTCATCAGAATATTATCAATCCACATTAATGCGAAACTATTATCAATATCTGTGTTCGCAAAAACTATTATTTTTTTGTTTTTCAATGATTTTAGATTATTAATTCCGTTTCCTTTTTTTACGACTAGAATCAGTTTGCTGAATTGGTCTCCAAAGAAAACGGGCACGCAAAAAGGGGTTAACTCTAATTGGTCTTTAACCACATAATAATCAGGGGATGTAAGTGTCACCAAATGCAGTTTATCATTACTAACTAACGATTTCAATAATTGCAGATTTTCAAACACAGTAATATTAGCTTCATAATTTGGGGCTTGGTTTTCGAAAATTTTTTGAGCAAGAACTTTTGCCGCAGCTTTTCCATCTTGAATGGAAAAATTGAGAAATGCTTTTTTTGAAAAACCTATTTCGTATGATTCTTTTTGATTGCTTTTCTCCTGAGCCAAATTAAAAGAAAACGACAAAAGGATAATTCCTAAAATCCATTTCCAATATCTTTGCAAATAATTACTGGTTCCTCTATTTGTTTTACTTGTATTCATATTCGAAATAAAATCGAAATTCTTATAATTTTTTTTAATTCGCTATTATTCTTTCAAACTATCGTTTAAAAGTTTTTCAACGCTTTCAATGTATTCTTCTTTATAAGGAATTAATTGATCAGTTTTAAAAACCGATAACAATTGTTTTCCGTTTGTTGTTTTGTGCATATCATAAAAAGCTTTTAAGATTTCTTGATTTTTTTCTTTTTCTCCTTTGCTTGTAAAACAAAACAATGCAATAACATACCCATCAGAATTATCCATTACAGTTAATTTGCTATTAATTTGAGGATTCAATTCGGCCTGAATTTTGAAGTAGTCTTCTGTCAAAATGCATGCATCATATTTTTCGAAAAATACCGGGAGAATAACATCCGTTGCAACTGATGTTATCTTGATCTCTGAAAAAAACTTATTACTCTTTTGTTTAAATTTTTTGTTTAATACTTGATTAATCCACAGGATCGGAAAAATATTTTCATCATCAGCATTAGCAAGCACAATTATTTTTTTGTCTTTCAATTGAGAAACATTTGATATCCCGCTATTTTTATTTACAATAAGAGAATACCTGGCAAAAGTTTTATCAAACAATACAGGAATACTAAATGGTATTACTTTTACACTTTCTCTTAATTTGATATAATCAGGTGTAGTTAAAATAACAACATGCAGCACATCGTTTTTAATAATTTTTTCAATTGAAGATAAATCATCAAAAACTCTAACTTTCGGAGAATAATTCAGGTCCATTTTTTCAAATATTTTTTGAGCTAGCACTTTTGCAGCCGCTTTTGCATCCTGAGCAGTAAAATCCAAAAATGCTTTTTTTGATAAACCTATTTCATAAAACTTTTTTATGTTTTCCTGAGAATAATAGCAATTAAAAAATCCAAGAAAAAAACAAATGAATATTACTAGATACCGTTTAATTGGGATTTGTATTTTAGTATAAGCTACTTTCATATTTTAGTTAACTAGATTTTTCCCTAAAGTTTTTTCTAATTGAGCATCTAAGTTGGCTTTTTCAAATAATGCTAATTGGTATTGTGCTTTCATAATTGACTCCATGACCTGGGCAGTTATGAACTCTTCAATTTCAACTAAATCATTTTTATATGCTCTTTCAGCCAAGTCTCTATTTTCAATTGCAAGTTCCATTGCATTGGTTGCCCAACCGTGTCGTTCTTCAGCTCCTTTATTTTTATAGTAAAGCTGATGTATATTTAGTGAAATTCCGTTCTCCAGGAGTATTTTCTTTGAATTCAATTGCTTTAATCCAGCTTCAGCTTCATCTACTTTATTAGCTGTTCTAAAACCATTAAAGAGACTCATATTCAAACCTAGGCCAATCATAAACCTGTTTTTCATAGCATCCGAAACAATACCGTAGTCATAAGAATTTACAATATTTGTGTATTTGCCTATAAGTGCTATGTTTGGGTAATAATCACTTTGGGCTTCATCTATTTTTGATTCGAAGATTTTCAATGCTTGATTAATTTGTTTTATTACTGGATTGTTATCTCTTGCAGTCAAAACCAAGTCGTTTACAGTTTGCGAAATAGACATAGATGGAATTTCTTCGTTTGAGATTGAAATAGAATCATTCCAGTTTAGTCCAATAATAAATTTTAAAGCTTCTTTTGAAATTAAATGATTTTCTTCCAACCTTGATACAATCCCCTTAACACTTTCAACAACTACACTATTTTGGAGGAAATCAATTTTTGTGACACGGCCAGTTCCGTTTTTATAGAGGTTTTCTGTTAATTCCAATGTAACTTTAAGTCTTTCAAGTGCTTCTTCGCCAATTTCAAAAAGATTTCTTGTTAATTGGTAAGTGTAATACATTTTTTTTGTATCATAAATAACTTCGAGTTCTGATTTTACTTTTTTATTGTTCAACATCTCCAAATTATTTTTAGCCTGATTAATTAAAGAAGATATTTTCCCACCGGTAAAAATTGGAAACATTAAATCAACTTCCGTCATAATATTCTTATTATCCATTAATGTTATAACTTCTTCAGGCACATTTACAGGTAGCGAAGGAATACTCAATCCAGCTAGTTCGATATCTTTTAATTCCATCCTAAACGCTGGATTAATATTTACAGGATCTTCATCAAGAATCGTAGCTGAGGAAGTTAGATTAAGTGAAGGCCAATTCCCTGATCTAGCTTGTCTTAATTGTGCGGAAGCTATATCAATATCATAATTTGAAATTGAAATTCGTTTATTATTTTCCAAGGCTATTTTTATGCAATCATCTAGTGTTAGGTTTTCATAATTGCCATCTAAACTTCTACCAAATGTTAATGTAAAAACAGATAAAGTTATTAACATCCAACGTAATTTGATGAACATATTATTTTCCTCTTTCTTTTTTTTCGGAAGGAAGCAATATTTTAATAGTATAATTATGCTTTTGACATTATTTTGTTACATAATTGTTCATTTTAAACAAAATTTAGCTAAAAAGTCATTTATTATTGCAATTAATGAGATGAGGCTGGCTAATTGTACGACGACTGGTCATTCATTCCATTAAAAATAAAATTAGGATTTTACTTTAATTACTAAAATATTTGGTATAAATTCTATCAGGATCAACCCCAATAAGATATTGCAAAATATACCAACCATTTAAGAGTTGTGTCTTAATCTTCCCCTTCTTTAAAAATCTTCTGCTAGAAGTGATTACAGATGCATTGAGTTTTTTAATTTTTGTACTTCTGCGTGCCCTTCTTAAAAAATCAACATCTTCCATTATACTATAGTTTGGAAATTTTCCAATTTTGTTAAAAAATTCTTTTTGAACAATTATTACCTGATCTCCAAAACAAGTAAAAATAGAATCAACCCGGGAAAACTTTTCATAAAACTTTAATATCTTGCAGTCCACATCGAACTTCAAAGAAAATGTAGCTACTTGTGCATCACTGGAATTAAATTCATTACTTAATAAGGTAAATGTGTTAGAAGGAAGAAACGTATCAGCATGAAGAAAAATTAAAATTTCTCCGGAGGCATTTTCTGCGCCCAAATTTAACTGGCGTCCTCTTCCTTTTTCGCTTTTAAAGTATTTTACATCCTGACCTTTAATAATTTCAATAGAATTATCATTACTGCCACCATCAACTAGTATTATCTCAAAATTCTCTTTGAAGTTCTTAAGGTGTTTAAAGAGTTTTGGAAGATTTTCCTCTTCATTTAATACAGGGATTATAATTGAATATTTTTCCATACCTTAAGTTAGATTCAATGATATAATTAAATTGTAACTTGGTTGACTTAAACAGCACAACACTTTTTATAAAGCTAATGTTCAAAAAGGAGTGAGTTATTTTTTGAAGGCGAATTTAAAGATTGTGCTGAGTATAATAATGCTAGCCATTAATGTGCCTTTTATTGTACCGGTGATTTTACTTTTGCCGATTCGTTTTCTGTAGCGGACTGGAATTTCTTTTATTTTATATTTATCCCTTGCAGCTTTTATTTGCATTTCTACTGTCCACCCATACCATTTATCCTGCATTTTCAATGCATTTAATTTATCAGCTTTAATAACGCGAAACGGGCCAAGGTCTGTAAATTTGAATCCCCAAAAAAAATTAATTAAAAATCCGGCAATAATACTTCCCACTCTCGATTGAAATGGAAGAGCACCACTTTCACGTTTGCCTATAACTCTGCTTCCCAAAGCAAAATCATAATTTTCATTCACAATTAATTCGAGCATCGGTTTTATTTCTTCCGGGTAATCACTATAGTCGCCATCAACAAAGCCGATAATGTCATAATTATTTTTGTTGCAATAATTAATTCCGTTTAAACAAACAGCTCCGTAACCTTGAAATGTTTCATGTAGGACAGTTGCTCCAGCATTTTCAGCCTCTACAACAGTATTATCAGTAGAATTATTATTAACAACTACAACTTCATGAACAAAATCTTTAGGGATATCATTAATAACTTTGGCAATTGATTTTTCTTCATTGTAAGCAGGAATTATTACAGCAACTTTCATAGAGTTTTATTTTAGTAAGAGAATATGTGGCATCTGTAATTTTTCAATTCGATATACAAACCTTCGGTCGAAATTTCATTTGAGGACCGAATATAAGTATCGTCGTTCAATTGATCATGTAAAGTAATCTCCTCAGGGTAACCTTTCAACTCAAGCTTAATTCTGCAAGTTGATAGCATTCCCGAGTAATTCACAACAACTAACTTATTTTCATTTTTATAACTCCATTTCCAGCACAGAAAATTAATATACGTGTCGTTATTATCCGAAGCAGGTGATACTTCAACTAACTGCCAATCTCCTTTTTTGAAAATGTCTTCTTTAGTAATTTCCAATAACCTTTTGTAATGTGAATATACGTAGCCATTTATTTTTTCTTTTGGTTCCCGACCAAGCTGCACAGGGAGTTTTACTTTTTTGCCTTCAAACTGCCCATCATTAAAAAACCGCATACCCTTAATAGTACTATAAATTACTGCAGCTGCTAACGACTTGTCTAATCCAAATTTTGTAACAGCTCTAGTTTCATCATGGTTTTCAATAAATCTTATCGATTTAGTTTGATATTCGTCAGTAGCTTCAAGGTGATCATGAATTGAGGGTACAAAATCTGATTTCAGTCTGTCAGTTAATTTTTTATCATAAGTATAATTAAAACCTTGCTGTTGTAATTCCCATTCCAATCCCCAATAAGCTTCAGCAATAAAAATAAAATGCGGACAAACATTTTTTACAATTTCAATTGCTGTTTTCCAAAATTCGTCTTTTGCCAGTCCGGAACTGTTTTGCTTTGCAACGCTACCCCAAGTATTTCTGAAAACATTATTCAATGAAAGCATAGCCATATCACAGCGTGCACCATCACAAAATTTTGTAAGATTGATCAGCACTTTAATCATGTATTCACGGGCGTGAACATTAAAATAATTTACTTGAATTGTGTCTTGCCAAGCTGGAAAAAATGGATCTCTTCCATGCGCGAAATAATTATCAATATCATCGTGAGGCTTAAAGTAAGTGTGGTTATCTTCTTCGTATCTCTCTTTATCGACTTGCAGAAAAAGATCAGGTTGGGATTTTATCAAAGCACTCTCGGCGCTGAAATGATTCGGGACAAAATCCAAAATCAATTTCATATCCCTTTTATTAAGTTCCCGTCTAATTCTGTGAATACTTTTTAAGCTTCCCAAATTCGGATTGACATCATAAATATCAATTGAATACGGTGAGCCAATTACATCCTCCTTTTTCCAATCTCTTAAAGCTTTTGAATAACTTTGTTTTAAGCCATCTTCAAAACAATATTTTTCAATCGCCTCTTCATTAATTTTCCAGACACCCATCAGCCAAACGTAATCCATTCCTTTGTCTTTAAGTTTATCCCAATATGTTGTCGGAACATCATCTAGAGTTGCTCTTTTGTCTTCTGTGTCGAATTGCCTTATCCACACTCTCGTATTAATTTCATAAATGCTCGGGTTATAGTTCATTCTCTATTCAATTCAGTGATGTAAATTCTGTTTTTTCAATTAATTCTTTCTTTTCGTTTTGAAGTTCTTTGTTAAACTGCATTAATTCCAATAATTCTTCCTCACCAATTTCGCTGTTCATTTTTGAATTATTCTCTTTAATCTGCTGATCAACCTTCTTTAATTTATAGCTTTTTATTAAATCAAAAGTGTAATGTTTAGATTTATTTTCTGACGAGCCTTCGTGGGCAATATCTTCCCATTTTTTACTAATCGAAGTTTTATCAATTGTCAGCTTAAATACATATTGCTTGAGTTCTTCATCTTCAATTTTTTCAATAATTCCTGCCGGTGTAATTATATCAGACGTAAAACAGTTATAAACTATTTCAGAAATTGAACGTGGAATTGAATTTTCAAAATCTTCCGGCAAAATATTGTCAAAAATATATCCGGTAATTTCTTCATCACCTTCAAAAAGTAGTTTTATTAATTCTAATTCAAAATTTAGGGATTCTGTTTTTTCGGTTTTTGTCGTATTGCCATTTTGTAGATTATTCTTTACTGCCCTTTTTTGCGACTCTTTTTTTTCTTCGCTTCTATTTTTACTTAAAAATTTCTCAAGCTCAGTTTCAATCAGCCTTTCCCGGAGATTGAATTTTCTTGAAATAGATTTTAAAAGCAGATTCCGTTTCAATTCGTCAGTTATTAAAGCAGCAGACGAAATTAAAACTCTTATGGCTTCAGCTTGCTTTACCGGGTCTTCGAGCATTCCATCTTTTTCAAATTGGCTAAGTTGGTGCTCAAGAAAATTCTTAGCTTTGTTTACTTCTTCATTAAATTGATCTTTACCATACTTAGTCACAAATGAATCCGGGTCTTCTTTATCAGGCAGAGCAACAACTTTCACATCGAAATCCTCTTTTAATAATATTTCAATACTCCGCATTGCAGCTCTTTGTCCGGCAGGATCAGCATCAAATAGTATTGTTATGTTTCTTGTAAATCTTGATAAAAGCTTCACCTGGTCTTCTGTTAAACTTGTTCCGGAGGAAGCTACCACGTGTTTAACCCCAGCTTGATAAAGGGAGATCAAATCCATGTAACCTTCAACCAAAATAGCTTTATCAATTTTTCTGATCTCTTCTTTCGAATGATACAGTCCATAAAGCGAACGTCTTTTCGAATAAATAATCGACTCAGGTGAATTTATGTATTTAGCAGTGTTCTCTTGTCCAGTTATTATTCTTCCGCCAAAAGCTATTACTCTGCCGTTGGTTGAAAATATCGGAAACATAATCCGTCCTCTGTACTTATCGTAATATGTTCCGTTGTCGCGAGTATCAATCAACCCAATCTGTTTAGCTTTTTGTAAATCAATTTTATTATCCCGGGCAAATTGTAACAAATGCTCCCATTCATTAAAAGCATAGCCCAACCCGAAAATTCTTTGCGTCTGAAGTTTCACATTTCTATTTTTGAAATAATTCCTTGCAACAGCCCCTTCTTCACTTTTCAATAAATTATTGGAAAAATAAAGCCCAGCTTGTTTATTTATATCATAAAGAATTTCCTGCTCAGATTGTTCTTCCGGTTTGTATTTATCTTCAAATTCAATTTTTATCCCATTTTGCTCTGCCACTTCTTGCACAGCTTCAACAAATGAGATACTTTTATAATCCATCACAAATTTGAATACATTGCCTCCAGCATGGCATCCAAAACAGTGGAATATCTGCTTTTCACCACTTACCGTAAAAGATGGGGTTTTTTCATTGTGGAATGGGCACAGGCCAACGTAGTTTCTTCCTCGTCTTTTTAGTTGAACATATCCGGAAATAGTATCAACTATATCTGCAGTCTGTCTAATCTCTTCTATTTTTTGTTCGGGTATTCGCATCGGTTAAAGTTAATTTTAGCGGCTTCAAAGATATTAAGTATTTTGCAATTACAGAAACATAATTTTATAATACTAAAAAAACTGTTAATTGTCTGTAAATTTTTCCTTTCGTAAATTCGCTTAATTAAAATTGGAAATTTCTTGAAATCTAAAAGTGTACTTCTAGTTATTGCAGCTTCAAATTTTAACGACAACGAGTTTTTAACAATTAAGTCTGTTTTAGAAAAAGCCGGGTTAAAAGTTTTTATTGCATCGGATGCACCAGGGTTGTGTGTTGGCAAAAACGGATTAAAAATAAAAGCCGATGTTCTGCTGTATAATGCAAACCATTCAAATTTTGCTGCAATTGTAATAATTGGCGGGTCCGGGATTAAAGATTACTGGAATAATGAAAAGTTAATTCAGACTTCCAAAAATTTTGTTGCTTCAAAAAAGTTAATAGCTGCAATCTGCAGTGCCCCGGTAATTTTTGCAAAGGCCGGATTAATGGGTGAAAAAAATGCTACTTGCTATCCTGATGACAAAAAAGAATTAACTAAAGCTGGTGCAAATTACTTTGATGAGAGCACTGTTGTTGATGGAAAAATAATTACCGGCCGTGATCCGAATTCCTCGCAAGAATTTGCTGAATTAATTACTGAAAAGATTTCATCTAATATTAATCAATTCTGATTCAGAACTTATTTATATTCACTATTGTTTAAAACCAAAAATTTGAAAGAATATTTATGGTAGAAACTTTGAATAAATACTGTAATAGTTTAACAAACTATTCAAGATGGGAAACACGAGAAGTTAAAATCGGAGATGTTGCTGTCGGGGCAGCAAATCCGATACGAATTCAATCGATGACGACAACTGACACGATGGACACGATTGCAACGGTAGAACAAACGATACGAATGGTTGATGCTGGGTGCGAATATGTGAGAATTACTGCCCCAAGTATAAAAGAAGCTAAGAATCTTCAAGACATTAAAGATGAATTAAAGAAAAGAGGAGTACATGTTCCTCTAATAGCTGATATTCATTTCACACCAAATGCTGCTGAAGTTGCTGCACGAATTGTTGAAAAAGTTAGAGTTAACCCGGGTAACTATGCTGATAAAAAGAAATTCGACATAATTGAATATACAGACGAACAGTACAATGCAGAGATTGAAAGAATTTATGAAAAATTTTCTCCGCTTGTGAAAGTGTGTAAAGAGCACGGAACAGCAATGCGAATCGGTACAAACCACGGTTCACTATCCGACAGAATTATGAGTCGCTACGGCGATTCACCTTTGGGGATGGTTGAATCGGCATTGGAATTTATTCGTATTTGTGAAGATCATAATTACCATGACTTAGTTTTATCGATGAAAGCAAGCAACACACAAGTTATGGTTGAAGCTTACCGCTTACTTGTAAATAAAATGATCGAAAGCGGAATGAACTACCCAATACATTTGGGAGTAACTGAAGCCGGCGATGGTGCAGATGGAAGAATTAAATCAGCATTGGGTATTGGCGCTTTGCTTGAAGACGGTATCGGCGATACCATAAGAGTATCGCTAACTGAAGAACCGGAAAATGAAGCCCCGGTTGCAATTGATCTTGCAGACCGATATGAAGATAGAGAAGATCATAAAACCATTATCCCGGTTGACGATCTGCCATATAATCCATTTGATTATCAAAAGAGAAGTTCATTTGAAGTTGCTAGTATTGGCTATAAAAATCCTCCAAAAGTTGTTGCTGATTTCAGCAAACTAAGCGAAGTCAATTATTCCGATTTTGAGAAAGTTGGATTAAAATATTCTGAAGAGCTTGACAAATGGAATATGACCGATGCTGCTGCCGATCTTATTTATCTTGGGAAAAATGAACTTAATTTTGATATCCCCAATAACTGCAAAGCTATTTACGATTTTGAGTTTTGGAAATCATTAGATAATAAATCAAAAGGATTTCCATTACTATCAATTACAAAATACATCTCTGCCAAAGAAAAATCATTTTTAATGAATTTCGTTTTATTGGATTTGGATGATGTTTTAAGTGACGATTTCGAAAAAATCAAAAATGACGAGAAAGTAATTTTCATTATCGAAACAGACAATTCGCACGGCATGCCTGAGCAGCGCAGAATTTTTATTGATTTGCTCAACAAAGAAATTAAAAATCCTGTAATAATTAAGAGAAGCTACGGCAATCTTGAAGAACACAAATTAATGCTTTTTTCTTCAACCGACATAGGTTCACTTTTTGTTGACGGATTCGGCGACGGAGTCTGGATAGACAGTGAAAATGAAAACAAAGAATTTATCAATCTACTATCATTCGGAATATTGCAAGCAGCGCGTGTTCGAATTTCAAAAACAGAATATATTGCTTGCCCTTCGTGCGGAAGAACGTTGTTTGATCTTGTTGAAGTAACCAATAAAATCCGCAACAGAACCGGACATTTGAAAGGAGTTAAAATCGGAATTATGGGCTGTATTGTTAATGGGCCCGGCGAAATGGCTGATGCTGATTATGGCTACGTCGGTTCCGGTGTCGGAAAGATAACACTTTACCGAGGCAAAGAAGTAGTAAAAAGAAACATTGAGTCCGAGTTTGCGGTTGACCAATTGATTGATTTGATTAAAGAAGACAACATGTGGGTTGAACCAGTTGCCCAAGATTAATCAATTGTTAATTTATTGAATATAACCTGCTTTTAAGCTATATTGCTTTACTAATATATAAGTTTTGGAACTTTGAAAATATCGCAGGCAAAAGAAATAAGACAAATAAAGGTTTAAATCACGATTAAATGCACTCGATTGAATGAGTGCATTTTTTTTATTTTAAATGATGTATTGTACTGATCTAATAAAATATATGGAGGACTGGGCTCCACCAGGCGTAGCTTGGGAGAGAGACAATGTCGGACTTCAAGTCGGCTCCGGTAAAACAAAAGTAAAAAACATCCTCCTCTCCCTAGAACTGAACGAAGAAGTACTAAACGAAGCAATTTCGAAAAACTGCAATTTTATTTTCACACATCACCCATTCATTTTTAATCCAATTAAAAAACTAGATTTTGACAAAGACGAAAAATCGAGTTTGATAGAAAAATTAATAAAAAACGATATCACTGTTTTTAGTGCACACACTAACTTAGATTTTACAAAAGAAGGTGTAAGCTTTGAACTTGCAAATGTGATCGGTTTAGAAAAGCAGCAATTTCTTGCTAATCAGGAGAGCAATCAATTTAAGTTAGTAGCATTTGTACCTAAAGAAAATCTGGATGAAGTCTCAAAAGCAATTTTTGAAGCTGGCGGGGGAATAATCGGGGAATACAGTAATTGCAGTTATAGATTGCAAGGTCATGGCACATTTTTAAGTTCTGAAAATGCTAATCCGGCAATTGGTGAAAAAGAAACCCTCCAAAAAGTAGATGAAATTAGATTGGAAGTTTTAGTTGATTCTTGGAAAATAAATAAAGTCACAAAAGCTCTGATCAGTGCACACCCTTATGAAGAACCAGCATTTGATGTTTATCCTTTAAAAAATAAAAATGTTAATTACGGCTACGGTGTTATCGGTATACTTGCAGCTCCAATGAATACGGAAGATTTTTTAACTCATGTTTGTAAAACCCTAAAAACTGATTCCGTAAGACATTCAATTGTAAATAATGATACAATAAGTAAAGTGGCGGTTTGCGGAGGAAGCGGTTCGGATTTACTTAAGAAAGCGATAAAACTAAAAGCGGATGCTTTTGTAACGGCTGATATTAAGTATCATTCTTTTGAAGAGGCAAAAGACAAAATTTTGTTTGTTGATGCCGGCCATTATGAAACAGAAATTCATGTTCTGAACATTGTTCAAAAGAAATTAAAAAAGTTTATAAACGATAATGAAATAAATATTTACAAGTTTGAGGGATCAACCAATCCCGTAAAGTTTTTCAAAATGTAAGGAGTCTAAAATTGGTTAATCGATTAAAAGTACTATATGAGCTTCAGTTGATTGATGATAAACTTGATCAACTTGAAGAGCTAAGAGGAGATTTACCTTTAGCCGTAAATGATCTGACTGGTAGAATCAATGAAAAGAAAGAGGTAATCGATTCGAAAATAAAAGAAAAAGATGACGCTGTTGAAAAAAGGAAAAACAATGACAACGATATAGCAAAAATGAACAGTGATCTAAAAAAATATAAAGCCCAGCTTTATAAAGTAAGAAACAATAAAGAATACGATGCGCTGACAAAAGAAATAGATCATTCTGAAGAAAGTATTGAAAAGTTTGAAAACGAAAACATCGCTTTAGAAGAATTAATGGAGAAGTTGAAAATTGAAATTGATGAGTTAACTCCGGAATTAGATGAATTAAATGAAGAGCTTAAAACTAAAGAAGAAGAATTGAAAAAGATTATCAAATCAAACGAAAAAGAAGAAGATAATCTTAAAGTGGAACGAGATAAAGTTGCTAACACTGTAAGAAAGCCTGACTACAATGCTTATATGAGAATCCGCAAAGCTAAAGCCGGTAAAGCTGTTGTGCCTATTATCCGCTCAGCTTGTTCAGGTTGTCATAATGTTGTTCCGCCACAAAGGCAGATTGAAATTCGTCAATCCAAGAGAATGTTTAATTGTGAATCTTGTGGAAGGATTCTGATTTCTCAAGATATTGCAGACGAAGTAAAAGCCGCTTAACTAGCGATGTTTTTGATT